>PFJY01000027.1 GCA_002784065.1 Hydrogenophilales bacterium CG_4_10_14_3_um_filter_58_23 | reverse complement strand
GTTCGGCCTCGGGCGCAACCAGCGGCCATGTGCTGCGGCCCTCCGACCACAAGGTGCCCAAGGATGTGGTGTTCATCCAGTGTGTCGGCTCGCGCGATCCGGCGCAGCACTGCGCCTACTGCTCCAAGATCTGCTGCATGTACACCGCCAAGCACGCCAGCCTCTACAAACACCATGTCCCGGATGGCCGCGCCTACGTGTTCTACATCGACATCCGCTCTGGCGGCAAGGGCTACGAAGAGTTTGTGCAGCGCACCATGGAAGAGGACGGGGCCATTTATCTGCGCGGTCGCGTTTCCAAACTCTATAGGCATAACGACAAAATCAAAGTGCTCGGAACCGACACGCTGACCGGACAGAACGTCGAGATCGACGCCGACATGGTAGTGCTGGCGCTCGCCATGCAGCCCTCGAAGGGCACGGCGGAAATCGCCAAGGTGCTCAAGATCGGTCGCGACAAGGATGGCTTTCTGGCCGAGGCTCACCCCAAGCTGAAGCCGGTCGAAAGCGTCACCGCCGGCATCTTCCTGGCCGGTGCCGCCCAAGCCCCGAAGGACATTCCCGAAACCGTCGCCCAGGCCGGCGCGGCCGCCGCCAAAGTGATCGCGCTGCTGTCGCAGGCGTCTCTCAGCCATGCGCCGACCGTCGCCCGCGTGCGCCGCTCCCACTGTACCGGCTGCGAGATGTGCGTCACCGCCTGCCCCTACCATGCAATCCGGCTGGAAAACGGCAAGGCGGTGGTCAATGAGGTGCTGTGCGAAGGTTGCGGCAGTTGCACGGCCACCTGCCTGCGCGCCGCCATCGAAGTCAAGAACGCCACGCAGATGCAGGTCTTCGAGATGATCGAAGCGTGCCTGGCTTGATGAACGAAAGCAATGTAGGTTGGGCTGAGCGGTTTCATCGCGAAGCCCAACAAACCCAAAACATCGGCACCGGTGTTTTGAAGGAGGATTGGGTCTGTTGGGCTTCGTGCCTCAGCCCAACCTACGATTTACTGGCATGATGAACGGATGAACTAAGGAAGATAGATGTCGGAACCAGAAACATACGAACCCAAGATCGTCGCCTTTCTGTGCAAGTGGTGCTCGTCGGCGGGCAGCGATCTGGCCGGCGTATCCCGGATTCAGTACCCGGCCAACGCGACGCCGATCACCGTCCCGTGTTCGGGCAGCATCTCGCCGCTCTACATCCTGTCGGCCTTCAACAAGGGGGCTGACGGTGTCCTGCTGTCGGGCTGCCATATCGGCGACTGCCACTACATCGAGGGCAACTACCTGGCGCGGCGCAAGATCTACCTGATCAAGGAGCTGCTCGAATTCGTCGGTGTCGAGCCGGACCGGTTCAGGATGTCCTGGGTGTCGGCCGCCGAGGGTGCCAAGTACGCCCAGGTCGTCAAGGATTTCGTCGCCGACCTCAAGCCGCTCGGGCCACAGGACAAACTGAAGGCGGATCGCACATGATTAATGTTCGGGATATACGCGATGCGGCGAGAGACCTTCTCGCCAAAGGCGAGGTTCGCGCCGTCATCGGCTACCGGCGGGGCAGCCGTGGCATGGCCGCCGAGCCCGTTGTGATTACCGCGCCCGAGCAGGCCGACGAACTGGTGTGGGACCCCACCTGCTTTCATAACCTGGCGCTCTATCTGGTCGAGGATCGCAAGTTTCTGGCGCATTCCCGCAAGGCTCCAGGGGCACCCATCGCCATCATCGCCAAGGGCTGCGACGCCCGCGCCATCGTCGTGCTGATGCAGGAGCACTACTTCAAGCGCGAGGAGGTTTACATCATCGGCGTGTCCTGCGAGGGTGTCGGCGTGCTGGACGAACGCAAGCTGGCCGGGCATGTGCCAGGCACCCCTACCGATGCGGCTTTCGAAGGCGACGATTTCGTCTTCACCACCCCGGAGGGCGAGAAGCGGTTGCCAGCACGCGAGGTCATGGCGGATCGCTGCCTGGAATGCCGCGCGCCCTTCCCCAAGGAGCACAACGTAGTGTTCGGCGAGGACAAGACGGGACGCGAACTGGCGGCGCCGTTCGCCGCCCTCGCCCGGTTCGAGGAACAGGGCGCGACCGAGCGCTGGGACTTCTGGCGGCGTCAGTTCGAGCGCTGCATCCGTTGTTTTGCGTGCCGCTCGGTGTGCCCGATGTGCTACTGCGACGAGTGCGTGGTGGATAGCATCACCTTCCCGGTGGCCCCGGAAACCACGGCTGACGAGAAGGCCAACCGCATCCGCTGGATCGAGCGCTCGGCAGTGCGCTCCGAAAACATCACCTACCACATGACACGCGCCATGCATCTGGCTGGCCGCTGCATCGATTGCGGCGAATGCGAACGGGTCTGCCCGGTCAACATTCCGCTACGGCTGCTCAACAACAAGATGGAACGGGAAGCCCGCGAACGTTTCGGCTATGAGCCTGGGGCGAGCATCGGAGCGGCATCGCTGGTGGCCTCCTTCAACGACAGCGATCCCGGCAGCTTCATAAGATAACAGCCATCAGGTAAGCGCCATCAGGTAAGAATATGGAAAAAATTTTACATAAAGAACGCATTGACGACTGGATCTCCGCGTTGACCGGCTGGGAGGTACTCTCCCCGGCGCTGGAAGACGGCATCTGGGCGTATCGACCCGTCAGCGGCGCGGTTCGGCTCGACCACCCCAACACCACGCAACCGCCCAAGGGACTCGCCTTTCCCCAGCGGGAGGTTTTTTTCTCCTTCGAACAGATCAAGGGCGAAGCGCCACGGCTGACGCAGATCCTGCCGGATACCGTGCAACGCGCCGTGTTTGGCGTGCGCCCCTGCGACGGTCGCGGCGCAGTGCGCATGGATCGGGTGTTCGGCGATCACGTCGAGGATACCTACTACCAGGCGCGGCGCAAAAACGTGGCTTACGTGGGCCTGGCCTGCAACCAGCCGCCGAGCGCCAACTGCTTCTGCCTGTCGGTCGGCGGCTCGCCGGTCTCTACCGACGGTCTCGACGTGCTGCTGACCGACCTGGGCGACCGCTATTTCGTGGCCGCAGTCACCGAGACCGGCAAGGCGCTGATGACGGCAGCCAACAGTCTGTTCGACGAACCGGCGGACGCCGATCGCCAGCAGTTGAAAAGCGTACACACCGAGGCCCTCGCCCAGCCGCAACGGGCAGTTCATAACCCCGATGCGGTGCCGGCCAAGCTGAAGGCGAGTTTCAAGTCGCCGCTATGGGAAGAGCTGGCGCGAGCCTGCATCGGCTGCGGTATCTGCACATTTCTGTGCCCGACTTGCCATTGCTTCGACATCAACGACGAAGTCACCGGCTCGGCACCGCTGAAAGGAAACCGGGTACGCACCTGGGACAATTGCCAGTTCCCCGATTTCACCATGCACACCTCCGGCCACAACCCGAGGCCGACCGTCGGCGCCCGGCTGCGCCAGCGGGTGTGCCACAAATTTCAGTATTTCCCGGAAAATTTCGGAATGCCCCAATGCACCGGTTGCGGTCGCTGTATCAGCGAATGCCCGGTCGGGATCGATATCGTTTCTGTCGTCAACAAGGTAGTCGAACATGCCGGATAACATTTACCTCCCAGAACTGGCTCGGATCACCTACATCAAGGAGGAGGTGGCCGGCGAACGCTCCATCAAGACCTTCCGTGTCGAGCCCGTGAACGGCGACAGCTTCGAACACGAGTGCGGCCAATGCGCCATGCTCTCGATCTTCGGGCGCGGCGAAATGATGATCTCCATTGCCTCTTCACCGCTGGTCAAGGACTACAAGCAATTCAGCATCATGCGGGTGGGACGGGTGAGCGCCGCTTTCCACGACTTGGCGGTGGGCGATGTCGTCGGTATTCGCGGCCCCTATGGCAACAGCTTTCCGGTCGATGACTGGCGGGGCAAAAATTTGTATTTCATCGGCGGCGGCTGCGGCCTGGCGCCGATCTGGCCGGTCATCACCACCGCCGTGGCGCAGCGTGACAGCTTCAAGAACATCACCGTGTTTTACGGCGGACGCTCGCCGCGCGACATCATGTACAAGGCGGAGCTCGAAAAACTGCGTGGCGTTGCCGACGTCCATCTGTCTGTGGACAAGGCCGAGGATGGTTGGGATGCTTATTGTGGTTTCGTGCCGGCCAACGTGATGGACAAGGAGCCTTCGTCCGACAACGCCATCGCCATCACCTGCGGGCCACCGATCATGATCAAGTACGTGATCCAGAACCTGCGCAGCCTCGGATTCGCGGACGAGCAGATCTACACCACCCTCGAGAACAAGATGAAATGCGGTTTGGGAAAATGCGGTCGCTGCAACGTCGGCAAGGATTACGTGTGCGTCAAGGGGCCGGTCTATTCGTGGGCCGAGCTGAAGGAGCTGCCGGAAGAGTATTAGTCGTAGGTGGGCACGTTTCTGTGCCCACGCGGTCAGCCAGTTTCCGCGTGGGCACAGAAACGTGCCCACCCTACCTGCTGCATTTTCGAAAATAATCCCCGGCAACCAACAGCCGGGATTTGATAGAGAAGGGGTAAGAAAGCCATGAACATCAGTGGGATGCTCTACGGGGCACAGATGCTCAAGATCGTCGATTTTCCGGCCGCCGAGGTGCTCGGATCGGAAGCCAGCGAACATGAGATCCACAGCCTGATCGAACGTTGCGGTTCGGTCTTCATCAAGCCCATCTTCAAGGGTGGCGTGGGCAAGAAGGGCAAGTCCGGGCTGATCGGGCGCGCCAGCGACCTGAAGTCGGCGCTGGCCGAAAAAGAGCGACTCTACTTTGCCGAATACCGGGTCGGTAACGTTGTCTACAAGTCGCGCGGGGTCACCTTCGAGGGCGCCGTACCGGCCAACTACGAGGTCTATTTCTCGATCACCGACTCGACCCGCTACCGCGCGCCGGTCATGACGCTCACCCACCACGGCGGCATGGACATCGAAGAGCTGGACAAGACCCAAATCGTCGAAGTCCCGTTCGATCCTCTGACCGGACTCACGTCCTTCGTCATCTCCAACGCGCTGTCCGATCTGGGCGCGCCGCGCGAGATCGTGTCGCCGCTGGTGCAGCATCTGCCGAAGCTATGGGAACTGTTCCACCATTACGGCATGTCGACGCTGGAACTCAATCCCATCCGCATGACGGAGAACAGACCGGGCTATTTGTTGCCGGTGGCCTGCGACTTCAAGTGCGGCTTCGACCGCGACGATCCACGCGTTGGCCGCCTGAACCTGCCCGCTGACCTGTTTATCACCGAGGTCAACGATTTCGAGCAGGAGATCAACGAACTGCGCACCTACCAGGGACAGAGCGACGTTTACGTGATCAACGACAAAGGCACCATCCTGGCGCCGACCTTCGGCGGCGGCGCAAATTCCCTGGTCACCGAAGTGCTTGGCAACGATGCCATCATCTCTTCCGATTTCGGCGGCAATCCCCCCTACGAGAAGATGAAAGAGGTGATGCGCATCTGCCTCAAGTACTACCTCAAGCAGTCGAATGTCCTGTTTGTCATCGGCGGCAAAGCCAACAACACCGATATTTTCGTCACCTTCCGGGCGATGGCCGATGCCCTGCGCGATTACTTCAGCGAACACGGTCCCACGCCGATTTACGTGGTGATCGGTCGCGGTGGCCCCAATGTAATTCGCGGCATGGGCGCCTTCAAGGATGTCCTCGACTCGTTGCGGATACCCTATCGGATTTTCGGTTTCGACTCCGCGATGACTGACGTGGTGACTTACGCTCAGGAAGCGGATCGCTGGATGAAGAGCGGCGGGCGCGCCCAAGTGGCAACGTTGCTGGGTTTGCCGCCCGGTGCCTGAGCCTCTGGGGTGGGCACGTTTTTTGTGCCCACCCTACATGACCATTAAATTTTAATAATCCCCTAACGGGCGATGTTTTAGACCATAAAGGTGTAACGATGAGAAAGCCTGGTATCGAGAAATTCAAATACTTCGTCGGCATTCGCTCCCTGGCCGATATTGCGACCAAAGATGATCGCATCTGCGTGCTGAACATCACGGGGAACGAATCCCGTTCCGTAACCCCGGTCAGTCACGCCTATTCGGGCGGCAATGTGGTCTTCGGCACTTCGCCGGGGCGCCGTGGACAAGTCCTGGAGACGCCGCTGGGCAACATCCCGGTCTACAACAACGTGCGCGAAGGCTTGGAGGCCGGGCTCAAATTCAACGTCGGCGTCGTCTATCTGCCGCCTGCCGCCGTGCGCGACGGCGTCGCCGAGCTGATTCGGATCAATCCCGATATCGAGAAGGTCATCATCCTCACCGAGAAGACCTCGGTGCATGATGCCCGCGAGATCAGAGCGCTCGGCCAGCAGCGCGGAGTGGACATCTTCGGCGCCAACTGCCTGGGCGTGGCGGATTCGTGGAACCATGTGCGAATAGGCGGCGCGTTGGGCGGCGATAATCCCGCAGAAACCTTGCGCAAAGGTTCGATCGCCATTTATTCCAACTCCGGCAACTTCACCACCACCATCGCCAACTACCTGTCGATTGGCGGCTGGGGGACGACAACGCTGGTTTCCAGCGGCAAAGACGTCTATATCCACTATGCCACCCCGGAGTTCGCCTACGCTATGGCCAACGACGTGCGCACCAAGGCAGCGGTCATGTACGCCGAGCCGGGCGGTTATTATGAGGAAGAGGTGACGTTTGAAAAGCCGGTGGTGGCCTGCGTGGTGGGTCGCTGGAAGGCGAAGCTGACGCGGGCTGTCGGCCACGCTGGCGCCATCGCCGGATCGGGCGATGATGCCTTGGCCAAAGAGCGTTGGTTCATGGAAAAGTTCGGCGTGACCGACCTCTTCACCCCCGAGAACCCAGTGTGTACGAAACTGGGCGCGGTGGTCACCAACATCGCCCACATCCCGCTGGCGCTTACCGCAGTGATGCGCCTCAACGGCATCGAGCGGGATTTCCCGCCAGAAGGCAATCTGGAGCTGAAGCCGTGGTTCGGCGACGACCAGGGCCTGAAGCTTCCGCCCGAGCTGGATATTCCCGTGGTCAAGGCAATGCCGCCCTACGACGAGCAGATCGCCGAACTGCTCAAGAATGTGGGCGCCATCTTCCCGCGCCAGTCGATGAAAGACTGCTCGGGAAGCTCGGTGATGGATCCAAAGACACAGATCACCAAGGTCAACGGCATCTCTATTCTGGACACCGCCAAGCAGCCGCTGGAGTCCAACCTCTGCCTGGCACTGGTGCGCGAACTCAACGACGCCAACGATAATGCCCTGTTCAACCTGGCGGTGGCGGCGCGGGTCAACCTGCACAATGAACCCATGCTGGCAGCCGCCGACGCGGCGCGTGAGGCCGGCAACGCCCCCAACACGGCGGTCGGCGCGGCGGTCGCGCTGCTCGGTCCGAAGCGTGTCGACGGGGCGCGCCAGGCCGCCGACACTCTGATCGACCTGTTCGCCCATTCCGGTCTGACCACGGGCGACGACGAGCAGGCCACGATCGCCCCCGCACAAGCCAGTGCCGAGCAACTCGCCACCCTGTTGGGCAACGAGCCGGATCCATTGGCCGAAGCGATGCTCAAGGCCTTCGATAAACGCCAGGGCAAATCGGTCTTCGTGCGCTACCTGCGCACACTGAAGGGTCACCCGACAACGGACGCGGTAATCGCCGCGCTCACTACAACCATTGCCTGGGAACCCCTGATGCGCAAGCGCATTCCCCGCCTGACAGTGCGTAACATGCCCTGGTATGCCCATCTGTTCGCGGTCATTATCGGTGCCGCGGCCAATGGCAAACATCACCAGCCCGGCAAATTCTGCGGTGTCACCACCGAAGAAATCCTGGAATCCTGGAGCATCACCGAGTTAGCCTATCTCTCCTTGCTCGGCGAGCGGCCAACGCCGGCCAGCCTGTTCCCGTTCCAGGTCATGCTGGGACTGATTATCTCGAACGGTGTCGGCACCATCTCGGCACAGGGCTGCAAAGGCGCGGTATCGGCCGACGGACCGGAATCACCGGAACGGGTGCAGATCAACAAGGCCATGCTCGGCTTCCTCACCCACACCGGCTTCGCCCACGGCGGCAACGGTTACGAGGGCATCCAGTTCCTGATCGAAAGCTTTGGCAGCACCCCGCTGGCCGATGCCGGCGCCGCCAACCACGGGCTCGACCTCCAGGCGATGGCGACGGCCTACGCCAAAGCTTTCGGCGAGGAAAAGAAGTCCAGCAAGGCGCTCGGCCGACCGATACGCAACATTCCCGGCGTCAACCACCCGGTGTTCAAGGGCCATGTGGTCAATCATGACCCGCGCGAAGTTTACATCGCAGAGTTGTTCGCGGAGCGTGGCGAAAAGAACGTCTTCCACGATTTCTACAAGGCGCTGGTTCAGGCACTATTCGACAACGGCGTAACCAAAAACGTCTTCTGCGTCAATATCGACGCCGTCATCGCCACGCTGCTCCTGAAACTCCTCTGGCCGCGCTACCGCAATGGCGACCTCGGCGAAGGCTCGATGGAGATGGCGGCATTTACCGCGTTCCTGTTCGGCCGCATGGTGGGATGTGCCGGTGAAATCGATGACCATATCAACCGTGGCCGCAACATGGATACCCGCACCCCGGCTTCGCAATGCAGCCATGTTTCGTAGGATGGGTGGAGCGTAGCGATACCCATCAATTTGTCACCTTCTACGTGGGCTTAATCGGAGAGTTTTGACAGGTTTTTTGGGGGGTGGACATGCCGGTGTGTTAAAAAATACTTAATGTCCCGATAAAAACCGAATCACCTTGATTTTAAATTAGGTTTAGAGTTATTGCCATGTTTACAAACCAACCCGATAAAAGTATAGGTATTTTATTGGGGTCTACTTTACGTTAGCACTCAAAGGCAGCACATGGCGGATGATCGATACAACAGATGGCAAGGCCTAGTAATTGCGCAGCTATCGGTAGCTGTCGCTCTCATTTCCGGTCTTTCGGTGTCCGGTCTTGCTGTTGGTTTCTCCCTTATACAAATCGAAGAGTTCGTTCCTTGTGGAGCTTTCAAGGTAATGTTTGCTTGGTCATTTCCACTCCTACTGCTGGCTGCCCTGTTTAGTTGTGCCGCCGTTGTCTCACGACTGCTGGATTTTCGGCTTACCGCCCGGAAGGTAAGAAAAGATCAAAAGTCAGACTACTCGCGCCCGCTGAAAATATTCTGGCTTGGGCCGGAAGCATATGGCCGTATCACATGGTTTCTATTCT
>PFJY01000191.1 GCA_002784065.1 Hydrogenophilales bacterium CG_4_10_14_3_um_filter_58_23 | reverse complement strand
GGTGGGGCAGCGTGATGCGTCTTGGCGAAAACCGTCCAGTAGAACTTTACGTGCGTCAAGGGGATACCCATTTGGATCAATTGTTCTGCAAGCTCGACCGCCCTGTCTTGCATCATCGCAATTTCAGGATTCCAACCGGCGCACATCACCTCTGTAGTATAGTCGCTGCCCGCTTTGACTGAGCACATATCCATAGTCACTAACATGATCCACCTCCGCTTTTCTGCCCATTTGTTTCCCGACGTCCGTAATTGTTATATCGGGTGTTTCAGGGAAAAATAAAGGGGCCATTGAAAAATTACCTGGCGGCCTTTACCGCACAAATCCGCTGCACCACGGCACGTTCATTTCGTATAACGCACAACTCCTCATAAGCGTTGACTTCCAGCCGCCCTTTCACTTGTTCAAGCAATTCACCTGATTTGAGGAGATAGTCCGGGTTACGCGGCCGGCCTAGCCGTTGATTGCCCTCGGAAAAAGTTTCATAAATCAGCACCCCGCCCGCAGAGAGCGCTTCGAACAGGTGCGAAAACAGAGGACGATACAAGTAGTTGGTTACCACAATGCCATCGAATTCGCCGACAGAATACGGCCAGGGTTCGCCTTCAAGGTCAGCCTGGCGTATCGCAACACCGGGTAAAAAACCCGATGCGGAGACGTCACGGTCTACCGCTTCGACCTGAAACCCGGCCTGAGTCAGGAAGCGGGTGTGCCGGCCGGTTCCGCAAGCAACGTCCAAAACCCGGCCGCCGCCACGGATAAGCGGTGCACAACACACCACCCATTCGGAAGGTGCGGAAACAAACGGTATAGCCGGAGCCATCAGGGTGCGGTGGGATTTGCCAGCCGCAAGACTTGCATCGCCATCTGCAGCGCGTCATGAAGCAGGCGGTCAAACAAGGGAACGAAATAAGGCAAGGCAATGGCAAGCACGACAAACCCGGCTGCCAGCGTAATCGGGAATCCGACCGAGAACACATTCAGCTGCGGCGCGGCGCGAGTCATGATGCCCAGCGCCAGGTTGGTGATCAACAGGGCGGCCATGATCGGCATGGAAAGCAGCAACCCGGCGAGAAACATCTCTCCTCCCCAGCCCGCCAGGACTCGCCAGCCGACTGCGGAAAAAGGCTGTGGCGCCACCGGTAGCACCTCGAAGCTATACGCCAATACCTCGATCATATATAAATGACCATTCAAGGCCAGAAACAACAATGCGGCGAGCAGCCCGAGAAACTGTGCCACCACGGGAGTCTGGGCGGCGTTTTGCGGATCGAAAAAGGTGGCGAATCCCAGACCCATCTGCATACCGGCAACATTACCGGCCATTTCCACTGCCGTGAAGATGATGGTCATCGTAAATCCGATCGCCACGCCAATCACGATTTGTTGCGCCAGAATCAGGAGGCCGATTGCAGAACCCGGCTCCACCGCTGGCATGCTACCGAGGATGGGCGCCAGAACCAGAGTAAGGACAACGGCCAGCCCAATTTTCACCCGCACAGGTACGCTGGGATTGCCGAGAATAGGCGCGCTACTAACCAGGGCAAGAATACGAAAAAAAGGCCAAATGAAAGCGCTCAGCCAGGCGCTTAACTGGGCTGAAGTAACGCTGATCATCGCCGTGCAGTCTAGCCCACCAGCCCTGGAATACTGCTAAACAGGCGGCTGGTATAATCCATCATCAGGTTCAACATCCAGGGACCCGCAACTACCAGCACGAAAAACATCACCAGCAGTTTTGGGATGAAAGACAGGGTCATTTCATTGATCTGGGTCGCGGCCTGAAAGATGCTCACCAGCAAGCCGACGGCCAGTGCGGAGAGAAGCAGAGGCGCCGACACCAGCAGGGTAATTTCCACCGCCTGCTGGCCAATAGTGATCACACTTTCCGGCGTCATGTGTAGAAGCTCTGCACCAAGGAACCGATAAGCAGATTCCAGCCATCCACCAGCACGAACAGCATCAGCTTGAATGGCAATGAAATCACCACCGGCGACAGCATCATCATGCCCATCGACATCAACACGCTGGCCACCACCATATCAATGATCAGAAACGGAATAAACACCACGAAACCGATCTGGAACGCGGTTTTGAGCTCGCTGATGACATAGGCCGGAACCAGGATTTTCATTGGCACCGCTTCCGGACCGGGCAAGGGTGCGCTGTTGGAAAGCTTGACGAACAGCGCCAGATCATCCTGGCGCGTCTGCCGCAGCATGAAGGCTTTCAAAGGGGCAGTACCCTTCTCCAGCGCCTGGTTAAAGTCGATTTTTTGCGCCGCATAAGGCTGATAAGCCTCAGCATAAATTTTATCGAACACCGGCGCCATGACAAAAAAGGTCAAAAACAGGGAAAGGCCAATCAGAATCTGGTTGGGAGGCGCCTGCATCGTACCGATTGCCTGGCGCAGCAGCGATAGCACGATGATGATGCGGGTAAACGCCGTCATCATCAGCAGCAACGCCGGCAGGAATGTCAGCGCTGTCATCATCAGCAGCGCCTGAATGCTGAGGGTATACGTCTGGGCGCCGCCCGGCCCCGGCGTGCTGGTGAAGGCAGGCAAACCCGGATCAGCCGCCATGGCCGTTAACGGCAGCAGTAGGCATTGCACCAACAGCGCGGCGGCAAACGATGATTTCAGAAGCTGCCCTGTTCTATTGCCCAAGTTTGCGCCCCTGCATTGCCTGTTTGAGCCATGCTGAAAAGTTGCGTCCTCCACCACCAGACGGCGCCTCGACTGCAAATGCGCCACCTTCCGGTTTGTCCAGAGTATGCAGGGAGTTCACCTGCCCCGGCGCAACCCCCAGCACCAGCCAGGTTTCACCGATCTCCACCAGCACCAGTCGCTCCTTGGGACCCAGTGCAACGCCGCCGATCACCTTGATGGCTCCACCCGCACCGACCTGCCCGGGGGAAAAACGTCTGAGCAGCCAGGCTGAGCCGGCCACCGCCGCCAGCACCAGGCCCAGACCTAACAGGACCTGCAACATGCCGCCCAAGGAAACCGGGGAAACAATCGGTGCAGGAATGGCTGACTGTGCAGCCAGGACAGCGAAAGGCTGAAAAAACACGGGAAGCCCAACGGAGAATCGCGCCACCGCCTCTTTCCTCGGACTCATTTGTGCAGTCTACGTATGCGTTCTGAGGGGGAAATAATATCGGTCAGGCGAATCCCGAATTTGTCGTTCACCACCACCACCTCACCCTGGGCAATCAGACAGCCGTTGACCAGCACATCCATCGGTTCGCCCGCCAAGCCGTCCAGCTCCACCACAGATCCCTGTGCCAGTTGTAACAGACTACGAATTGCCAGCTTGGTGCGCCCCAGTTCGACCGTGAGGTTGACCGGGATGTCCAGGATCATGTCGATGTTGTTGGGCGCGCCGACTGGAATACCGGAAGGGGAAAGCTGCTCGAACTGGGCCTTTGCCGCAGGAGGATTGCTTCCGGCAAACGTCGCTACGGCATCCTGCGTCGCAGAGGAGGCCTGCTCGGCTAGTGCCGCGCCCCAATCGTCTTCAGCCGGAGTGCCAGCAGCTGTATCTGCAGTCGCCTGCTCGGCCATCGCAGCCGCCCAATCGTCTGTACCGGCTGAATCTCCAGCATTTTCGTCAGCCATGTTGGCCTCCGTGACCGGATTCGTCATCCGTGCCGGCAATGATTCTGTTCACCTTAAGCGCGTACTGACCATTGAGAACGCCATAATTGCATTCCAGCACAGGCACGCCATCCACTTCAGCGACAATCGCTTCGGGAATATCCAGGGAAATCACATCCCCCACTTTCATGTTTAGAATTTGTCCAAGATTGACTGGGGTCTCGCCCAGATTCGCGACCAGATTCACCTCTGCTGACTGCAGCTGTTTCGTCATCAGTTTTGCCCAACGATGATCCACCTCCATGCGCTCGCCCTGCATGCTGCTATACAGGATATCGCGAATCGGCTCGATCATAGCATAGGGCATGCAGATGTGAAAATCGCCGCCTCCCGATCCCAACTCAATATTAAAGGTAGTCACCACCACGACTTCGCTGGGCGTGGCGATGTTGGCAAACTGGGTGTTCATCTCGGAACGGATATATTCGAAGTCAACCTGATAGACCGATTCCCAAGCTTTCTTGTATTCCGAAAAAACCACTTCCAGCATACGCTGAATGATGCGCTGCTCGGTCGGCGTGAAATCACGGCCTTCCACTCGCATATGAAAGCGTCCATCACCGCCGAACAGGTTGTCCACTACCAGAAACACCAGATTCGGGTCAAAAATGAACAGCGACGTGCCGCGTAGCGGCTTGATTTGCACCATGTTCAGGTTGGTCGGCACGACCAGGTTGCGAACAAATTCACTGTATTTGAGAACACGCACCGGGCTAACGGAAATTTCAGCGGTGCGGCGCATGAAATTGAACAATGCGATTCGGAACAAACGGGCAAAGCGCTCGTTGATAATCTCCAGGGTGGGCATGCGACCCCGGACAATGCGCTCCTGCTTGGCCAGATTATAAGGGCGAACGCACCCCTCTCCCCCTTCGGCGGCAGCCTCCTCCACCTCACCGGTTACCCCTTTGAGTAAGGCATCAACTTCGTCTTGAGACAGTATGTCTTCTGCCACGTGAGCCCTTTAGGTATTACGGCTGATCACACCCTCTTACTGAATGACAAAGGATGTGAAAAACACACCCGTCACGCCCTTGCCACCAGTAACATTTGTATTGAGTGGTTTGTTTACCTGCTCCTGAATTTCAGCACCAAGTTTCTGCTTGCCCTCCAGGCTAGCGATCTGCTCGGCACTCTTGCTCGAAAGCAGCAGCAGCACGCCATTGCGAATTTCCGGCATGTGCAGCTTGACCATATCGACCACAGTAGGGTCAGTCACTTTCAAATCAATCCCGACCTGGAGATAGTGTTCGCCACCCCCATCTGCCTGCAAATTAACGGTAAAGGTCTCCAGCGTCACAAAGACTGGTGGCTGCGGTTTTTTTTCCTTGTGCTCGGCGGACTTTGTGTCTGACTGGGTGAAATACCATGCCGCACCACCGCCCACGCCACCCAACGCCAACAGGATACCGAGTACCAGAAACAGCTTCCCCTTCTTCTTTTTGGGTGGCTCATCCGCCACGGCTTCTACTTTTGCCTTGTCCCTTGCCATGCCGAGTCCCCTTGCCACTACCGCTTCAGTCGTCCACTCCACGGCTAAACAATATTAAAAACAACCAGTTTCAGATGATATTTTATGTTCTTTATAATATCAACTCATATTTAATGCAAGAACTACTGCAAGCCAAAACCATTTTCTGCCCACTATTTTTTCGCCGGATAAAATAATAAAGCAGCTATCCCATTGAAATAGCCGCTTTATTTGTAATAAGTAATCGTGCATCAATTTCAGGCAAAAATATCGACCATGCCCTCGCGCGCCAGTCCAACAGGTCGCCCTGGCGCGGCTATCTGAGCTATAACACCCTCTGCTCCCAGCCCGCCGCGACTTCCCTCCCTGCCATTTCTCTGGTCAGACGCTTGCTGCTGGCTGAAGGATTCCGAGCCAACCGTCACATTGCCTAGCATAATGCCGTTGTCAGCGAGCATTTCGCGCAACTGTGGCAATGCCGTCTCGATTGCCTCACGCACAGCGGAATATTGGGAAACGAACAACGCGCTAGCCTGGTCGTTGCTGATTGTCAAACGCACCTCGAGCGGCCCGAGGCTAGGTGGATTGAGATGCAGTTCAGCCACTTGATGATTCTGGTTCGCCATCCACACCACTTTCTCGCCGACCGCTCCGCCCCATTCGGCGGAACCGACTCCAGGCACGACCGGTAAAACCGGTAACGGCTCCGGATTCCGGAACACGACGACTGTGGCGGGAGGATTCACCGCAGCGGATAAATCAGGCGAATGGATCTCCCCGCTCGCATTGCCTTCTGGAGCTTCCACCAAGGCCGCCAGCTTGTCGGCAAAGCGTTGCTCCGGGGACATCGCTTGCGGCAAATTTTTGCCATTTGCGGCAATTTCTGCCGCCAACCGGACTTCGCCAGCCTTGGACAACCGCATCAACGGCTTCCCCGCATCGGCTTCGGCTGGAATTTCGGCTCCCCCACCAACTTGAGCAGGAGGTGCCGGCACAAGCATTGAAGCGGTCAGAACAGACAAATCAACGGGAAGCACCGCCGCCCCAGCGTTTGCAGCAGGCTCAGGGCTTTCCTTGAGCGCGACCAAGGAAAGCCCCGCATCCTCTTTCTTCTCAAGCGGCGAAGCGATCCCCTTCAACTGTTTGGTGAGAACCGCCCCGAAGTTAATCCCCGGCTCGTTCCCCAATCCATCCCCACCTTCTGCAACAGAGGCTGACGTCTGAAGCGAAGCGATCCCCTTCAACTGTTTGCTGAGGACCGCCCCGAAATTAATCCCCGGTGCGTTCCCCAATCCATCCCCACCTTCTGCGGCAGAGACTGACGTTTGACCGGTGCCCGCACTGTGTTGTGGAGATACAGCAGGAGTAATAGGTAATTGTGGCATCGGCAATCCTTTCGCAGTTGCTTTAGGTTCAACCGAATATAAAGCAAGACACATACCACCATCAAAAGTGAGGGGGGTCTGTTGACTCGTCTTGCTTGAATTTATTGCCGGAAAGCTCATCCTGCTCACGCTGCTCGAGCTTGTCTTCACGCTTCCGCTCACTGCTCAGATGACGCTGCGACAGCGTATCGAAGGCCTTGAGTTTGCGATGCTTCTCCTGCCATTCATGGCGCCCGTCTTCCCAGCGTTTTTTGCAGCGCTCTACCTCTCCAGTCTGCTGACGGATGGCGACCTCGATTTTTCCGAGAAACAGCTGAAAATCCCTGAGCGAGCTCACCTGCATGCCTAGCTTCGTTGTCTGCAACAACTTTGCCCGGTAACCTTCACGATATGTGGTCAACTGCCGGAGCTTTTCCTCTGCCTCCTGCCACTTGACCTTAAGCGTATGCAGATCGCGCGCTGCGGCATCAGTATGACTCTGAGCAAGGTCAAGAAGGGACTGGAGAGGAAATCGCCGCGGCATATCTATTCAAACTTCACGCTTAGGTATTGAACATTGCGGCCAGGCGGCTACGACTGTCCACATAGTTCTCGCTCTGGTGCATATCCTGCTGCAGGAAAGCCTCCATCTGCGGATAAAGAGCCATTGCTTCGTCCAGCAACGGGTCGCTGCCCTTGACATAGGCGCCCACACTAATCAGATCCCGGCTACGCTGGAAGCGGGAATAAAGCAACTTGAACCTGCGTACCCGGGCCAAGTCCTCCGGCGCAAGCAGTTCGGTAATCGCCCGACTGACCGAAGCTTCTATATCGATAGCAGGATAATGCCCCTGGTCGGAAAGGCTGCGCGACAACACGATATGACCATCAAGAATGGCACGCGCGCTGTCCGCGATGGGATCCTGCTGGTCATCCCCCTCCACCAGCACAGTATAAAATGCGGTTATGGAACCACCTCCTGCCTGGCCGTTACCTGCGCGCTCGACCAACTGTGGCAACTTGGCGAATACCGATGGCGGATAACCTTTGGTCGCTGGTGGCTCGCCGATGGCCAAGGCAATTTCACGCTGAGCCATGGCAAAACGTGTGAGCGAATCCATGATCAAAAGAACATGCTTGCCCTGATCGCGGAAATACTCGGCAATCGCCGTGGCATAGGCCGCGCCGTGCAGCCTCAGCAACGGCGGGGTATCTGCCGGCGCAGCGACCACTACGGAACGCGCCAACCCGGCGGGACCGAGAATGTTTTCGATGAACTCCTTGACCTCGCGTCCCCGCTCGCCGATCAGACCGACCACGATCACATCTGCGCTGGTAAAACGCGCCATCATGCCGAGCAAAATACTCTTGCCGATACCGCTACCGGCAAAAAGGCCCATGCGCTGTCCACGACCAACGGTCAGCAAGGCATTGATGGCGCGCACGCCAACATCCAGAACCTGCCGGATCGGGGCTCGACTAAGGGGATTGCAGGGACGGCTGTGCAGCGGCACCTGATGAGCCAGATTCAGCGGCCCAAGAAGATCCAACGGACGTCCGGCACCGTCAAGAATGCGCCCCAGCAACTCATTGCCCACCTGCACCTGGCGCACACGGTCTTCGGAACGACGCCGCAGGTGAGGCGATCCGACCTGCACGGAGGCACGTTGTACCGGGGTATCCACCGGCGCCACCCGTGCACCCGGCACCAGTCCATACACATCGGTGGTGGGCATGAGGAACAATTTTTCGCCAGAGAAACCGACCACTTCGGCATCTACATCATGCCCGTCAGTCAGGTGAACGGTACAACTACCGCCTACCGCAAGCCTCAGTCCCACCGCCTCCATCACCAGTCCGGCAACCCGGGTCAGACGACCGGTCAAGAGCCAGGGGCTAACGGCGGAAACGGTCTCACCGCATTCCCGCAAAAAACCATTCCAACGCTCAGAGGGTGACGTCATAATTTCTGTCCCATCGAAACAAGCGCCCTTCACCATTGCACCTTCTCCCTTTGAGAGAAGGTTGGGATGAGGGTTGCTTCCCCCCGGTGGGCTTCCCTCTCCCCAACCCAGAGGGCAAGGGAAATGCCCTCACCTCAATCCTCTCCCGCAAGCGGGAGAGGAAGCAAACGTGCTCGCTTTGCGAGCTTCACATTAAAGGAGCTATTCAAGCCATGCACCTTCACTGCCCAGGGCGACGAGTATCCTTTTCCAGCGAGTCTCCATGGTTGCATCAATCTCGCTGTTCGTCGTTTCCACTCGGCACCCACCCCGCTCCACGCGACTGTCTTCAATCAGCTTCCAATGAAAGTGATTCAGCTCGTCTGCCATCAGCGATCGCACCAGAGCCGCGTCTTCCGGATGCAATTTGAGGTGTGGATGCTGGCCGGTCTGGGGCAGGCTGTTCACCGCCTCGCGAATCACCGGCAGAACCAGCTCCGGCCGTACTCGTAAAGCCTCACGCAACATTTTCTTGGCGACATCCAGCGCCAGGGAAAGCAGGTTCCGTGTCAATGTTTCATCAAACTGATCCAGAGCCCCACCCAGCGCCGACATCAGTTGCGCCAGCCGCGCCAGCTCTGCATCGACCTTGCCTTTGCCCTCCCGGTAACCTGCTTCATAACGCATAAGGTTAGATCGTGATCGCGGAGCGAGCCACGATCTGAACCGTTTGTTGGACGAGCCCGGTTGA
>PFJY01000099.1 GCA_002784065.1 Hydrogenophilales bacterium CG_4_10_14_3_um_filter_58_23 | reverse complement strand
CAATTCATCACCTCGATAAGCAACTCGACAACACCTATAATACAGTGAATTGTAGTAATTAGTTAATGTAAATTGTGGCGTTTCTCGGTATATATAGGCTTGCTAGGCAATTGCTGGCTGCAATCAGGAACGTGAAACTTTCGAGGCTTTCCTGCGACTGCCCGCGCCGCAGCGCAAGGTGGTGCGCGAGGTGATTCTGGCGTTCGCCCAGGCGTTTTCAGCCGATACGCGCGCTAAAGACACCGAGCAAGCATAGCGCATGCTCTACATGAACTAACCCCGCAGGGCCAGCCGCGCCATTTCCATCGCCCCATCTTTCGTCTTGTGCCCGGCGACAAAGCGCCCCCTATGGCAGAACACGCAGCCTTTCATGCCGACGACAGCGTCCAGCTCTTCGCCGTCCAGCCCTGCCCAGGCCGAAGGCAGGGATTTCCGGTTATTGAAGCTTCCCGCACGATCTGGAACGGCGGTCACCTGCCATTTCACCTGGGCATCGGGGGAAATCACGTACAGAAGGTGCTCGTACTCAGGCGATCCCAATACGGCATCCTTCCACGGCACGTCGTGCTCCAGCACCAACAACCGCCCTGCTTCCAGCAAAACCCCTTGCGCCACAACGGCACGCGCCTTTTCAAACCCGTTTGCGTCCCTGATCGTGTTTTGCAGAACGACGGTTGCCAGGCTGACGGCACGCTCGAAGGCCTCATTCCTGGCTGAAGCGGATGTAACATCCTGCCAGCCGGGATTGAAACCTCCAAGTACCGTGGAAATGGACATCAGCGTGACGGGCAGGGTTTCCTTGCTCAAGGTAATGCCGCAATCCATGGCGTCCACGCCTTGCACCAACCAGCGATCGACCCTGGACGCTGCGGCGGCCGATTCACAAAGTTCCACCCCCAATTCACGCCATACCAAGCCGAACGAACTGTAAGGGATGCCGTTTTCGCGCGCTTCCTTGTATTCCAGTTGATGATGGTCGAAGCGGCAGGCCGCAGAATCAAAAACACGCCCCACATCGAACAGGATATCCGCTGCGTCCAGCTGTTCCTGGTCGCGCGTACGCAAAATGGGCAAAGCCGGATTTACCCGGCGTAATGTCGCCGCCGCCAACACATCATCGGCGTGGAAGGACCCGGAATGGGTGGCTGCTACAGCACCAGTGCTCTGCAGGATAATATAAAGATTCGACACGTTACCTCTTTCTAAATTTCCAGGATGTCGGGCTGAAGCCCGACCCACAATGACGGCGACTGACACCCATTATCCTACAAGATGGAAAATCAGGTTGCTAATTGCGAAACCGGCAGCACTGGGTGCCACGCATTGTTATACTTCAGCCACCCGTGACGTAAATATAGATCGCATCTGCGGGCAACATCCCTGACTTGAAGAAATCATTTTGAAAAAAATACTCATCACCATACAGGGCAAGACACTGATCCTTCACTACCAGGTCAAGCATGGACTGGTGCGCAAGGGTTCCGGCTGGGCAAGCTATATTCAGGTTTTGCCCTCCGCCGAGTTGGCCCGATTCGACCTGAAAGGGCTGACCCTTGATATGTTTTGCGTGAATATTTCCGACATGGTGAATATTCGCGGTTTGTTTTCTGGCCAGGTTGAAAATGAACGGCAGGTCCCCGTTGCGCGATGGGAAATCAATCACGAAGATTATCTGCATGCGACAAGCACCCTGGCGGCAAAATTGACGCATCTTCAAATCGTGAATTTGCTTGCATCATTGTCGGGATACATTCAGGAAACGGACAACCAGTTTATCGACTTCGAGGGCAGCGTCGTCCCTCACGAAACGGGGGAACACGCCACTTTCAGCGGATATCGGCTGACCATAGTAACCGAAGACATCGAGGACAAGGTCGCCCCTTATGCCTATTACAACCTGGACACCCACACGCCGGAAGGATGGCAAGGCTACCCCCCGCCGCAAGCGGATTATGAGCCCATACGAATCGCACTGGAGAACAAGCTGCAGGCCATCAGGGAAGCCGGCGTGCAGATCACGCAGGTTGATGATGAAACCGATTACGCCATAGCGAGTTGATACCCTTACCCGTTTTTTCATCCATGGGCTGTATAATCGCCCCCTTTTTCGAGTAACCCGCCATGTGGTTTAAAAACATCTTCATTTATCGCCTTCCCATTGACTGGACAATGAGCGCCACAACGCTGGAAGAAAAACTGTCCCGCCAGCCGCTCCAGCCCTGCGGCGGCCTGGACAAGCAAAGCCGTGGCTGGGTTTCCCCCCAAGGCGACGGGCCTCTGGTCCACGCATTGAACCGGCAGTTGCTGATCGCCCTGGGCGTGGAGCAGAAATTGCTGCCCGCCTCCATCATCAACCAGTTCGCCAAGGAGCGCGTCGCCGAACTCGAAGCGCAGCAGGGCCACCGCGTCGGGCGCAAAGAGACGAAGGAGATCAAGGAACGCGTCGCCGACGAACTGCTCCCCCGAGCGTTTGCGCTTCGGCGCACGACCTTCGTATGGATCGACCCGGTCAATGGCTGGCTGGTTGTGGATGCCGCCTCCCCGGCCAAAGCGGATGAAGTCCTGGAACTGCTAGTCAAAACGCTGGACAACCTGCCGCTCAAGCTGCTGCATACCGAGCTCTCACCCGTCACAGCCATGACCGGCTGGCTCGCCGGGGGCGAAGCGCCGTCCGGGTTCACCATCGATCGCGAGCTGGAACTCCGCTCCAATGACGAGGGCAAGGCGACGGTTCGCTATGTTCGCCACGACCTGGAGGGCGGTGAAATCCGTGCGCACATTGCCGCTGGCAAGAGCGCCACCCGGCTGGGAATGACCTGGAACGACAAGATTTCCTTCGTCCTCACCGAACAGCTCCAGATCAAGCGCCTCGCCTTTCTGGACATTCTCAAGGAAGAAGCCGAATCCCAGGCTGAAAACACCGACGAGTTGTTCGATCTCGACTTTACCCTGATGGCCGGGGAACTGGCCCGGTTGCTGGCCGATCTGGTCGAAGCGCTTGGCGGCGAGAATATTCAGCAAGCATAAGGCGCAAGGTAGGGTGCCAATAAGCGAAGCGCATTGCACCGGATGTTTTGCGAGTTGGGCAACAAGTAGCCCATCCCTGCGAGCCCCATTTCATTCGGCGCAATAACGATTGCGCCCTACGCAGACTGCCCCGCAAGCCGCGTCATAAGTCCGAGCTAGTGACGGATATATATCAAGGTATATGCCTGATCTGGCCAAGCAAATTCTTCCTCGGCACCCTCTGCGTTAAATCGCAGTTTATAGATTCATGATTGGGCGCAGGTTCGGTTAAAATGCCTGTTCCGGCACCGATCCATGCAACCCTGCTTCGGTTCTCAATTCGGAAACAGTGGGTTTTCGGCCATGACGAGACGACATGAAAATAGCGGTCAGTGAATTAATCGTAAGGTATTTGGAACGACTGGGGATCGAAGTGATCTTCGGGATGCCGGGCGCCCATATCTTGCCGGTCTATGACAGCTTGTATGACTCGAATATCAAGAGCGTATTGGTCAAGCATGAACAGGGGGCGGCGTTCATGGCCGGAGGCTATGCCAGAGCCTCGGGGAGGATTTCCGCCTGCATCACCACTGCGGGTCCGGGCGCCACCAACCTGGTGACGGGGATCGCCAATGCCTATGCGGATAAACAGCCGATCCTGATTATTACCGGAGAAACATCGACCCATATCTTTGGCAAGGGCGGGCTGCAAGAGAGCTCCGGCGAGGGCGGAAGCATCGATCAGGCCGCATTGTTCAAGGGCATCACCCGATACCACAAGATCATCGAAAGAACCGACTACCTGGTTCATGTTCTGAATCAGGCGGCAAAAATTCTTCTATCCGGCAACGCTGGCCCCGTGCTCCTCAGCTTTCCCTACAACGTCCAGAAAGAAATGGTCGAGGAAAGCCTGCTGGATCGCGTTTACACCCGTAGCAGCACCCACCCGCTCTACCCGCGCGCACTCCCCGTGGACGCGCTGACAGAACTGATTGCCGAGGCGAAATACCCCGTCATCGTCGCGGGTTATGGCTGCATCAAATCGGGCGCGCAGGAAGTCGTCGCGCAATTGAGCGAGTTGATGAACATCCCGGTGGCCACCAGCCTGAAAGGGAAAGGGGTCATCGGCGATGGCTCCGGGCTATCCCTGGGGAGCCTGGGCGTCACCTCGAATGGGGATGCGTACAAATACATCGTCGATCATGCCGACCTGATCCTGTTTTTAGGCGCCGGGTTCAATGAACGAACCAGCTATCTATGGGACGATAAGCTTCTGGGTAACAAGAAGATCGCCCAAATCGACCATAACCACGAGCAACTGGAAAAGGTCTTCAGGGCGGATGTCGCCATCCACGGCGACATCAAGGATGCCTTGACTGAAGTATTGGAAAAGCTCGGGGACAGCGGGGCAACACGGAAAAACCTCGACAAATTCCATGGCCATACAGAGGAATTAAGGAAGGCGGCATCCGGTAAAGAGGGCTCTGCGCTATCGTTTCGATTTGCACTGGTTGAACAGTTTTATTCAAAACTGGAGGCGCACTTTCCGGAAAACGCGTTGATCTTTGACGACAATATTATTTTTGCCCAAAACTTCTTCAACGTATCCAGCGGGAACCGGTATTTCCCGAATTCCGGAATATCGTCCCTGGGACACGCCATACCCGCCGCGATTGGCGCCAGATTTTCGGAGCAAAAGCCGACCTTCGCCATTCTCGGCGATGGCGGCTTTCAAATGTGCTGCATGGAAATCATGACGGCGGTGAATTATGGCATCCCGCTGAATGTGGTGGTGTTCAACAACTCCACCATGAGCCTGATTCGCAAGAACCAGTCCCAGCTCTACGATAAGAGATTTATCAATTGCGACTTCGTCAATCCCGACTATCGCTACCTCGCCCTGTCATTCGGCATCAACCACAAGAAAATCGTGACCGAACCCGATCTGGACGACCTGTTTGCCAATAGCGACCTGGCAAACGCCATCAACCTCATCGAAATCATGATCGATAAAGATGCCTTCCCCAACTACCTGTCGGGAAGATAGAGTCCTGAAATGCACGAAAATATCGACGAACTGATCGAGGCGTGTCGATCCCGTATTCGGGATATCGAGAAGGCGCTTTGGGAAGATGGACGCCCTCTCTCCAGCCCTACCCATGAACCTCAAGCTAACAAAGTTCGTGTAGGGTGTCAAAAGCTTCGCGCATTGCACCATGTCGAGCAACATACGGCGCAATGCGCTTCGCTTATTGACGCCCTACGCCTTACACAAGAGGGAGAGGGGGTTAATGCATCCCTGCTTGAGTCTTATCACGCGGCCTTTCAGGAGATGGAGCGACTCATCGCACTGAAAGGCAACGACGACAGGCATCAGTTCGTCATCGTCATCCCCGTTGCAGACAGACCGCAACACCTGAAGAGCTGCCTCGACAGCCTGCTGCATCTTTGCAGATCGTTTGGATATGGCGGGTTTGCCGATCACCGCTACCGGAAAGTTTCGGTCATCATCGCCGACGACTCCAGAGACGCTGACAACATGGTCAGAAACCAGGCGATAGCTAACGATTGTGAGGCGCAGGGCATAGCAACCCGCTATTTCGGCCTGAGCGAGCAACTCGATCAGATGAATGCCTTGACCGGGGCGGAAAAGAAGGCTTTATCCGGAATACTCGGCGACACCGACCGGGAGACCTTTTTCCGCAAGGGCCCCTCGATCATGCGCAACATCGCCTACCTGAAGCTGAACGAGATGAGATGCGATGCGGAAAAGATACTGTTTTATTTCATCGACAGCGATCAGGAGTTCCAGATAAAAGTCAGCACCGCAGCGGGGGACGGCAACCTTTACGCCACCAACTATTTTTATTGCCTGGATCGGATTTTTTCCAGCACGGACGCAACCATCCTCACCGGCAAGGTAGTCGGCGACCCGCCCGTCTCTCCCTCCGTGATGGCAGGCAACTTTCTTGAAGACGTCATCGGCTTTCTGCACCAGATCGCCGGATATGATCCGTCCCAGCCCTGCCAGTTCCACGACACAAGACAGCATGACGACGATGAAGCGTCCTACCACGACATGGCGGGGCTTTTTGGCTTCAAACCCGCAAAATCATCATATCAATATCGTTGCTCCATCACCGGCGAACATGACAACTCACGCTGTTTCAGCCATTTTTCGAGCAAGCTGAACCGGTTCTTTTACGGAGAGCATCCCACCCGAAAAACCTATTACCGCCATGAAGACCTTATGACCGGCGTCCGGCCAGCCCGAACCATCTACACGGGAAATTACATTTTCAAACCGGAGGGGCTGAAGTACTTCATCCCTTTTGCGACACTGAAGCTCAGAATGGCCGGGCCGGTGCTGGGGCGGCTCATCAAGTCTGAAATTGGGGATAGCTTCGTATCCGCCAATCTCCCCATGCTGCACAAGCGCACCGTCGGGACCACAGGCCAATCTGAATTCAGGCCCGGGATCGCTGCGGACACCGCCACCATCGATCTTTCAGGGGAGTTCGAACGACAGTTTTATGGCGATGTAATGCTTTTCACCATCGAAAAACTCACTGGCATCGGCTACCCGGTGCTAAATTTAAGCAATGAGACTATCGTGGAAGCACTGGAATCAACCCATGCAACCCTGTTGCAGCAGTACAACCAGAAGCGCCGGGTCATCCGGGAAAAACTGGATTTGCTGAAAACCCTCATCCACGACCGGAAAAACGGGTGGGAATTACCCACACATGCAGAAGCCGCCCACAACTTCCAGGTATTCATGGACAACATCGAACATAATTTCGGCGACCACTCACCGTGTTACGATCTGATCAATTCACGTTCCAACCAAGCAAAACGGCACGCCGAGATCGTGGTAGCCATCGCCCGCTATGGTGAAGATGGCAGGGCCTGGGGTGAGATGCTGGCACGATCCGCATGATCTCACGCATCAAGCATCTGCTGCACAGAAACCGGCACCGGGAACGATATGCTCTGCTGGATGAACTACTGCGCAACCAGTCCCTGAGCAACGAACAGCTCCACCGCAAGCAGCAGGAAGACCTGTCCGCCATCATCGATCATGCCTTCTCCAACGTGCCTTATTACCGGGAAATGTGGGAGCGACATCCTGGTCGCGAATCACTAAATTCGCGACCAGGAGGTCGCTCCCACAACGCCGTCAGGACTGTAAACAGCCTGCCCATCCTGCGCAAGGATGATGTCATCCAGCACCGGAACGAGATGCTGGCACAAGGTCTCGACCGGAGCCGGTTGAAGATCGGCAACACCGGCGGATCGACCGGCAAGCCGGTGTCCTTTTACTATGATGCTCACAAAGGCGAACTGATGCGCGCAGGCATGTGCAGAAGCTACATGGGGTCGGGATGGAAGCCCGGCCAGAAAATACTGAATTTCTGGGGTGCCAGACAAGACATCAAGGGCGGCAACCGTTTCAGCAAAATCGTTAACGACGCCATTGCCGCCGAGAAGACCATTGCCGCGTACGAATACACCGAAGCCCAGTTGCATGACTGGGCCAGCGCCATCCGATCGTACCAGCCCGTCCTGCTGCAAGGCTATGCCTCTATCCTGGCCGAGCTTGCCAGACATGTCATCGACAACAAAATCCGGATGCCCGATACGCTGCTGGGCGTATTCTCCACCGCCGAAGTGCTCTATGGCTGGCAGCGGGAGCTGATGGAACGGGCCTTTGGCTGCAAGGTGTTCAATCAATACGGCAGCAGGGAGATCCCCAACATCGCCTGCGAATGCCGGCACGGCAACCAGCACATCTTCACCGACATGGTTTACCTTGAGTCACTGAACTTCGACCAGGAAGACCGGCTCGTTATTACCTCGTTAACCAACCGGGTCATGCCTTTCATCCGCTATGAGATCGGCGACTCGGGCAGGCTAAAGGAGGGGATTTGCGACTGCGGTTCGCCGTTCCCGATGATGGAAATGGGGCTCTGCCGCAGCAACGACATCATCAAGACCCGGAGCGGCAAGAGCATTTACCCCTCGTATTTCATCCATCTGCTGGATGGGCTGGATGGCATCAAGCAGTATCAGTTTATTCAGAGCGAACCGGACAAAATCACCTTGAACCTCGTCTCGCCGTCCAGCTTGAGCGCCGAAACTCTGAACTCGCTCAGAGCCAGAGTCCGCAGGGATGTGGATGAGAATATGGTGCTGGAAATCAATGCTGTCGATGAGATAAAACGTACCGTTTCCGGCAAGCACCGGTTCGTAATCAGCAATCTGGCCTGACGGCCTTATCGCAACAGAATCAGCCGTGGTGTCACATCACTGTCGGCGTAAACGAATCCGTTCTGGCGAAATTGCCTTGCCAGTTTTCTGGCCGCCTCAAGCGAAATACCGAAGGCCAGCAAACTGGGCTCCGCTGGCCATAGCCCTGATGGATCTCGGCCTTCCCCATCCAGATAGGGCAAATCCATGGCCTTGATCCCAGCAAGCAGTTTTTGCTGGGCGGCATGGTTTTCTGAATCTGACGTGGGCTCGCCGAAAGGATTCCATGCGGTGATGAATGCTGCGCGGTCTGTCCGGTGAAGTTTGAGCCATAGCGCGAGCTCAGGACTGGCACGGCCGATTTTCAGGACAAACGGCTCGGCCGCCATCACCTTGTAGTCGGTCGCAAGGTAGGCGTTGAGGGTTGCAGCAGGGATGGCCGATTCAGAAAACAATAAACCTCCAGGGGTGGGCACTGTTAAGCCGCCCCGCTCTTCAGCCTGGCCTTGAATTTCTCCCTCAGTTTCGCCACCTTGGGAGCAACCACGAATCGGCAATAGGATTGATCGCTGTGGCCTCTGAAATATTCTTGGTGATTGTCCTCCGCCACAGTGAAAATTCCGGCGGGAGTGATTTCAGTAACGGCGGACGCGAGCTTGGCGACCATCTCTTCTGCGACGGCCTGCTGTTCCGGACTGTGGGTAAAAATGGCGGAGCGATACTGGCTGCCCATGTCATTGCCTTGGCGATTCAGAGTGGTGGGGTCATGGATCGTAAAAAAGACTTCCAGCAATTCCCGGAAGGAAATCACTGCCGGGTCGAAGGTGATCCGCACCGCCTCGGCATGGCCGGTAGTTCCGCTGCAAATCTGCTCGTAGCCGGGGTTGGACGAAGCCGCTATCGCGGAGAAATATTTCCCACCAATCTGATTTATTGACATAATTCCTCCTCGACCCGCAAGGGATTGTTA
>PFJY01000189.1 GCA_002784065.1 Hydrogenophilales bacterium CG_4_10_14_3_um_filter_58_23 | reverse complement strand
GCTCGCGTTCAAGTCTTGCGGTGGGGCAGCGTGATGCGTCTTGGCGAAAACCGTCCAGTAGAACTTTACGTGCGTCAAGGGGATACCCATTTTATAGATTTCAACATTTCCGATGCACCACTACAATGAGGTTGTGCGATCTGGGGCTCCATTTAGCTTAGCGGGTTTCAATGGCTCCCTCCCAGAGGGAGCGCCCGCAAGGGGTGTTCCCGCCGAGATTGGCGGCATAACCGCTCAAACTGGCGATAAAGAGGGACGAGGTCTCGCTTTGCGAGTTTCACATTAAAAAGGACTGATATGCACGCTTTGGGCAAATATCCTCATAAACGCATGCGTCGCATGAGGCACGACGAGTTTTCCCGTCGCATGATGCGCGAAACGGTGCTGACGCCGGCCGACTTTATTTACCCGGTGTTTGTACTGGACGGCAACAATCGCACCGAGAAGGTGGCCTCCATGCCTGGAGTGATCCGGCAAACCCTGGACAAGCTTTTTCACCAGGCGGAGGAATGCGTCAAGCTCGGTATCCCGGCGCTGGCAATTTTTCCGGTCATCGATCTGCCCCTCAAAAGCCTGGACGCGGCCGAAGCCTATAACCCGGACGGCCTGGTGCCCCGCGTGGTGCGCGCACTGAAACAGCGTTTTCCGGAATTGGGCATCATCACCGACGTTGCGCTCGATCCCTACACCATTCACGGCCAGGACGGGCTGATCGATGGTAACGGCTACATTTTGAATGACGAGACGGTGGCTGTGTTGGCAAAGCAGGCGCTCACTCACGCCGAGGCCGGCGCCGATATAGTTGCGCCTTCGGACATGATGGACGGACGCATCGGCGCGATACGCAACGCGCTCGACAGTCAGAATTATATCCATACCCGGATTCTGGCTTATTCCGCCAAGTACGCTTCGAGCTTTTACGGACCGTTCCGCGACGCGGTCGGCTCCGCAGCCAATCTGGGGGCGGGCAACAAATATACCTACCAGATGGATCCAGCCAACAGCGATGAAGCCTTGTGGGAAGTGGGGCTGGACCTCGAAGAAGGGGCCGACATGGTGATGATCAAGCCCGGCATGCCTTATCTCGACATCGTTCGACGTATTAAGGACACCTATCAGGCACCGACTTTTGTTTACCAGGTCAGCGGCGAATACGCCATGCTCAAAGCGGCCGCCCAGAATGGCTGGCTAGACGAGAGAGCCTGCGTGCTGGAAGCTTTGCTGGGATTCAAGCGCGCCGGCGCGGATGGGATCCTGACTTATTTTGCGCTGGACGCGGCGAAATGGCTCAAGGAAGGCTGAAATCCGGCTATTGCCGATCCGGTTCCATGGCTTTTCTCTCCCGCTCCACGTTGATAATGTAGCGTTGAATCATGGACTGCATATTTGCCGACAAGTTGGCGAACTGACAACCTGCCCGCTTGGTTTTCAACCCGTTTCTTAAAGTCACCTCGAACACGTTCCGTATTTCCATAGTCGCCACAATATTGCCGATCTCGGGCAAAACCAGGTTGCATCCATTGAATATCATTCCCGGTTCAACGACAGCATCTGCTGGCGGAATAACCACGCCTACTCCGCCGATACTGATGTCTGCAATCGCCATTTCAATCTTGCGCCCATCTTCCATTAACACGATACATTTTAATGGTTTTGCAATAGGTGTCGTCACCCGATAATATTCCCGCCGCTGCAGCTTGATCAACGACTTGGGAAGCTCGATCCTGAACACATCCCGGCCTTCGAGCCGAACCTTTTCTATCCAGTTGGCGACAAACTGAACTTTGACCTTGTCATGCGCCGTAATAAAAATAATTTTTTCGCTATCGAGAATTTTTTTATTGAACGCTTCGTTCGCTCCCAAATCCAGAAAAACAAGCGCCTCATCCGGGTCTACGGCGATGATGGATGTCAGTATAAAGCCTTCGCCGCGATTAAAATAAGCGCTAACCAGCTCGGTTTTTTCCATCACTGCGCGAAGAATATAGACGATCTCTTTCTTCCAGCTAACCGTAAAACTGCTGGCATCGTCTTCGTCGGAAATCAATAAACCTTGGGACGGATTTGAGGTGGAATTTACCATGTTGCCCCACCAGAAACTGCGGAAGGAATGTCGTTTTGACACCCAGCAAGGATTGTCCATAAATTGTTATGGCAGGAGCACGGACAGGAAAGTAGCGAAGGCGTCATTAAAATTTTGGCTCTAAACGATTCGAAAAACAAAAATGCAAAACCATTTTCTATGCGTAGCAGGCAAAAATGTGCTGGCAAAGTATACGGGCATTATCCCTCTTCAAGCAATGTCTCGACCTGCCGAGCAGGTGCGCGCGCATTTTTTTCAGCATGGCCGCACGGAATTTGGCGTATATCCTCCGTGGCAAAAACCGTAACATTAATTTCTGCGGGGCCATCCAGCAAGGTAAAGACAGGGATGGAACGCTCTTCACTCCCGAAATGGAGATGTTTTTCGCCACTTTTATAGGACACCCGCCTGGCCAATAGAAACAATTCCACAACCTTGGCGCTATCCGTGAACAACTGCAGGTCAATGTCCGAGTGGCGAGTCGCCGTGCCATTCAAAACCGAACCGGTAAGATAAGGATTGAACGGCTCCAGCAGGCGCATCGCCTCCAATGCCTGCTGCCGCAACTGACGCAAACGCACACTTTGCTCATCCCGCTGGTAAATCGCCTGATAATCCCTTAAGGCCCGTTCCACTTCATCATTATCTGGCAGGCTATGTGTGTCCGGCGCGCCTATCTGGCGAGCGGCCTTGTGCTTGGCCGAGGCATAATCCTGAAGACCGTCTTCCGCAATGATGCGAGCCGCCTGGTGCGCGATTCGCTCGCGCATTCGAAGATTCGCCGCTTTTTCTCTCTCCCGATTCAGAACAATTGATCCTTAACCTCTTCCGCAGACTTGCCGCCACCGCCAAAGAGGCCTTCGAAGAAACCAGTCTGCTCGGCAGGAATATTTTCCTGATAAAAATATTCTAAAATCCCCTCGCTCCCCTCGGGAACACGGCGCCCACTTTGCGGGTCGATTTTGACTGTCGCCACCCCTTCCGGCACCACCATATCTGCTTCTGGCACGCCTTTCAGCGCCTTGCCCATATAACCCATCCAGATCGGTAATGCAGCCTGCGCACCGGTTTCTGCTCCACCCATGGAACGAGGCTGATCAAAGCCGATCCAGGCAATTGCCACCAAGCCTGGGTTGAAACCCGTGAACCAGGCATCCACCTGATCATTAGTGGTTCCAGTCTTTCCGGCGAGATCCTGACGTTTCAGTTGCATGGCCCGCGCACCGGTACCAAAACGTACCACATCGCGCATCAGGGAAGTCATGATAAAAGCATTACGCGCATCGATCGTGCGCTCGGCATCATCGCCAGCACGCTTGGGTTTGGCCTGCACCAGCAAAGTGCCGCGCGCATCAACAATCCGGTCGATCAAGTAAGGCTGCATACGGTAGCCGCCGTTGGCAAACACCGAGTAAGCGGCGGCCATTTGCATCGGAGTTACCGATCCCGCACCTAGCGCCATAGTCAGGTAGGGCGGGTGCTTCTCAGGGGAAAAGCCGAAACGGGTAATGTAATCCTGCGCATACGCTGGGCCGATAGATTGCAACACACGGATAGAAACCAGGTTCTTCGACTTGGTCAAGGCGGTGCGTAAGCGGATCGGGCCGGCATAATCACCCTCGTAATTTTTCGGCTCCCAGACCTGGCCACCAGTTTGGGCAGCATCCACAACGATGGGGGCATCATTGATCACGGTGGCGGCGGTTAAGCCTTTTTCCAGTGCCGCCGAGTAGATGAACGGCTTGAAGCTTGAACCCGGCTGACGCCACGCCTGCGTGACGTGGTTGAATTTACTGCGGTTGAAATCGAACCCTCCGACCAGTGCGTGAATCGCGCCATCCTGAGGCACCACTGAGACCAGCGCCGATTCGATTTGTGGCAGTTGTAAAATCTGCCACCCCACCTTGTCATCCTTCTGGACGCGAATCAGCGCACCTCGGCGCAGCCGTGTTTTCGGGCTGGCGTTGTCACTCAGGTTTTTAAGCACGAATTTCAGGCCTTCATTGCCAATCCGAACAGTTTCACCCCCTTTGATGTAGCACTTTACCTGCTTCAGACCCACCCCCAGAACGATCGCAGGCACCAGACCGTTACTTTCATCCGCATCCGCCAAAGCGTCTTCCAGCCGTTCTTCCAGATTTGCAGCGCCAACAGGCAGCTCGACAAAACCCTCCGGCCCACGGTAGCCATGGCGATGGTCATAATCCAGCACACCCTGGCGCAACGCCTGACTGGCGGCCTCCTGGTCCGCCTTGCGCAGCGTGGTGTAAACTTTCATGCCGCTGCTGTAAATCGCTTCCTGATAGCGTTCGAACATCGCCTGCCTGACCATTTCCGCCGCATAATCCGCATTGACCTCCGAATTATGCGCATCACGCTTCACGGTCAGAGGTTGCACCAGAGCGGCCTGATATTCCGCATCGGTAATATATTTGAGATCATGCATGCGGCGCAGGACATACTGCTGTCGAATTTTTGCCCGCTTCGGGTTGACCACCGGGTTGTAGCGTGATGGTGCCTTGGGGAGTCCCGCCAGCATCGCAACCTCGGCCACGGTCAATCGTTCAAGCGGGTGCCCGAAGTAGGTCTGAGCAGCCGCGGCGAAACCATAAGCACGCTGCCCCAGATAAATCTGGTTAACGTAAAGCTCGAGAATTTGGTCCTTGGATAAGTAGTGTTCAATTTTCAGTGCAAGCAGCGCTTCGCTGAATTTGCGAGTCAGCGTTTTCTCACTGGACAGGAAAAAATTTCGCGCCACCTGCATGGTAATCGTGCTCGCGCCTTCCCGTGCGCCGCCAGCGGTCAGGTTCGCCAGGGCGGCGCGCGCCACTCCCATGTAATCCACCCCGCCATGGCTATAAAACCTGTCGTCCTCTGCGGCAAGAATCGCTAGCCGCATCGGCTTGGGCACCGCCTCAATTTTGATCAGCGCACGCCGCTCTTCGCCAAACTCGCCAATCAATGCGCCCTCTGCGGTATAAACGCGCAGCGGAATTTTGGGCCGGTAATCGGTCAGCGCCTCCAGCGAAGGGAGATTGGGGTAGGCCAGAATTCCCGCCAGCATGACTGCGGCAGAAAAAACAAAACCTAAAGCCAAGAAGGCAAACAGCGGATATCGCCACCAACGTAAGCTCATCAAGCTCTTTCTTACTTTAATTTAATATCAGAGCCAATTGACATAAATCACTCAAGGGGGGGATTATAGGCGCACTGGCTCGACAAAAGAAATGCCAAAAAAATACTTTACATGCTCAGCACTTGTTGCTAGCATTTAATGTGAATTATACGTAGCGTACATAACCGGGCAATATTCAAAAGGAAATTCGTTGCAGCTCGACTTCAATTTGAATCTCGATTTCCTGCAGGCCAAGTCTCCGCCTCTCATCGGCGTTGATATCAGCACTTCGTCCGTCAAGATGGTCGAACTCAGCGACGCCGGTAAAGGCTTGTACCGTATCGAGCGCTATGCGATCGAGCCCCTGGCAAAAGATGCGGTTGCAGATGGCAACATCGCAAATCTCGAAGCGGTTTCGGAAGCCGTTAAACACGCCTGGCGCCACATGGGAACGCGCACCAAAAACGTTTCTCTGGCTTTACCTGCGGCGGCCGTCATCACAAAAAAAATAATTGTTGCTGCTGGACTGAGTGAAAATGAACTCGAGATGCAGGTGGAAAGCGAAGCCAATCAGTATATTCCTTTCGCACTGGACGAGGTCAACCTGGATTTTCAAGTGTTGGGTCCTGTTCCGAACAATTCAGAGGAAGCCGAGGTTTTAATCGCCGCATCGCGCAAGGAAAAAGTTGAGGATAGGGTCGCCGCTATCGAATCAGCCGGGCTAAAAGCACTGGTCATGGACGTTGAGTCTTACGCGACCCAAGCCGCCTACGAGCTGATTGCCCCGCAACTGCCTAATGCCGGGCAGGATCAGACCATTGCCATCATCGACATCGGCTCCGCCATGACACATGTCAACGTGCTGCTCAACAACCAGTCGGTTTACCTGCGCGAGCAGGCTTTCGGCGGAAATCAACTGACCCAGGAAATCCAGCGCCGTTATAGCCTGTCGGCGGAAGAAGCCGAAATTGCAAAACGCAACGGCGGCCTGCCGGAAAATTATGAGCCTGAAGTGCTTCAACCCTTTCTGGATTCGCTCGCACTGGAAGTAGCGCGAGCATTACAGTTTTTCTTCTCTTCCACCCAATTCAACCGGGTAGACCATATTCTCCTGGCCGGCGGATGCGCCATGATACCGGGCGCGGACGAAGCCGTTTCGCAACGCACCCAGGTCCGCACCTCTGTCGCCAATCCTTTTGCCAACATGGCGATCTCTGCGCGCGTCAAACCCCGCCAATTGGCGCAGGATGCGCCGACATTGCTGATTGCCTGTGGCCTTGCCATGCGAAGGTTCGATCCATGATCCGCATCAACCTGTTACCCCACCGCGAGCAAAAACGAGCCGCACGTCAGCATGAGCTTATTTTTATGGCCAGCGCCACATCGGTACTGGGCTTGCTGATTGTATTCATGGTTCATACCATTCTGGGCACCCAGATAGAAAATCAGGGTGCGCGTAATAATTTTCTGGAAACGGAAATCAAAAAACTTGACAATCAGATTGCGGAAATCAAAATCCTCAAAGAACAAACTCAAGCCATGCTGGCTCGCAAGCAAGTGGTGGAAACCCTGCAGAGTAATCGCTCGGCAGTCGTCTATCTGCTCGATCAACTAGTACGCCAACTCCCTGACGGGGTGTACCTCAAGGCAGTCAAGCAAAGTGGCAATAGCATTAGCCTGCAAGGGTATGCGCAATCCAATGCAAGGGTAGCCACATTGATGCGCAGTCTGGAAGCATCCCCCTGGTTACAGTCCCCAAATTTGATCGAGGTCAAAGCCGCCACGATAAACAACCTGCGTGCCAGCGAATTTTCCTTGGACCTCAAACTTGTCCCGCCAGAGGTCACCGCCGACAAAGACAAGGGGGAGGGCAGAACCAAGCCCAAGGATATAAGGGCCTATAAATGAATAACATGAACATTCTGGCTGCACTGGAGGGCGCGCTGCTGCGTTGCCGGTCGCTTGCATGGAATGGCCATGCAGCGCGCCCGGCGTCTTGCATCGCATCCCGCCAGCACACCCATAATTGCCCAAGTTATCCATTTACAGGCCCTTAAACCATGACTCTGGACGATTTTAAAAAACTCAATCCGAGGGATATTGGCAACTGGCCAATAATTCCGAAAACGCTTGCGCTATGTGGGATGTTCACACTCATCCTTTTCGCCGGATACTGGTTCGACTGGCAAAACCAGCTCGCTGACCTGAATATCGCCAAGGAAAAAGAATCCCAGCTTCGCGATACCTTTATCTCGAAGAAAAAACAGGCCGTCAATCTGGATACTTACCGTCGACAGCTCAAAGACTTGGAACAGGCTTTCGGCGCGCTGATCAAACAATTGCCCAACAAGGCTGAAATGGATGCGCTCCTGACGGATATCAATCAAGCCGGCCTGGGACGCGGACTGGAATTTGAACTGTTTCGACCAGCAGACAAAGAAACCTTATCCGAGTTTTACGCCGAAAGGCCCATTTCCATTCGCGTAACCGGCAATTACCATGATCTCGGAGCCTTTGCCAGCGATGTTTCACGGCTACCGCGCATCGTCACCTTAAACGAAATCAATATCACCCCCAGCGGCCAAACATTGACCATGAGCGCCGTTGCCAAAACCTATCGCTACCTGGATGAGGACGAACTCGCGGCGCAAAAAGCCGCGCAGAAAAAAGCTGCCAAGGGAGCCAAGAAGTGAAGCCCATCCACCTTTTTTTAATTATTATGCCCAGTCTCGGCCTTTCGGCCTGCGGCGGGGATGGTCTGGATGATTTGAAGCAATTCATCAACGCGTCCGGGGAAGGGTTGCGTGGCAAGATTGAGCCCTTGCCGAAAATCAAGCCTTATGAATCCTTTGCCTACAATGCCTTCGACTTGCCGGACCCTTTCAAGCCGCGCAAATTACAACCTGGTCAAGGCGGTGGACTCCAGCCCGATCTAAAGCGCAACAAGGAAGAACTAGAGAAATACCCGCTTGAAAACCTGAAGATGGTCGGCTTTCTGGAACAAAGCAAGATCCGATATGGCCTGATAAGAACCTCTGATGGCACTCTGCACAGGGTCAAAATTGGTGAGCACATGGGACAAAATTTCGGCATGATCACTAAAATTACGGATAAAGAAATTGTTATGACAGAAATTGTTCAGGACAGCACCGGAAATTGGATCGAGCAAAACACCAGTATTAATCTGGCCAGCACGCCAGGCCAAAAGTAAAGATAGAGGCCGCCATGAACATGATAAAATTGACAATTCACTGTTTTCTCCAGGCCGTCTGCCTGATTACCCTGTTTCTTGCCAGCAGCCACGCAGCTGTCGAGCCGGGTGGGGCCAGTCCGGAAGCCACTCAGATGCCACAGAACAGCATCGAAAGCGTGGACTACACTGCCCTTCAAAGCGGCAAAATTTTAATCACCCTGAAGCTGAAGCATGCCCTGAAAAAATCGCCGGCTGGATTTGCCGTCAACAACCCACCGCGAATTGCGCTGGACTTCCTGGATACGGCCAACGCATTGGGGAAAAACAGTATCGATGTCGGTGAAGGCGTATTGCGTAACCTGAATATTGTTCAGGCGGGTAGTCGCACCCGGCTGGTACTCAATCTGGCCAAGCCCGCAGGCTATGAAACCCGAATTGCCGGAAACACCCTTTTGATCACTCTGCAGGGGACCGAAACCCCCGGAGTGACCTCAAATATGAGTGCGAAATTTGCCGAAGTGCTCCCCGGCACACAAAAACATGCTCTGCGAGACGTCGACTTCCGTCGCGGCAAAAACGGTGAAGGCCGGGTCATTGTCGATCTTTCCGACACCAATACTGGCATCGATATCCGTACCGAAGGCAAATCCATCGTGGTGGAATTTATCAATGCCACTCTTCCACGCAACCTGGAGCGCAAGCTTGATGTCGTGGATTTCGGCACGCCGGTGCAAACGGTCACCACGCTGGGTCATGGTAACAATGCCCGCATGATGATCGAACCCAAGGGGCTGTGGGAACACTCCGCTTATCAAACCGGCCACCAGTTTATTCTGGATATTAAACCGATT
>PFJY01000182.1:9327-12493 GCA_002784065.1 Hydrogenophilales bacterium CG_4_10_14_3_um_filter_58_23 | reverse complement strand
CCTCGCCCAGCCGAATTTTGCGAGCATCCGCTGCGCGGCTTGCCTGCTTGACCCACTTCGCTCCGATTCTTCAAATCAGACAGGCTGCTAATGGGTTGTTGTTGCGCTTATCCGGCCGGCGTCGGTTCAACATGCAGCTTGACTCCGAGCGCATGATGTTTGGGCGCTGGTTGTACAAGTCGGCCTAATTTGACTGAGTCGCCAGGATCTTGTCCAGGTAGTCCATCACGGACTTCACCAGTTCGGCGTCCCGGTTATTGAAGAAATGGTCGGCCTGCGGGACAACGGTCTGTTTCGAGCCCTTTACTTTGAAGGATGCCGCCCGCGCCTTGGCATTCTGGAGCACCCCAGGCAGGTCGTTGCCACCGTAAAGGTCGAGTACGGGAATGCTCACCTTGGCATAGTCGCCGCCCGGTATGCCGATGGCGACCCAAGCCTTCACCGGCGCAGCGGGATTGTCCGCCAGATAGCGCAGGCTCATGCGCGAGCCCAGGCTGTGGGAAACGATACCGATTTTGCCATAGCCCTTGGCCTGGAGGAAATCCGCCGCCGTCTGGAGCCGTGCCGCCGCTTCGCCGAGGGTGGCGTTATAATCTTCCAGTTTGGCCTCCGCGGCCAGCACCGGCATTTGCACCGAGAGAGTGGTATAGCCCTGCTCCGCCAACCCGCCCCGCAGCACGCCGATGAGATTCCAGTCGGGATGAACCCCCAGGCCGTGAACCACGATCACCGCCCCCTTGGGCTTGGCAGCCTCGGTGTAGAGGGCAAGGAATTTGTGCCCTTCTACCGGTCCGAGGGTGATCGGGTCGCCCACCACGATGCCGGGCGTAATTTCGTCCGCCCATCTTTTTTCCCGCGCATAATCGGCGGCAGTGGCGGAAAGGGCAAACAACAGCAACAGGACGGTCGCGAAAAAACGCATGATAACTCCTCTTTCCGATTGAAAACCAAACTGATTATAGCCGCTTGCGGCCAGACCGGAACTATCAGGTGAGTTCACCTCATTGACCGGATCGGGCTTATCGCCGATCATGGCTCAAACGACGAAAGGCAGACACCTCATGACAAAATACATTGGCATCCTCACTTCCGGCGGCGACAGCCCCGGTCTGAACGCGGCGATCCGAGGGGTCGGCAAGGCGGCCCTGAACCATTACGGGATGCAGATCATCGGCTTCCGTGACGGTTTTCGCGGCTTGATGGAAAACCGCATCATGCGACTGGACGGCGGGGAGCTGTCCGACATCCTGACCCTTGGCGGCACCATTCTCGGCACCAGCCGCGACAAGCCCCACCGCATGCCGGTCGGCGGCAAGCTGCTGGACATGACCGACGTGATCGCCGGCAATTACCAGGACAATCATCTCGATGTTCTGGTCTGCCTGGGCGGCGGCGGCACCATGAAAAATGCCCTGCGCCTCAAGGAAAAAGGCCTCAACGTCATCACCCTGCCCAAGACCATCGACAACGACGTCGCCCTCACTGACATCACCTTCGGCTTCGACACCGCGCTGGGCATCGCGACCGATGCGATCGACCGCCTCCACAGCACGGCGCACAGCCATCACCGCATCATCGTGGTGGAGATCATGGGCCACCGGGCCGGCTGGCTGGCCTTGGGCGCAGGCATCGCCGGCGGCGCCGACGTCATCCTGATTCCCGAAATCCCCTACGATGTGGCCAGCATAGCCGCAGCGATTCGCGAGCGCAGCCGCCGTGGCAAGTCGTTCAGTATCGTTGCTGTCGCCGAAGGCGCGGTTTCAGTTCAGGAATATGCCGACATGCTGGCCGCACAGAAGAAAAAAGCCAGCCCAAAACAGAAGTCCGGCAAGAAGGCCGAGACGGAGGACGTCCCGGAAGCCCCATACGCCGAAAAAACGGTGCGGCTCGCCAAACAGCTCGAACTGCTGACCGGGCTCGAATCCCGCATCACCATCCTCGGGCACCTGCAGCGCGGCGGCATCCCCTCTGCGGCTGACCGCCTGCTCGCCACCCGGCTGGGAACAGCCTGCACCGACCTGATCGATAAGGGCCACTATGGCGTCATGGTCGCCGCCAAGGGAGACGGCACCAAGGCCGAAAAACTGGAAGACGTCGCGGGGAAAGTCAAAACGGTGCCGCCCGACCACCCTTGGGTACTGAGCGCGCGCCACGTCGGCACCAACATGGGCGATTGAACTAAAACAAACTGAACAGCATCCGCGTGCCCAGCACAATCAGGAGCAAGGCGAAGAATTTCTTCAACCTGGCCACCGGCAGGCGATGCGCCAGCCGCGCCCCGAACGGCGCGGTCAGCACGCTGGCCACCACCAGCCCTGCCAGCGCGGGCAGATAGACGAATCCCAGGCTGTATGCCGGCAAGGTCTCAAGCATCCAGCCGTTGGCGATGTATCCCACCGTCCCCGCCGCCGCGATAGGAAAGCCGAGTGCGGCGGAAGTACCGATCGCCTGATGCAGCTTGACGTTGCACCAGGTCATGAAGGGCACCGACAGGGTACCGCCGCCGATGCCCACCAGGCTCGACACCGCCCCGATCACGCCGCCGACGCCGAACATGCCTGCTGATCCCGGCAGATCGCGGGAGGGCTTGGGCTTGATGTTGAGCGCCATCTGGGTGGCGACGTAGTACAGGAACACGACAAAAAACACCTTGAGGAAGAAAGTGGAAAGCTGCGCCGCCACCACCGTACCGGCCAGTGTGCCAACGATGATGCCCGGAGTGAGGCCGCGCACCACCATCCAGTTCACCGCACCGTGGGCATGATGGGCGCGCAGGCTGGAAACCGAGGTGAACATGATGCTGGCGAGCGAGGTGCCGAGGGCGATATGCATGACCTGTCCGGCCGGAAAATGCTGCGCCGCGAAGATAAAGGCCAGCACCGGCACGATGACCAGCCCGCCCCCCACGCCCAACAGGCCGGCAAGGAAACCGGCAAAGACGCCGGTGGCGAGATAAAGTAGCCAGAACTCCACTACAGTATCCCCAAGATGAATTCCCATTCGCGCGGATCCACCGGGGTGATGGAAAGCCGGTTGCCGATTTGCAACACGCGCATCCGCGCCAACTCGGGATAGGTGCGCAGTTCCTTGATGCTCACCAGCCGGGTTTTCTTCGCCAACCGCACGTCCACGTTGAACCAGCGCGGTGTCTGCGGCGTCGCCTTGG
>PFJY01000182.1:0-9292 GCA_002784065.1 Hydrogenophilales bacterium CG_4_10_14_3_um_filter_58_23 | reverse complement strand
TGGGGTCGAAATATTTATTTTTCGGGTCAAACTGGGTCTGGTCGGGATAGGCCAACCGGCTCACCTCGGCCAGCCCGACAATGCCCGGCTCGGCGCAGTTGGAGTGATAGAAAAACACCTGGTCACCGACCCGCATCTGGTCGCGCATGAAATTCCGCGCCTGGTAGTTGCGCACGCCATACCACGCCACGCTCTGTTCCGGCAGGTTGGCAAGGTCGTCGATGCTGCAATCGGAAGGTTCGGATTTCATCAGCCAGTAACGCATGTACCCCCTTTTTCCTTCGCCCAATAGATTTTGCGCTCGGTAATCACCGCATCCAGGCGCATGTCCCAAGGATCCGACGGAATCTCGTCGGCCTTCTGGCATTCGTAGCCGACGCCGACTAACAGCGGCTTGCGCCATACCGTGCGGCGCCGCAGATAAGCCAAGCTGGCGTCGTAGAAACCGCCGCCCATGCCGAGACGATGGCAAGCTTCGTCAAAACCGACCAGGGGAACGAACAGCAGATCGAGCTGCCAGGCACGCACCGGGCGCGGCGTCCAGTGCTCGTGGATGCCGAAGCGGTTGAGATACCAGCGTGGAAGCGAGGTCAGCCGACTGAAGCCGAGCTGCCGCTGGAAGCGCTGCGGCACGATCGGCAAGTAACAGCCCTTGCCCAACCACAATGCGTGGTTGAGCAAGGGCATCAGGTTGATTTCTTCATGGGTCGGGGAATAGAAGCCGATGCGCCGGCAGTTGAGCAGCAGATTCTGGGCCAGGGCGACCCGCTTCAATCCATCGGCGGCATGACGGCGCTGCTGCGGGGAAAGCGCCCGGCGCGCCCGGCGCAACGCCGTGCGCAGCTGCTTCTTGTTCATATCAGTAGTCCGTTCCGCCAAACCGAAGACATGAAACGGCGTCTTTTTCCGCCATGCGTCGTTGCATCCCCTTGCCGTATACCCCATACGGCGGCAGGTCTGCGCCTAGCCTGACGAAAAAATCCATCCGTTTCATTTGTCACCATTTTGGCGGAACGGACTACTGGGAGAAACCTGCCGGGAAGAAATAAAGCCCCCGCGAATGCCGTCAAGACCAGCATCTTGAACCTGAGGTTCAAGGTGGTCGCAGCCTGAGCGCATCAGGCACATCCGGGAAGGATGCGCACAACAGCACTCGGTATAGCCGCAACCAGACTATGCGAATCGGTCAAAGAATATATAGCCTTAACGAACACCGCAGGGAACAAACTCGAAAAACGATATAACAAACGAGAAACTAGAATAACTCGTCCTGATCGGCCATTGCCTGCTCGATCTGCGCCTGCATGGAGGTCATTCTACGCTTGTACTCGCCGATGTCAAAACTGCCGGCCAGACGGGTGCCCAGGAATTCGTGGGCGATATTCAGCGCCGCCATGATGGCAATGCGCTCGACGCCGATGACCTTGCCGGCATCGCGGATCTCGCGCATTTTCTTGTCGAGATAAGCGACTGAATCGAGCAGCGACTGTTGCTCATTTTCCGGACAGGCGACGCGAAATTCGCGCCCCATGATGGTTACATCCAGACCCTTGACGCCTGAGCTCATGCTTCATCCTCTGGAATCTGATCGAGCAGCGCTTCGAGCCGACCGCGCGCGCCATTTATCTTTTCAGCCAGATGCTTACCTTCATTTTGCGTGGTAGCCAACTGCTGCCGCAGGTGGGCATTTTCCATACGCAAGCGCGCACATAACTGCACCAATTGTGCAATTTTATCTTCCAGAGCCTTCAGTTCAGCTTCCATAACCCACACTATAGTTGTAAAAAACCCGCCTAGTCAACTGGTAACAGTGCGTTTTAAAAGTGTTTTAATAGATTTAAAACGCGTATCAGGCAAAAATCAGATCCAGTTTACCCCAGTCCAGATGCTTCTCCACCGCATCCGCCATGCGCTCTATCCCCGCTTCGCGCAGGGCTTCGTAATCCAGTGTCGAAGGCTGCGCCAGTCCGGCCCAGCGCAGCAATGCATCGCATGCCTCCTTGCGGTCGAACAAGCCATGCACATAGGTGCCGAGGATCCGGCCATCCGCCGAGATGGCGCCGTCATCCCCATTTTCCAGCCGTGCTACGGGCCGGGACAGGGCGGAACCCACGCTCACGCCGGTGTGAATTTCGTAGCCGCTCACCGGCGCGTCGGCAAGCACTAACTTTCCGCTGACGCGGCGCAATTGTTTTTCCTGCTTCAGCTTGGTCTCCATGTCCAGCAAGCCCAAGCCGACGCTTTCACCTGCATCGGCCTCCAGTCCCAAGGGATCATGAATGCACTGGCCCAGCATCTGAAATCCCCCGCAGATGCCGATAAGACGCCCGCCATAGCGCAAATTCCTGTACACGGCCTCTTCCCAACCATTGCCCCGCAGCCAGACGAGATCGCCGCGCACATTCTTGCTGCCGGGCAGGATGATGAGATCGGCGGAAGGAATGGACTCACCCGCTGCGACAAACCGCAGGTCGACATCGGGATGCAAGCGCAACGGGTCGAAATCGGTGTGGTTGCTGATGCGCGGCAACAATGGCACAACCACCCGCAGAGGCTGCGTTACTTGCGCCTCGAACGATAATTTTCCGAGACCGTCTTCGGCTTCCAGGTGCAAGCCGTGCAGATAGGGCAACACGCCGAGTACCGGCTTGCCGGTGCGCCGCTCCAGCCAGTCCAGCCCGGGTTGGAGCAATCCGATATCGCCGCGAAAGCGGTTGATGACGAAGCCTTGCACGCGCGCCTGCTCGGACTTTGATAGTAGTTCCAGCGTCCCCACCAGATGGGCGAACACGCCACCGCGATCGATATCGGCAATAATCACAACAGGACAGTCTGCCGCTTCGGCAAAGCCCATGTTGGCGATATCGTTGTCACGCAGGTTGATCTCGGCCGGGCTTCCCGCCCCCTCCACCACCACATATTCATATTCGGACTTGAGCCGCGCGAAAGACGCCAGCACGCTTTCCAGCAGCACCGGCTTGAACTCGTGATAGCGCCGCGCAACCATGTTGCCGATGGCCCGGCCATGGACGATCACCTGTGCGCCGACATCGGTGTTGGGCTTGAGCAGCACCGGGTTCATGTCAGTATGGGGTTCCAGGCCGCACGCCTGAGCCTGCACCGCTTGGGCGCGGCCAATCTCGCCGCCGTCCGCCGTCACCGCGCTGTTCAGCGCCATGTTCTGCGGCTTGAACGGGGCCACGCGCCTGCCGTGGCGATAGAGCACGCGGCACAAGCCGGTCACCAGCGCGCTCTTGCCGGCATCCGAGGTGCAGCCCTGAATCATCAGGGTTTTGGCAGTCATGACAGCCCCCGCAATGCCTGCTCCAACCGAACCCATTCCGCCTCGCCACCCGGCAAGCCAAAACGCAGGCCGAATGGTGAATCAAAGCAGCGCACCAGAATCCCCGTTTGCGCAAGCTCATCCCTGATAGCAAGCGCACGCTCACATTTCACCCACTGGAACAGTCCCGTACCGCCAACAGGAGGCAAGCCGTACCGGGCCAGCAAATCGGACAACCGCCTGGAACTGCTTTCCAAACGCCGCCTTTCGTTAACTTGCCAGGTTTCGTCCGCCAAGGCCAGGCGCGCGACATGGCGCGCCGGATGAGCGATGGGCCAAGGGCCCAAGGTTTCGTTCAGCCGGACAAGCAATTCCGGCCATGCCAATGCGAAGCCCACCCGCGCACCCGCCAAGCCGAAGAATTTCCCCAGGGAACGTAACACCACCAGCCCTTCGGCACCGGCATGAGCAGCCAGGCTTTCCTCCGGTGTCGCATCCATGAAAGCCTCGTCCACCACCAGCCAGCCGCCGCGCGCCATCAACCGGCGGTGCCATGCCAGCAGCGCTTCAGTTGAAATAAGCTCCCCGGTCGGGTTATTGGGATTGATCAGCACCAGCACATCGAGCCGGTCGAGCTTGGCCCCGATTTCAGCAGAGGCGAGCGACTCGACGTGGTGGCCACCGCGCTTCCAAGCCAAGGCGTGCTCGGCATAAGCGGGCGCCAGCAAACCCACCCGGCATGGCGGGCGAAGGCCAGGCAACGTCTGGATTGCCGCCTGGGAACCCGCCACCGCCAGCGCTGAACCACACCCATAGTAACGGCAGGCGGCTTCCGCCAGGCCGTCATCCGGTTCAGGCAACCGCCGCCAGCATTCCGGCGGGATCGCAGGCACTGGCCATCCCAGCGGGTTGATGCCGGTGGAAAGATCCAGCCAGTCCTCCGGCGGAATGCCATAGCGCAGCGCCGCCTGCCCGATTTGTCCGCCGTGTTCAAGCAAGCGCCCATTCTCCCAAAAATGCCACAACCAGCCACAGCCACACGCCACGCCGCACCAGCGCGACGGCGCGTGCGATGTCCGCAGCCACCGGCTCCCGTCCTGCGCCGAGCGGCGGACGGGATTCCAGACGCCCGTGATACACCGCCGGGCCGCCCAACTGTACTGTCAGCGCTCCCGCCCCCGCCGCCATCACCGGCCCGGCATTGGGGCTTTCCCAGTTTGCCGCCTGGCTGCGCCAGCAGCGCCACGCTGTGCCGCTCCTTCCGAGGAGCGCATAGGTGAGGGCGGTCAGCCGCGCCGGAATCCCGTTGAGCAGGTCGTCCAAGCGCGCCGCCGCCCAGCCGAAGTGCAGATAGCGGTCGGTTTTGTAGCCCCACATCGCATCCAGGGTGTTGGCGAGGCGATAGGCCACCACCCCCGGCGCGCCTGCCACAAAGAACCAGAACAAAGCGCCGAATACCGCATCGCAGCCGTTTTCCAGCACCGACTCCAGCGTTGCGCGGACTACCGCCGTTTCGTCCATGTTTGCGGTGTCGCGGCTCACCATCCGGCCCACGCTCCGACGCGCCGCATCGAGATCGCCAATATCCAGGACACGGCGAACCGCCGTTGCGTGCGCACCAAGACTGGTTGCGCCGATGGCAAGATAGAGCAAGGCCACGTCCAGCGGCCAGGCCCAGGAACCCAGGCTGCGCTGCGCCAGGAACGCCGCCAGAGCAAAACCGCCGACCAGCAGCGCCACCGCGATCACACCCCGCAATCGGCAAACCGCGAAAAGTCTCGCCTCGATCCGCTGCGCCAGCCAGCCGAACCCGACTAGCGGGTGCCAGCGCGGCGGCTCGCCCAGCAGGCGATCCAGCAGAACCGCCAGCAGGGCCGTTAACGGCACCACAAATGACTCTACGGCCATCACAGCCCCAGAGCGAGGGCAACAAGCACCGCAACCTCGGTCAACTCAACTGCGGCGCCGAGTGTGTCGCCGGTCATGCCGCCCAGCCGGCGCATCATCATCCAGCGCAGCACCCACCACGCTGCAACCGCCACTGCCAACGCCAGCGCGCCGGTCTTTCCGGCCAGCAACCCACCCGCTGCAACCAGGAGCAACGCCAGCACCGCAGCCGCTCGCGGCAGATGGGCCGAGATCGCCGACCCCATGCCCCCTGGCCGAACATAAGGCGTGCCCAGCAACAGCGCGACCAGCGCCGACCGCCCCAGCACCGGGGCCAGCAGCAGCGCGGGCCAGGCGCCGGCCTTGACCAGCACCGCCAGAGCGACGAACTTGAGCAGCAACGTGAGCATTATCGTAGAAACGGCTGCCGGGCCGCTGCGCGGGTCCTTCATGATCGCCAGAGTGCGTTCCCGGTCGCCATGGCCACCCACCCAAGCATCGGCGCTGTCGGCCAGTCCGTCCAGGTGCAAGCCACCGGTGACGAGCGCCCAAGCTGCGGTCAGCAGTGCCGCCTGAAGCAGTGGGTCGGCATGGCCGACGAGTTGCTGCAAACCTGCCAGCAACAAGCCGATCAATAGCCCGATCAGCGGATAGGCCAGCGCCGAGCGTCCCCAATCCGCCGGGTTTGGCGCAGCTTTCAGGGAAATAGGGAGGCAGGTGAGGAACTGCAAGGCCAGCAGGAACGCTTTCATCCTGGATTATTTGTTTGCCTAAAACAATGGACTTTCCTGTAGGAGCGGCCTTGGCCGCGATTGGCGGCTATCGCGGCCAAGGCCGCTCCAGGGACGTCACACAAGCACGAAACGGTAATGATCGCCTTCATGCTTGCGAATTGCCGTGAAACACCAGTTGCGGCAGGGCTTCGGCGCCGCTGCCGAGAATCCGTATCCGGCTCATACCGGCGAACGGGACTTGCAGGCGGAACATGTTCTGGAGAGGGATCTGCAGGACGTGGCAGAGGATCACACGGTTCACGCCGCCGTGGGCCACCAGCAGGATTTTCTTGTCCGCGTGGCGGGCCAGCGTATCGCCCCAGCTCGCCGTCACTCGCGCGGCGAAGACCGCCAAGGCTTCCCCGCCGGGCGGCGTGTAGCGGGCCGGATCGCGCCAGAACAGGTCGAGGCAGTCCGGGGCGCTTTGCATCAACTCCTCGGACGTGCGGCCTTCCCACTCGCCGAAGCCGATCTCCTTGAAGCGCTCCTCGATATCCAGCGGCAGGTCGAGACTTGCAGCAAGCTCTGCGGCGAATTCGGCGCAGCGCAGCAGCGGGGAGCTGACCACGACCTGCCACCGGCTCTCGCCCTGGACGGCTGCACGCATCTGCGTCCAGCCCGTTGCGCTCAATGGATCGTCGGTGTGGCCGCGAAACCTGGCCCCGCCGAGGGGTTCGCCGTGGCGCAGGAGGTCGATCAGGGTGGACGAAATTTCAGCCATCGTTCTTTTCCGCCACGCCGGCCTCGGCGAAGGTCGCCATCTGGCCGTGCAGGGCGGCGGCGAGACGCAGGATGGGCAAGGCCACGGCCGCGCCGCTGCCTTCGCCCAGGCGCAGCCCCAAGTCCACAAGGGGCCGGGCATGCAGGGCCGCCATCAGGTGCAGGTAACCCGGCTCGGCCGAAGCGTGGCCGAAGAACAGCCAATCCGCTACATCGGGCCGCAGGCGCAGGGCCGCCAGCGCTGCGGCGCTGGCGATGAAGCCGTCCACCAGAACGGGCAGGCCAGCCTGGGAGCAGGCGATGTAAGCGCCGGCAAGGGCGGCGATTTCGAAGCCGCCGACATGGCGCAGCACTTCCAGCGGGGAAGTCATCGCCGCGCGATGCAGCGCCAGGGATTCCTCGATGACGCTCGCTTTGTGCGACACGCCCGCGCTATCCAGCCCCGTGCCCGGCCCGGCGATTTCGACGGCGGAACGCCCGAGCAGGGCGCAGGCCACGGCGGTGGCGGAGCTGGTGTTGGCGATCCCCATCTCGCCGCCGATGAAGAGTTGCGCGCCCGCGTCCAGCGCCCGCTTCACGGCATCCCGCCCGGCCTGGAGGGCGACTGCCAGCTGCGCACCGGTCATCGCCGGGCCGCGGCGGAAATTGGCAGTGCCATTCCCGGCCTTCTGCACGATCACGCCGGGCATGGCCGCGCTGTCCGCCACGCTGCCCACGTCCACCACTTCCAGGGACGCGCCCAAGTTGCGCGCCAGCACGCTGATTGCAGCGCCTCCGGCGGCGAAGTTGCCGATCATCTGGCCGGTCACGGCTTGGGGAAAGGCCGAAACACCCTCCGCCGCGATGCCGTGGTCAGCGGCGAACACCGTGATATGCACCCGGTCTAGAGCGGGTTGCTGGGTGCCTTGCATCGCGGCGAGGCGGATGGCAAGCTCCTCCAGATAGCCCAGCGAACCGGGCGGCTTGGTCAATTGCCCCTGGCGCGCCCGCGCCGCTTCAAGCACAACAACGTCGAGCGCCTGTGCCGGCGTTTCCAGCCATTTGAAACTCATCACGATTTTCCTTTCAAAACCAGTGGCAGCCCCGCCGCCACTAAAGTCACCCGGTCGCACAATTGCGCCAGATCCTGATGCAGGCGCCCCGCCTCGTCACAATATCGCCGGGTCAACTCCCCTAGCGGTACGATCCCCATCCCCACCTCGTTGCTCACCAGGATGACCCGGCCGGGCAGGCCGGGCAGCGTCTCCAGCAGGGCAGACCGTTCCTGCTGAAACAGCGCCTCGTCGGCGATCACGTTGTTCAGCCACAGGGTGAGGCAATCCACCAGCAGGCAGCGCTCCGAAGCCGCCGCGCCCCGGAGCGCCGCAGCGAGGTGACGGGGTTCCTCCACCAAGCCCCACCCGCCAGGACGGCGTTCCCGGTGGTGGGCGATGCGCCCCGCCATTTCGGCATCGCCGGCGGTGGCCGTGGCGATGTAAACAACACCAAGACCGCTTTCTGCGGCGAGACGCTCCGCCAGGGCGCTCTTGCCCGAGCGGGCGCCGCCGAGGATCAGCGACTTCACGTTGAATTACCGGAATGTAGGGCGTCAATAAGCGCAGCGCATTGCGCCGTATGTTGCGCGACATGGTGCAATGCGCTGCGCTTATTGCACCCTACGCGAACTTGCTCCGACAGGTGGCGGTGCAAACCCATCACAAATCCACGCCCTTCTGCGCCTTGACCCCCGCACGGTAGGCGTGTTTCTCGTCGGCGATTTCAGACACGGTGTCGGCCAGTTCGATCAGTTCGGCCGGCGCGCCGCGACCGGTGACGACGACATGCTGCATGGGCGGACGACCGGCGATGGCATCCAGCACGGCATCCTGGTCGAGATAGCCGTATTTCAGCAGATAGGTGAGCTCGTCCAGCACCACCAGATCAATAGCCGGATCGGCCAGCATGCGCTCCGCGACTTGCCAGCCGCGCCGGGCGGTGGCGATGTCGCGCTCGCGATCCTGGGTGTCCCAGGTGAAGCCGTCGCCGAGCACATGCCATTCGACGCCGGGCTGGCGGCTGAAGAAGGCCTCTTCGCCCGTATCGGTGCGGCTCTTGATGAACTGCGCCACACCCACTTTCATGCCGTGTCCCAAGGCGCGGGCGACCATGCCGAAGGCGGACGAACTCTTGCCCTTGCCGTTGCCGGTGAGCACGAGCAAGAGGCCGCGTTCAACGGTGGCGCGGTTGATGTTCGCATCAATCACCGCCTTCTTGCGCGCCATACGGGCGTTGTGGCGGGTATTGATGTTGTCGCTCATGGGTTAACCGGTGTGTCGCGCATCGCCGCGCAAGCTGGCGACAGCGACATGGATCACGGCGGCCAGGCCCAGGTAGGTGGCCATGGTCGACAAATTGAGGGGGAAATACTTCACCAGACGCGGAAGGAATTCGCCCAGGCCAGGTTCGGCAAACCGCCCGGAGAAGAAATAAAACCCGCCGCTGGAAAACAGCTCCGCCAGCACCGCGCCCGCCAGTGCACTGCCCAACAACCACGGCAGCGCCGACCAGGACAGGCGATGATGGCGGGCATAGACACGACCGGCCAGGAACAGCGCGCCATAGGCGGGGATGAGGAGCCAGTAAGCAGGTG
>PFJY01000187.1 GCA_002784065.1 Hydrogenophilales bacterium CG_4_10_14_3_um_filter_58_23 | reverse complement strand
TGCGGCTGGCCGGAAACATCGATAGTCATTGGTGTTGGCGCCAAATCGGCAGTTAATAACAACACAATTTGCGAAAAGAGCCTTTATGAAACATCCGGGCTAAACAGTATTGAGGTTAAGCGAGCACCCGGTCAACAAATAATCAACGGCGTAAAGTATAATAAAAACTGGCTGTTATTTATAATACGTGGAGTCATCATGCAACTTCTGACGCTTGAGCAATTCCGTTCCACCAATGATGCAGGGGGCGTTCTGTCCGTTACCCTCAAGGCAGAAGGCACCGGTTTTGAAATGCAGATCGAGACGCGCCGTGGGATGGCCAAGTTGGTGAAATCCCGCGACAAGAGCGAGATGCGTAGGTTTATCGATCTGCGGAAGGCGCTGCTATTGCTGCGGGACTTGGGCATCCTGGAAGCTCGCATCGATAGCCAGAAATGGCGGCCGGAAGATCACGAGTTCGAGCGCAAGCCTCGCCCAGATCGCGCCGAAGTGATGACGGCTGCGCATGAAGCGCTTTCGCATACGGACTGGTTGCACGAGAAGTTGACCAAATCTGCTGCCGGCACCCGCCCGCACGTGTCGCACGAGCAAGTCATGAGCGAGGCTCAAGCCATCATTGATAAAAAGCGCCAAGTCCATGCAGAAAAATCCCCGTCTTGAGTGGCGAGAGGAAGCTTGTGCCGACTTGCTGGCCATCGTTGATCACATTTCCGACGATAATCCGCAGGCGGCGCAAGACTTGAAAGACGAGATCGAGGCCAAGGTCAACGATTTGCCGTCGTTCCCGAAAAAACACGTTCAAAGCAGACGCGCCGCTGGCTATCGACAATTGACCGTGCGTGACAATTACTTGGTGTTTTACCGGCTGTTGAGCGAGAAGGTGCCGCAGATCATCGATGTGGCCGCCGTGGTACATGCACGCAGGAAGTGGCCGTGAATAATCATTCCAATTTGCATTAAAAACGCCACCATTCCACACCCTCAAAATAGGGAACGCAGCCTGATTCCACGGCCCCTTTGCTGCCGTTCGCCGAACCCGGGCGGTACAGCATCCCAAACCAGAGTTTGGCTCCCCCAGTACGTATAACTGATAAAATGCACCGAGGTGTCGACCTCTCTTTGATGAGCGAAGGAACGAACATGGCAGGAAAAGAATTTCAACGCGGCTTCACCCTGATCGAAATCATGGTGGTGGTGGTGATTCTGGGCATCCTGGCGGCGCTGGTGGTGCCCAAGGTGATGAGCCGTCCCGACGAGGCGCGCATCGTGGCGGCCAAGCAGGATATTCAGGCGCTGGGTCAGGCGCTCAAGCTGTATCGTCTGGACAACCAGCGTTATCCGACCAGCGAGCAGGGTTTGCAGGCCTTGGTGCAAAAGCCGACGACCGCGCCGTTGCCCCCCAACTGGAAGCCCGGGGGGTATCTCGACCGCTTGCCCCAAGACCCCTGGAAACATGATTATCTTTATCTGAACCCGGGCTTGCACGGCGAGATCGACATTCTCAGCTATGGCGCGGATGGTGCATCGGGCGGTGAAGGCAACGATGCCGACATCGGCTCGTGGAGCCTGTAGAGCAGGGATGAAGAGGGAGGGCGGCTTCACCCTGGTCGAAATCCTGGTGGTGGTTGCGATCATCGGCATCGTGCTGGCTATCGCCAGCGTCAATCTATTGCCCGACGACCGCCACACGCTGGAAAACGAAGCCGAGCGCGTTGCTTTGCTGCTCGATCTGGCTCGGGATGCCGCGATCTCGGGCGGCGAAGAGCTGGCCTGGCAGGCGGACGGGCAGCATTATGCCTTTTACCGGCGGGGAGAGGAAGACAAGTGGGTGGCTGAAACCGGTGACGAGATGCTACGGCCCCGTGACTGGCCTTCCAGACTCAAACTCGAGTCGATGAAAATCAATCATGTTGCCGCGACTGCCGAAAGTCGTCTGATCTTTGCGCCATCCGGCATGGCGCTGCCTTTCGAGCTGGTTCTGACGCTTGGACAGGAGCGTGTCGGCGTGCGGGGCAGCGCATTGGGACAGGTGGAGATCGTCAGGGACGTGCCTGAGGTGGCGGGATGAATCGCGCGCGAGGTCCCTTGAGAAATGGTTTTACCCTGCTGGAAATTCTGATTGCCCTGACGATTTTGGCGGTGGCTTTATCTGCCGCCATGCGCGTCGCCGGGGGATCGACGAACATTGTGTCGGAACAGAAACAGCGCACGCTGGCGTTGTGGGTGGCGCAGAACCGGCTGGCCGAACACCGTGCGCGCGGCGACTGGCCCGACATGGGCGTCAGCGAGGGCGAAATCGAGCAGGCCGGCATCAAAATGCGCTGGCAGGAAACGGTCAGCGGCACGCCGCGCAGCGACTTTCGCCGCATCGAGGTGCTCGTTTTCGGCGCGGGGAGCAAAGACTACGCGCTGGCAGAGTTGACCGGCTTTCTGGTGCAGGGAAAGTGAAAAAGATTCCCTCGGGTTTTACCTTGCTGGAGCTGGTGGTTGCCCTGGCGATTTTTGCCCTGATTTCGGTATTTGCCTACCGCGCCCTCGATCTGGTTCTGGAAACCCGCATCAAGGTGACCGCAGAAGGCAAAAAATGGCGCGATATTACCCTGCTGTTCACGCGCATGGAGCAGGATATGAGCCGGCTGGCAAACCGGCCGGTGCGCGATAGCCGCGACCTGCTGTCGCCGGCATTGATCGGGGAGCCGGTGCCTGTGGGCGAGGACGATGCGCAGCTCGCGTTCACACGCATGGGTCTGGAAGGGCAAAGCGGCGTGCTGGGCGATGTGCAACGGCTTGGATACCGATTAAAAAACGGCAAAGTGGAAATGCTGGTTTGGCCGGTGCTCGACCAGGCGCCCCGCACGCGCCCCGAAGCGGAGACCTTGTTGAGCGGGGTAAAGGGGATGGAGATACGCTATCTCGGGGCGGAGGGGACGTGGTGGACGCGCTGGCCGAAGCCGGGTGCCCCCGGCGAGCTGCCGCGCGCGCTGGAAATCACCCTGGAACTGCCGTCCGGCGAGCGGATGAGCCGTTTGTTCGCGCTATGAGGAGGGGCCAGCGCGGCGTTGCGGTAATCACCGCGATTCTGATCGTGGCGCTGGTCACCAGCGTGATCGTCGCCATGCTGTGGCAGAACGCGGTTCGCCTGCGCCAGATGGAAAATCTGAAGGAGATGGCTCAAGCGGAGGCGGTCGGGCTCGCCGCGGTGGACTGGGCGCGGGCGATCCTCGCCGAGGACGCGAAGAAAAACGCGGTGGACCATCTCGGCGAGCCTTGGGCGATGCCGGTGCCACCGATCGCTGCCGAAGGCGGGAAGGTTTCGGGTAGAATCACCGATCAGCAAGGGCTGTACAATCTCAACAATCTTGCCCCCGGGGGGATTGCCAACGAGCCCGAGGTGCTGGCCTTCCAGCGTTTGTTGGGCAGTTTTGGCCTGCCGCCGGAACTGGCCAACGCCCTGGTCGACTGGATCGACAAGGACAGTACGGTGCGCTATCCGGGGGGGGGCGAGGATACGGATTATCTGTCGCTGGAGCCGCCTCATCGCACGGCAAACCAGCCGTTGACGGAGGTATCCGGCCTGTACCGGGTCAAGGGCTGGAACGCCGCTGCGGTCGAGGCCTTGCGGCCCTATGTGACGGCGCTGCCCACGGCGACTAAAATCAACCTCAATACCGCCCTGCCGGAGGTGTTGCCCCTGGCCCTGGAGAGCGGTACAAGGGAAGATGCGGCGGCGATCGTTGCGGCGCGCGCCGAGCATTTCTTCGGCGACCGGGCGGATTTCGACAAACGGATGCTGCTGCTTGCGCCGCGTCTGCGAGAGGCTGCGGCAGGCTTCAACAGCAACTATTTTTTGGTGGAAACACGTGTCCGGTTCGGCAAGGTCAAGCTTGAGCGGCAGGCGTTGCTCAAGCGTGACGGCCAGGCGTGGCCGGTGGTGTTGTGGGAAAAAGGGCGTTGAGACGCGATTGGGCGTTATAAGATGAGGTGGCGGTGACGATTTTACGAGTATATCTGGCCGAGACTTTTCCCGAGAGCGGTTTGCCTGCGCTGGAATGGGTGCTGCGGGCCGAGCGCGGGCGGCTGCTCGCGAAGGGCCGGGATGAGCTTGCAAAAATGCCCGGCGCCGACGAGCTGGAATTGATTGTTCCTGCCGGCGTGGTGGCTTTCAGCCGGGTCAAATTGCCGGCAGGCAAGGGCGAGAAGCTGCGGCGTTTGCTGCCCTACGCGGTCGAAGACCGGGTGGCTGGCGAGCCGGATGCCCTGCATGTCGCGATGGGGCCGATGCAGGATGGCGAAACCGCTGTGGCAGTGGTGAACAGGGCATGGGTCACGCGGGTGCTGAAGCTGTTCGCAAGCGCGGGGATGAAACCCCGGCGCATGTTGCCGGAAACGCTGCTGGTGGGGATGCTCCCCGGCAGCTGGAGCGTGGTGTGGGCGGAAGCGGAGGGATTCGTCCGCGCCGGGGAATGCGCCGGCCAAATGCTCGACGGCGGCGCGCCGCCACTGGCCCTGCGTCTGCTGCTGGACGAGGCGCGCCAGGCTGGGCGCGCGCCGGAGCGGCTTACCGTGCACGGTAATGTGGAAGGGCTGGAACAGTGGTCGGAGACCCTGGGCTTGCCTGTCGTCAGCGCAAGTAGCTGGGACTGGCGAACGGCGGACAGTTCCGCGGTACCGATAGACCTGATGCAGGGCGAATTTTCGCCCAGATCGTCGCTGCCGGAATTCGTGTCGCGCCTGCGCCCCGCCCTGATTTTGCTGGGCCTGATCGCGCTGCTGCAGTTCGGAGGCAGCGTGGCCGACTGGTGGCGGCTGAAGAGCGAAAAGCAGCAGATCGTCAAAAAAATGGAACAGGATTTCCGCCAGATTTTCCCGGAAGAAAAAGTCCTGGTCGATGTGCCCCTGCAAATGGAACGCAAGCTCGACGGCCTGCGCCGCAATGCGGGCAGCATGACGGAGAACGACTTCATCCCTGCGCTCGCCAGGCTGGCGCCCCTGCTGGATGTTTCAGTGCAGAACCGGGTGGAGCGCATCAACTTCGAACGCGGCGCGCTGAAGGTGGAGATGCTGGCCGAGGCCAGCGCTTATGCGGATGAGCTGCGGCACCGCCTGCAGGGCGCCAGCCTCAAGGCGGAAGTGAACGCGGAGCCGGGCGCCAAATCTGGCAGCATCCCGGTCAAGGTGACATTATGGCTGCATTGAAAGAGAACCTGGCGCGTTTCTGGCAAGGCCTGAATACGCGCGAACGCCAGACGGTTTCCCTGGGGTCGGCGGTGCTGCTGGCAGGGCTGGGCTATGCCTTTGTGTGGCAGCCGCTGGCGCATGATCGCGTGCGTCTGCACGCCGCTCTGCCCGGATTGCGAGCGCAGGCGGCTCAATTCCAGTCCGCCAAGGCAGAGGCGCAACGCCTTAAAGCCATCGCGGTGGTCAACCCATCGGCCCAGACCGGGTTGCAGAAGGTGCTGGAGGAATCTGCCGCCGCTGCGGGACTGCACAAAGCGTTGGAGCGGATCGTGCCGGAATCGGCTGACCGGGCCACGCTGATGCTGAATAATGCGAACTTCGATCAATGGTTGGCATGGCAGGTGCAACTGCAAACCGTCCATCATATCCGGCTCGAATCCTGCGTCATCGAAACCCTTACCCAAACCGGTCTGGTGAAAATTCAGGCCGTTGTCGTGCGCGGATGAAAAAATCCCTTCCGGGTTATTTGATTGCCGCCACGGTGCTTTTCCTGGCGATGTTGCTGGCCACGGCGCCAGCCGGTCTGGCATCCTGGCTGGTGCAACGGAATTTCGGCTCCACCGTGGCGCTGGAGCAGGCCGAAGGCGGCTTGTGGGCAGGCCGGGCGAAAGCGCTGCATGTCATGCTGTCCGGCAATCCTGTCGTGATCCCGGATTTGACCTGGCGGGTGCGCTGGGGGCCTCTGTTCAAGGGAGAAATCGCCCTGGAAATCACCTATGGCGCTGGCGGGAAACCGTCAGTCGGCACGGTTCTCATGGGTTGGAATCAGGCCGGAATAGAGAATGTGAACGCGGTGCTGCCCGCGCAACTGTTGCCCGAAATGATGCCGGTCATGCGCAAGGCCTTCTCGGGTGGGGAACTGACCCTGCGCAGCAAAAAGCTGGCGCGGAATGATGGCGAATTTTCGGGCGCAGCTGAACTGGTGTGGGCGAATGTCGGATCGGCACTCAGTCCGGTTAACCCTCTCGGCGATTACCGTTTCCAGATCACGGGCGACAAGCAGCGCGTCCTGATTCGGGCAGAAACTCTCAGGGGCGCGCTGCATTTCGCAGGCAACGGCGAGTGGTCAACGAAAGAAGGCCTGCGCTTCACTGGTTCGGCAAACGCGGAACCATCCCGGCGCGCCGAACTGGAACCGGTGCTGAACCTGTTCGGCGCTGAAGGTAAGAATGGAATCCATGTCATTTCCTTCAGGTCGGGAGGGAAGGGGTGAAACAGAAGAAACGGAGTGTTCGGTCCCCCACTTCCAACCTTCTCCCAGAGGGGTCGCTCTCACCTCAATCCTCTCCCGCGAGCGTTCGATGCGGCAATGGTAAAGGGCGCTCGCCTCGATTTGCGGCCATCGACGTATTGCGAGGCGGTGCTGTTGCCCTGATGGTGGCCTATCATTTTTGCTTCGATCTGAATTATTACGGCTGGATGCAGGCCAATTTCAACGGCGCCCCCTTCTGGCTGATGTCGCGGGCTGTTATCGTCAGCCTGTTTCTCGGCGTGGCCGGCATCAGCCTGGTTTTGTCCAACCGGAACGCTATCGACTGGCGCGCCTGGCTGCGCCGGTTCGGCATCCTGGCCGGCTGCGCCGCACTGGTCTCCGCGTCCAGCTATGCCCTGTTTCCCAGGAGCTGGATATTTTTTGGCGTGCTGCATTTTATTGCCATCGCCAGCGTGCTGGGACTAGCTTTCCTGCGCTGGCCCCGGCTTGATCTGGCAATGGGGATCATCCTGGTTGTCGTCGGCCTGACCGTGGAACTGCCTTTGTTCGACCAGCCCGGCTTGCAGTGGCTGGGCCTGATGACCTACAAGCCGATTACGGAAGACTATGTACCGCTCCTGCCCTGGTTTGGCGTTGTGCTGATCGGCCTGTTTCTCGGGCGGTTGGCGCTGAGAGAAAAGCGCCTTGCCCCGGTCATGGCCTGGAGGCCCAAAGGCGTAGCCGGACGCTCGCTGGCCTTCGCTGGCCGTCACAGCCTGCCGATCTACATGCTGCATCAGCCGTTGTTGATGGGCGCGCTGTATCTGCTTAAATTGCTGGCGCACTGACCCCAACGGCGCCAAGGTATGGAAAGTGCCGGAAAGGTCTCTTGACAGCCCATGCCGGATTGTTTAGGCTGAAAAAATGCGTTTCCGTTTAATCCTGTTCGTTTGTTTGGCTTTCGCCCTGCTCGTCGCCCAGCAGGGCGCGGCGCTGCACGCCTTGTCGCACTTCGCGGACGGCGTGCCGGGTCAGTCGCAGCAGGGAAAGCACCTGCCCCACTCGCCGGCCTGCGACAAGTGCGTGGTTTATGCCGACATCGGCAGCGCGGCCCCGTCTTCGCCGCTGGTGTTCGCCACACAGGAAACAACAGCCGTCCTTGCCGCGGTGCTGTTTCTCCTGTTCTTTTCCTCGCCGCTTTATTCCTATCTTTCCCGCGCCCCGCCCCGCCTCGTCTAAAATCAATTATGTTTTATTTCGGCAGCCGGCCGTAATAGCCGCTTGCCGCCGTTGATTTTTTTACGAGGTCGTCATGTCATTCAAACGCAAAATCCTTGCGGCGGGCATCGCGCTCGCCCTCGCCGCGCCGCTGAGCGTGCAAGCCGCCGATAGCGCCGAGCTGGCGCAAATCCGCGAGCAGATCAGGCAGATGAAGGAAAGCTACGAGTCGCGCATCCAGTCCCTGGAAAAGCGCCTGCAACAGGCTGAAGGCACAGCCGGAAACGCGCTGAATAAGGCCGGGAAGGCGGAGGAAATGGCCGTCCAGGCCGCCTCTGCGCCCGTTGCGTCGCCATCGGCATCCGCCGCCGCATTCAACCCAGAGGTGTCGCTGATCCTCTCCGGTACCTATGCCAACTTGTCGCAAGACCCGGCCAATTATCGGATTGCCGGTTTCATGCCAAATGGCGGGGAAATTGGGCCGGGTGCGCGCGGCTTCAACCTGGGCGAATCCGAGCTGGTTGTCGCAGCCAACATTGATCCTTATCTGCGCGGCCAGTTTACTCTCGCCGTCACGCCGGAAGACACGGTGGCAGTGGAAGAGGCGTTCGTGCAGTCCCTCGGTCTCGGTAATGGTCTCACCGTCAAGGGCGGACGCTTCCTCTCCGGCGTCGGTTACCTCAACGAACAGCACGCCCACACCTGGGATTTCGTCGATGCGCCGCTCGCCTACCAGGCCTTTTTCGGCGGTCAGTTCAAGGACGAGGGCGTCCAGCTGAAATGGCTGGCGCCGACGGACACTTTCGTCGAGCTTGGCGCCGAAGTCGGCCGGGGCAGGAATTTCCCTGCCAGCGATCGTGCCAGGAATGGCTTCGGATCGGCCACGTTGTTCGCTCATCTCGGCGGCGATGTCGGTGTCAGCCACAGCTGGCGCGCCGGGCTCTCGATGTTGCGCACTTCCCCACGCGATCGGGCTTACAGCACCACCGATAATCTGGGGGCGATAGTGGAAAACGGGTTCAGCGGCAACAGCCGGCTGGAGATCGCGGATTTTGTATGGAAATGGGCGCCCAACGGCAATCCGGGCTACACCAACTTCAAGTTGCAGGGCGAAGTTTTTCGTCTCCATGAAGATGGTGACCTGACCTACGGCGTGAACGCGGCCAACATCACCGGCCGTTATGCTTCGGCGCAATCCGGCGGATATTTGCAGGGGGTCTACCAGTTCATGCCGCGCTGGCGAGTGGGTCTGCGGCGCGACCAGCTGGACGGTGGCAGTGTCGATTTTGCTTCCAACAATGCCGTGCTGGGACAGGCCGCATACAACCCATCGAAGAACAGCCTGATGTTCGACTACAGCCCAAGCGAATTTTCCCGCTTCCGTCTGCAATTTTCGCAGGACAAGTCCCGTCCCGAGGTGACCGACAACCAGATGTTACTGCAATACCAGATGAGCCTGGGCGCCCACGGCGCGCACAAATATTAACCATGTAGGTCGGGCACCCCGTGCCCGACAAAACCAAAATCACGACCACCCGAATCATTTGTCGCCTAGCAGCCTGTCTGACTTGAAGAATCGAAGCGAAGTGGGTCAAGCAGGCAAGCCGCGCAGCGGATGCTCGCAAAATTCGGCTGGGCGAGGACAGATTTTGCGAGTTGGGCGATAAAGCCGCCCATCCCTGCTTACCCCATTTGCCGGTTTTGCAGGTCAATAGTCGTTCTATTGACCAAAAAAGCGGCGAAATATGGACCGGCCAGGCGGATTTGCAGCCGATTTCCTTCAAGTCAGACAGGCTGCTAGAGGCGCCTACTTTTGTTGGGCACAGGGTGCCCAACCTACCCAACTTTTGGAGCTATTCATGATAAATATTATTCGTTTTTTTCTGGCCTGCGTGATGGCACTTGCCGCTATTCCCGCCTTCGCCCTCAACATCCTCGCCTGCGAACCGGAGTGGGGCGCGCTGGCGCAGGAGCTGGGCGGCGACAAGGTGTCCGTGTACAACGCCACCAACGCCCTGCAAGACCCGCACCGCGTCGAAGCCAAGCCCAGCCTGATGGCGCGCGCCCGTAGCGCCGACCTGCTGGCCTGCACCGGGGCGGAACTGGAGATCGGCTGGCTGCCCGTCCTGTTGCGCCAGACCGGCAATCCGAAAATCCAGCCGGGGCAGCCCGGCTATTTCGAGGCAGCGCATTATGTGCGCATGCTGGAAATCCCCACCCGCCTTGATCGCGCCGAGGGCGATGTGCATCCGGGCGGCAATCCGCACATCCAGACCGACCCGCGCAACATCGCGCTGGTGGCGGATGCGCTGGCAAAACGCCTGGCTGAGATCGATGCCGCAAACGCCGATTATTACCGGCAGCGCTATATCCATTTCGCGGCACGCTGGAAAACGGCCATCGCCAACTGGGAAAAGCTGGCTGCGCCCCTCAGGGGAATCCCTATTGTCGTCCAGCACAAAGGGTTCCCCTATCTGGAGAATTGGCTGGGGCTGAAGCAGGTGGCCGCTCTGGAGCCAAAGCCCGGCGTCGAGCCGAGCAGCGCCTACCTGTCTGGGTTGCTCGGGCAGTTGCAGCGGCAGCCGGCGAAAATGGTGATCCGCGCCGCTTATAACGATGCACGCGCCTCCGAATGGCTGACGGAACGGGCGAAAATCCCGGCAGTGGCGCTGCCCTTTACCGTAGGCGGTTCGGAGCGGGCGAAGGATTTGTTCGGGCTGTTCGACGATACGGTGCAGAGGCTGCTGGGTGCGCTCAAATGAACCTTGATGCGCTCAGTTTTTCCATCCTTCTCCCGGCTTTCCTGGCCGGCCTGCTGGTCTTGGCAACCCATGTGCCGATGGGGATGCAGGTGTTGTCCCGCAGTATCGTGTTCATCGACCTGGCGATTGCCCAGATTGCCACCCTCGGCGTCATTGCGGCGGATCGGCTGGGCTTCGAACCGGCAGGCTGGGTGGCGCAGGTCGCCGCCGTATCGGCCGCCTTGCTCGGGGCGTTGCTGCTGACTTGGACGGAAAGGCGATGGCCGGACGTGCAGGAGGCGCTGATCGGCGTGCTGTTCGTGCTGGCCGCCAGTGGCGGTATATTGCTGGTGGCCAACAACCCACATGGCGGCGAGCATCTCCGGGATTTGCTGGCGGGCCAGATTCTGTGGGTGAGCACCGCGCAACTGCTGCCGGTGGCGGCTCTGTCTGCCGCCATCCTGGCCCTGTGGTTCGGGCTGAGAGACCGTCTCGGGCGATTCGGCTTCTACGGCTTGTTCGCCTTCGCCGTCACCGCCTCGGTGCAACTGGTCGGCGTGTACCTGGTGTTCGCCAGCCTGATTGTGCCGGCACTGGCTTGTCGCCTTTATCCGTCCCGCGTCCGGTTGGCAATGGGTTATGGGGTCGGCGCTGCGGGCTACCTCTTGGGGCTGGGGCTTTCGGTGTCGTTCGACTTGCCTTCCGGCGCAGTGGTAGTATGGACTTTGGCGCTGGTCGGAATGGCAACCTACGGTTTTGGCCCTGGCTCATCCAAGGGCATTGCCAAATAGGAGTCCCTTTTAAGTATTTTCCAATTCAGGTATGAGCCTGAAGCGGTGTCGATCCGGGTGATTCAATTGTTCAGATTGACCGGGTTAAAAAAAGAAAAATTTATGG
>PFJY01000162.1 GCA_002784065.1 Hydrogenophilales bacterium CG_4_10_14_3_um_filter_58_23 | reverse complement strand
TCCAGGCAGTCGCAAGGTGTCCCTATCGATATGCTTGAAAGCCCCACAGGGTGATCCTTCGGATCAGACGACAACACGATTTGCGAAAAGAGCCTTCCCTCTTCATGTAATAATGCCAAAGGCGCCAGCCTCCGCCTGTTTCCTTCTCCGCCGACCAAAATTAAGATGTCGAATCGTGGGGCCATGACTTCGAGATCAGCACGTCAATTCACATGTGAATCTCAGGGGGCGCGCCTTGTTTCAGCTTTCAGCTCTAAACCATGGCCCCCATTTCTTAACCTTCAATCGCCAAATGGATTAATCACGCCCACACCCGTAGGCGCAAAATGCCGGGTATTCCTTGTCGCGACTTGCAAGCCGTGGGTAAGCGCTGTGGCGGCGATCAGCAGGTCGGCTCCGTCATTCCCCAGTTGAGCGGATAGAACCCCCCAGCGACGGGATATGGCGGGGGTGACGGGCAACACCCGGTCGCCGTAAAGGCGCAACAAATCCTCGATCCATTGGGTGAGAGAGGCGGCGAAAACGGGATCGCTCACCCGTTTTTTTTCGATGCCGCGCTCGATTTCACCTATGCTCACTACGCTGAGAAATAGATCGCTGTCCCGAAAACTCGTCAGCCAGCGCACCACTTCCGGTGATGGTTGGCGTTTGCGCAATTCCGAAAGCACGACGGTATCCAGCAGGATCATGAGAAATCCACATCGCGCAGAGCCAGGGAGGGGCGTTCAGCGGCTTCTTCGTCCTTGGGCATGGCCAGCAGATGGGCAACAAAACCCGGGGCTGCCGCGTGTGCGCTAAGTTGCAGGGATTCGAAGTCCTGCTCGGAAAGAACCACTACCGCTTGCTTGCCGCGGCGGGTAATGTGCTGGGGTTCGCCGCGCAAGGCGGCCTCTACCACTTGACTGAACTGGGTTTTGGCGTCCTGAAGCCGCCACTGGCTTGCGCGCATGTCATTTCCTTTGGGCTGGTCAGATTATCTGACCTGATTATGATCGCCAGTATAGTGAACGTCAAGGGCAGCCCCGAGCCAGAGCGCTACATCAGAACGACCAGTCGTAATCCACCGTCAGCGGCGCATGATCGCTGAAGCGCTGTTCCTTATAAACCGTAGCACCTTTCGCCGTCGCGGCGATGCCCGGCGTAGCGATCTGGTAGTCGATGCGCCAGCCGACATTCTTGGCCCAGGCCTGGCTGCGGTTCGACCACCAGGTATAGGCTTCGCCGGTGGCTTCCGGGTGTAGCCGGCGGTAGACGTCGACCCAGCCGATTTCGTCGAATACCTTGGTCAGCCAGGTGCGTTCTTCGGGCAGGAAACCGGAGTTTTTCCGGTTGGATTTCCAGTTTTTCAGGTCGATCTCTTTGTGAGCGATGTTCCAGTCGCCGCACAGCACCACTTCCCGTCCTTCGGCCTTGAGTGCGGCCAGGTGAGGGGCGAAATAGTCCATGAAGCGGAATTTCGCTGCTTGCCGTTCCTCGCCGCTGGAGCCGGAAGGCAGGTAGAGCGAGATGACGCTCAACTTGCCGAAATCGGCTTGCAGGTAGCGGCCTTCGGCGTCGATTTCGGCGATGCCCATGCCCTCGACTACATTGTCCGGTTGTTTGCGGCTGTAGATGCCCACGCCGCTGTAGCCTTTCTTCTCGGCGGGATGGAAGTAGCCATGAAAGCCTTGTGGGGCGCGCATCTCCGGCGTCAGGTCGGGCAGCTGCGCCTTGAGCTCCTGCAGGCAGACGATGTCGGCCTGCTGTTGGGGCAGCCATTCGAACAGCCCTTTGCTGGTGGCAGAGCGGATGCCGTTAAGATTCAGCGTTATAATGCGCAATCGATTTCTCCGGGAAAAAGGTCAAGCATGCAGGATTTTCGTCAGGATTTTATTCGCTTCGCCATCGAGCGCAATGTGTTGTGCTTCGGCGAATTCAAGACCAAGGCCGGACGGCTTAGCCCCTACTTCTTCAATACCGGCCTGTTCAACGACGGCGCATCCCTCGGGCAGCTGGCGCAATTTTACGCCAAAGCCATTCTTTCCGCCCCGTTCCCGTTCGACATGATTTTCGGCCCGGCCTACAAGGGCATTCCCCTGGTGGCGGCGATCGCGGTGGCCCTGGCCGGGCACGGACGGAATTTTCCGTTCAGCTTCAACCGCAAGGAAACCAAGGATCACGGCGAGGGCGGCGCCATCATCGGCGCGCCGCTGGCCGGGCGGGTGCTGATCGTGGACGACGTGATTTCGGCTGGCACCTCGGTACGCGAATCGGTGACCCTGATCAAGGCAAACGGGGCCGAGCCCTGCGGCGTGATGATCGCGCTTGACCGGCAGGAGCGCGGCACGGGCGAGTTGTCCGCGACCCAGGAAGTGACGCAGGGCTACGGCATCCCGGTGGTCAGCATCGCCACGTTGGATGACATGATCGGCTACTTGCGGCAAAAGCCGGAGATGGCGCAAAATCTGCAAGCGGTTTTGGAATACAAGAATCAATATGGCGTTTCCTAAAGGGGTCACTATGCGCATTCGCTTCTCATTGTTGTTGATCCTGCTTGCCAGCTTTCCGGCTATAGCGGGGAAGCTGTATTCCTGGGTGGACGAGCAGGGGAAAACCCATTATGGCAACACCGTCCCGCCCCAGTATGCCCAACAGGGCAACGCCGAGCTTAACCAGAAAGGCGCGGTGGTCAAGAAAACCGACCCCGCCCTGACGCCGGCGCAGCGCAAAGCCAAGGAAGAGGAGCTGGCGCAGCAGAAGGAGGAAGAGAAGAAGAAGCTGGAACAAAAACGCCGCGACAAGGCGCTGCTCAATACCTACACTACGGAGAAGGAAATCGACCTGGTACGCGACCGTAACCTGCAACAGGGCGAACTCCAGCTTCAGAGCATGGAATTGCGCGCCAAGCAGGTCCAGCCACGCCTCGATCAAGCTCGGAAACGGGCGGGTGTCCTGGTCGCCAAGAAGAAGCCGTTGTCGCCTGATTTACAGCAGGAAATTGAGGAAGCCGAAAAAGAGATACAGCACCTGCAGGAAATGATCCAGCAGAAGCGCGTGGAAATGGATTCGATTCGCGCCAGGTTCGAGGATGACAAGAAGCGTTTTCGCGAACTGCGCCAGATCGAGGATACTGCGAAGAAGTAGTGCGTGACGCCGCCGGTGGCTGATGTGCCCCGGCGTTCCGGTTTCAGCCGGCCAGCCTCTTCTTCAGGATTTCGTTGAGCTGCGCCGGGTTGGCCTTGCCCTTGCTGGCTTTCATCGCCAGTCCGACGAAGAAGCCGAACACCTTTTCCTTCCCGCTACGATATTCGGCGACCTGTGCCGGGTTGACGGCAATAATCTCATCCACGATCTTCTCGATCGCGCCGCTGTCGGATACCTGCTTCAATCCCTTGGCCGCTATGATGGCGTCGGCATCGCCCTCGCCTGCCCACATCGCAGCAAACACTTCCTTGGCGATCTTGCCAGAAATGGTGCCGTCCACAATGCGTTTCAGCAGTCCGGCGAGTTGGCCGGCGGCAATCGGAGAGTTTGTGATCTCAAACCCTTCTTTATTGAGCTGGGCAGACAGGTCGCCCATGATCCAGTTGGCGCAAAGCTTGGCCTCTTCGCCGAGCGTGGCGGTGGCGTCCTCGAAATAGGCTGCCAGCTCACGCGATGCGGTGAGAATGTCGGCATCGTAAGCGGGCAGGCCGTAGTCGCTTACGAAGCGCTCGCGCATTGCCTGCGGCAGTTCCGGCATGGTGGCGCGGGCTTGGTCGAGGAAGACCTCGCCCACCACTAACGGCAGCAGGTCGGGGTCGGGGAAGTAGCGGTAGTCGTTGGCTTCTTCCTTGGAGCGCATTGAGCGCGTCTCGTCCCGGTCGGGGTCGTAGAGGCGGGTTTCCTGAACGATGCGGCCACCGTCCTCAAGGACTTCGATCTGGCGGCGGACTTCAAAGTCGATGGCTTTTTCCATGAACTTGAAGGAGTTGAGGTTCTTGATTTCGCAGCGGGTGCCGAGCGTTTCCACGCCCATGGGCCGCACCGAAACATTGGCGTCGCAGCGGAACGAACCCTCCTGCATGTTGCCATCGCATATACCGATCCAGCGCACCAGGGAATGCAGCTTTTTGGCATAAGACACCGCTTCGGCGCTGCTGCGCAGGTCGGGCTCGGTGACGATCTCGATCAGCGGCGTGCCGGCGCGGTTGAGGTCGATGCCGGTCATGCCGTGAAAGTCCTCATGCAGCGATTTGCCGGCATCCTCTTCCAAATGGGCGCGGGTGATGCGGACTGTCTTTTCTCTATCACCCACCTGAATCTGGAGCGTTCCTCCTTCAGCCACAATGGGCAGTGCTAGCTGGGTGGTCTGGTAACCTTTGGGCAAATCCGGGTAGAAGTAGTTCTTGCGCTCGAACACCGACCTGCGGTTGATCCGTGCGCCGATAGCCAAGCCGAACTTGACCGCTTTTTCCGCCGCCACACGGTTGAACACCGGCAGCACGCCGGGCAGGGCGATGTCCACCGCGCAGGCCTGGGTGTTGGGCTCAGCGCCATACGCGGTGGGCGCGCCGGAGAAGATCTTGGAGAGCGTGTTGAGCTGGGCATGCGTTTCCAGCCCGATGACGATTTCCCACTGCATGTTTTAAATCCTTTTATTTGCCACAGAGCCATGTAGGTTGGGCACCCCGTGCCCAACAAATGATTGGGGGTGATAATTTTGGGTTTGTTGGGCACGGGGTGCCCAACCTACATAACTACAATCCTTGGGGTATCCGCGTATGCCAGTCGGTCGCCTTCTGGTACTGATGCGCGACGTTGAGCATTTTCGCTTCGCTGAAATAGTTGCCGATGATCTGCAAGCCCACCGGTCTGCCGTTCGCGCCGAAGCCGACGGGCACGGACATGCCGGGCAGGCCGGCGAGGTTGACGGCGATGGTGTAGATGTCCGACAGATACATCGAAACCGGGTCGTCGCTTTTCTCACCGAGGTTGAACGCGGTGGTCGGCGCGGTCGGCCCCATGATGACGTCGCACCGCGCGAAGGCGTCGGTGAAATCCTGCGCGATCAGGCGGCGCAGTTTCTGCGCTTTCAGGTAATAGGCGTCGTAATAGCCGGCGGACAGCACATAAGTGCCGATCATGATGCGCCGCTTCACCTCCGCGCCGAAGCCCTGCGCCCGGCTTTTGCCGTACATGTCGGTCAAATCGGTGTATTCCGGTGCGCGGTAGCCGTAGCGCACGCCGTCGAAGCGGGCGAGGTTGGAAGAGGCTTCCGCCGGGGCGAGGACATAATACACCGGCACCGCCAGCTTGCTGTTGGGCAGCGATATTTCGACGGTTTGCGCGCCCAGCTTGCGGTATTCCGCCAGGGCGGCTTCGATGGCTTGCGCCACGTCGGCGGACAGTCCGGCGGCGAAATATTCCCTGGGCAGGCCGATACGCAGCCCCTTGAGCGGTTGTTCCAGGTCGCGGCCGTAGTCTTCTTTGTCCCGTTCCAAGCTGGTCGAGTCGCGCAAGTCGAAGCCGGCCATCACGTTGAGTAGCAGAGCGCAATCTGCGGCGCTCTTCGCCATCGGGCCGCCCTGGTCGAGCGAGGAAGCGAAGGCGATCATGCCGTAGCGCGACACCACGCCGTAGGTTGGCTTGATGCCGGTGATGCCGGTGAGCGCGGCGGGCTGGCGGATGGAGCCGCCGGTGTCGGTGCCGGTGGCGGCGGGCGCCAACCGCGCCGCAACTGCCGCCGCCGAGCCGCCCGAGCTGCCACCGGGCACAGCATCAAGGTCCCAGGGGTTCTTCACCTTGCCGTAATACGAGGTTTCGTTGGACGAGCCCATGGCGAATTCGTCCATGTTGGTCTTGCCCAAGTTGACCGCGCCGGCGCGATTGAACTGTTCGATCACGTGGGCGTCATAAGGCGAGACGAAATTGTGCAGCATCTTCGAGCCGCAGGTGGTGAGCCAGCCTTTGGCGCAGTAAATGTCCTTCTGCGCCACCGGAATGCCGGTGAGCGGCCCGGCTTGGCCGGATGCGATCAATCCATCGGCGGCCTGGGCCTGCGCCAGACTCTTGTTTTCGTCTATCGTGATGAAGGCGTTGAGCTTGGGGTTCAGCTCCCGGATGCGCCCGAGAAAGGTCTGCGTCAGCTCGACACTGGAGATTTTCTTTAAGGCCAGTTGGGCCGAGAGTTCTTTTAGAGATGTGTTGATCATTTTTTCGTGAGGCGTTGGGGGTGAGGCGTTAGGGGAAAAGGCGGAGGGGTTCCTCACCCCTCACCCCTCTCGCCTCACCAGTTACTCGATGACTTTGGGGACGAGATACAAACCGGACTCGACTTGCGGGGCGATGGCCTGGAATTTTGCGCGCAGGTCGGGTTCGGTGGCAACGTCGTCGCGTAGCCGCAGCACCAGGTCCTGGGCGTGCGCCATCGGCTCGATGCCGGTGGTGTCGACGGCCTGCATTTCCTCGACCAGGCTGAGGATGTTGGAGAGTTGCTGCAAATAGCCCGGCATTTCGGCATCGATCACCGCAATGCGGGCAAGATGAGCAATGCGCTTCACATCGGCCAGATTCAATGACATAAAAATTCATCCCGAGAACTTTAAAGCGATACACGTAAAATGGTATCATGTTTTATTTAATCGACGCACCTCATTCACTGGAATTAAGCAATGATGTTTGGATTCTTACGCGGATACTTTTCCAACGACCTGGCGATTGATCTGGGTACCGCCAACACCCTGATTTTCGTGCGCGGCAAGGGCATCGTCCTGAACGAGCCCTCGGTGGTGGCGATTCGCCAGGAAGGCGGACCTTCTTCGAAAAAAACCATCCAGGCGGTGGGCATAGAGGCGAAGCGGATGCTCGGCCGCACCCCGGGCAACATTACCGCCATCCGCCCAATGAAAGATGGTGTAATCGCCGACTTCACCATCACCGAGCAGATGCTCAAGTACTTCATCAAGAAAATCCACGATTCGCGCATGCTCTCCCCGAGCCCCCGCATTATCATTTGCGTGCCCTGCGGCTCGACCCAAGTGGAGCGGCGCGCTATCCGCGAATCCGCCATCGGCGCCGGCGCAAGGCAAGTTTATCTGATCGAGGAGCCGATGGCGGCGGCGATCGGCGCCGATCTGCCAGTGGCGGAGGCGACCGGCTCAATGGTGGTAGATATCGGCGGCGGCACCACCGAGGTCGGCGTGATTTCCCTCGGCGGCATCGTCTATGCCGCATCGGTACGGGTCGGCGGCGACAAGTTCGACGAAGCCATCATCAATTACATTCGCCGCAACTACGGCATGCTGATCGGCGAAGCTACCGCCGAGAGAATCAAGAAAGAAATCGGCTCCGCCTTCCCCGGCAGCGAAGTGCGCGAGATGGAAGTAAAGGGCCGCAATCTGGCCGAAGGCATCCCGCGCAGCTTCACCATTTCCAGCAACGAAATCCTCGAAGCACTGACCGACCCGCTCAACAGCATCGTCAGTGCGGTCAAGTCGGCCTTGGAGCAGACCCCGCCGGAACTGGGCTCGGATATCGCCGAAAAGGGCATGGTACTGACCGGCGGCGGCGCGCTCCTGCGCGACCTGGATCGTCTGTTGATGGAAGAGACGGGTTTGCCGGTGATCGTCGCCGATGATCCGCTCACCTGTGTGGTGCGCGGCAGCGGCCGGGCGCTCGAGGAAATGGACAAGTTGGGTGGCGTCTTTACGAATGATTAGGCCTGTAGGGTGGGCACGCCTTTGTGCGTGGGAGCGACCTCCCGGTCGCGATTTTCGCGGCGAGGACGCCGCTCCCACAACACAAAGGCGTGCCCACCCTACTGACTAAATGGATCATCAAGCACCACCTTTTTTCAAGCACGGCCCCAGTCCGCTGGCGCGCTTCGTCTTTTTCGCCTCGATTTCCCTGGTGCTTATGCTGCTGGATGCTCGTCTGAACGCACTGGATTCGCTGCGCCAAATCATTTCGGTCGCTGTTGCTCCGCTGCAGCGTCTGGCCATGACTCCCGCTGAACTTCTCGACCGGACCGGCAATTTTTTCGTTACCCAAGAGCGCCTGCAAAACGAGAACGCCATGCTCAGTCAACGGCAGCTGGTACAGGCGGCGCAGTTGCAGCGGATGCAAGCGATGCAGGCGGAAAATGAGCATCTCCGAAAAATTCTCAGTGTTCAGCAGCGGCGCGGTGAAAGCGTGGTGGCGGCTGAAATCATCTATACCGGACGCGATCCGTTTTCACAGAAAATTACCGTGGACAAGGGCTCGACTCATAAAGTCCAGGCCGGGCAACCGGCACTCGACGATATCGGCGTGATCGGCCAAGTCACCCAAGTCTACCCGTTCAGCAGCGAGATCACCCTGCTCACCGACAAGGACCAGGCAATTCCTGTTGAAATCGTTCGCAATGGCGCCCGTGCGATCGCTTTTGGCCATGGTCAGGATGGTGCACTCGAGCTGCCTTTCATGGCGGCCAATGCAGATATCCAGAACGGCGACACCCTGGTTACCTCGGGTATCGATGGTGTTTATCCCGCCGGATTGCCGGTGGGGGTAGTATCGAAAATCGAGCGCAACGCGACTTTTGCCAAGATTACATGTACCCCGAGCGCGGGCGTGAACCGCCACAAGCAGGTTTTAATTCTGATCGGCGAGGTGCGGCGGTTTCGGAAGCCTGAGCTCAACCCGGCGGGTGCAGGAACGACTGGCGGCAAGACGCCGGCTTCGAGAAAGAGAAGGCCCTGACATCATGCATTACCCCGGCGCACCGGAACTGCTTAGACCGGCCAGCTTAAAATTTATCTTGCTGACGCTGGTGAGCGGGTTACTACTTAACCTGTTGCCTTGGTACGGGCTGACGCTGTCGTTTCGTCCGGATTTCGTCGCTCTGGTTCTCCTGTTCTGGGCGATCCACGAACCGCGAAAATTAGGGTTCGCCGCAGCCTGGATCGCCGGATTGATGATGGATATCGGTGATGGCGTGATTTTGGGACAGCATGCTTTTGCCTACACCCTCGGCGTCTATGTTGCGATCATGCTGCATCGGCGTATTCAGCGCTTCACCCTGTGGCAGCAGGCGTCTCACGTGCTGCTACTGCTGTTCTTGCTGCAGACCACGATGTTGATCATTCGGCTGTTCGGCGGCGGTGTTTTCCCCGGCCCCGGTTATTTCCTTTCCTGCCTGACCGGCGCGATGCTATGGCCGGCCTTGAGCCTGCTATTTCTGCTTCCCCAGCGCGGCAGGCCGGACTCTGATTCGGTGTATTCTGCAGGTAACAAGGGCCTGTAAATAACATGAACATTTACAGGCCCTAAGTGAATCGCCCGACCGAACTCAGAAACACTCAGAGGGAGCTGTATTATTTCAGGTGGCGGCTGGGTATTGCTGCGGCTGGCGCTGTGCTGTTGTTTACGCTGCTGGCGGGACGCTTCTTTTTTTTGCAGGTAACGCAGTATGAATATTTCCACACTCTGGCTGAAAACAACCGTATTTCCATCGTTCCCGTCGTTCCCAATCGCGGCTTGATCCTCGACCGCAACGGCATCGTTCTGGCGCATAATTATTCTGCTTACACCCTGGAAATTACACCGAGCAAGATACAGGATATGGAGGCGACGATTAACGGCCTGGCCACGCTGGTCGACATCCAGCAGCGCGATCGCAAGCGCTTCAGGAGGTTGCTTGAGGAAAGCCGCAATTTCGAGAGCCTGCCGATTCGTGCCCGTCTGAACGATATCGAGGTTGCCCGCTTTGCCGCCAACCGCTTCCGTTTCCCCGGTGTGGACATCAAGGCACGGCTATTCCGCCATTATCCCAAGGGGGAGCTGGCTTCCCACGCCATTGGACATATCGGGCGCATCAACGAAGCCGACCTCGACCAGCTGGAAGCCTCGGAAGATATGGCGAATTATCGCGGCAGCGACCACATCGGCAAGCTCGGCGTCGAGCAGAGTTATGAAAAGCAGTTGCATGGTGTCACCGGCTTCGAACAGGTGGAAACCGATGCCGGCGGCCATGCGATTCGCACTCTGAGCCGGCGTGCGCCGGTTTCGGGGAGCGATTTGACCCTCACGCTCGACAGTCGCCTGCAGGAAGTGGCCGATAAGGCGTTCGAGCAGTACCGTGGCGCGCTAGTGGCGATCGACCCGAAGAACGGCGAAGTGCTGGCCTTCATCAGCAAGCCCGGATTCGACCCCAACCTGTTTATCGACGGCATCGATCCGACCAGCTGGGATGCCCTCAACAACTCCCCCGACAAGCCGCTCAACAACCGCGCCTTGCGCGGGCAGTACCCGCCGGGTTCGACCTTTAAGCCGTTCATGGCGCTGGCCGGGCTGGAACTGGGCAAGCGCACGCCTTCCTACACCATCTCCGACCCCGGGTTTTTTACGCTGCCCGGCAACAGCCACCATTACCGCGACTGGAAGACGGGCGGCCACGGCACGGTGGACCTGTACAAATCCATCGTGATTTCCTGCGACACTTATTATTATCGGCTGGCCAACGACCTGGGGCCGGACAATATCTTCAACTTCATCGGCCAGTTCGGCTTCGGCAAAAAGACCGGCATCGACATCGAGGGTGAAACTACCGGCCTGCTTCCCTCGCGCGAGTGGAAGATGAAGCGCTACCATCAAAAGTGGTACGCTGGCGACACCATCAGCGTTGGCATCGGCCAAGGCTATAATCTGGCCACTCCTCTGCAACTGGCGTTCGCCACCGCGATTCTGGCGAACAACGGCACCGTTATCCGCCCGCACCTGGTGCGCTCGATTCTCGATGCTGGCACCAACCAGGTGCGGACGATGCCTGCTGCCAAGCCCGTTGCCCTGGCTTTGAAGCCCGAGAATCTGGAATTGGTGAAGAAAGCGATGATTGCCGTCACCCAGCCAGGGGGTACGGCGGCGCGCGTCGGCGCGGGCGCGCCCTACCTCATTGCCGGGAAAACCGGCACGGCCCAGGTGATCGCCATCAAGCAGACCGAGAAATACGTGGCAAGCCGGGTGTCGGAGCGCAATCGCGACCACGCCCTGTTTATCGCCTACGCCCCGGCAGACGATCCAAAAATTGCCCTGGCCATCCTGGTGGAAAACGGCGGCCATGGCGGTTCGGTCGCAGGGCCCATCGCCCGCGTGGTGATAGACTATTTCCTGCTCGGCAAGGTGCCTCCGCCGCCAGTGCCGCCAGTCGGGGCGATCGAGGAGGAGCATGATTAAAATCGACCCGCGACGGATCTGGCTGTGGCTGACTGCGCATATCGACAGCCTGCTGTTGAGCTTTATGCTGATGCTGATGCTGATTGGCCTGATCGTGCTGTACAGCGCCACCGGCCAGGATCTTGCCCAGACCACCGGACAGATGCTCAATATGCTGGTGGCGCTGGTGGCGATGTGGGCCGTTGCCAATATATCGCCGCAGAACTTGGCGCGCGCGGCGCTGCCGGTTTATGGCCTGGGCCTGCTGCTGCTGGTTGGTGTAGCGTTGTTCGGAGACGTCAGTCACGGCGCACGGCGCTGGCTGAATATAGGCATTCGCATCCAGCCCTCGGAAATGATGAAGCTGGCCGTGCCGCTGATGCTCGCCTGGTTCCTGGACCGGCGCGAAAAAACCCTCAACCTCAAGGATTTCGGCATCGCCGTCCTGATGCTGGTGGTGCCGGTAGGACTGATTGTCAAACAGCCGGATCTCGGTACATCCTTATTGATCTCCGCCGCTGGCTTCTATGTACTGTTTTTGGCCGGCCTGAGCTGGCGCATTATGCTCGGGTTGGTTGCAATGGGGGCAGCGAGCACACCGATTTTGTGGTCGCTGCTGCACGATTACCAGCGCCAACGCATCCTGACGCTGATCGATCCTTCCCAGGATCCTCTCGGCGCGGGTTATCACATCATCCAGTCGAGCATTGCATTAGGCTCGGGCGGGATTTTCGGCAAGGGTTGGTTCAACGGGACGCAAACGCACCTCGATTTCCTGCCCGAGCGTACCACGGACTTCATTTTTGCCGTCTATGCCGAGGAATTCGGTCTGGCCGGCAACCTTATCCTGCTGGCGTTGTACGCCCTGCTGATCGGCCGTGGCCTGGTCATCGCCGCCAAGGCGCCGACCCTGTTCAGCCGCCTCCTGGCGGGCAGCATCACGCTGACTTTCTTTACCTATGCCTTCGTCAACATGGGCATGGTGAGCGGCATCCTGCCCGTGGTCGGCGTGCCGTTGCCGCTAATCAGCTACGGCGGAACTTCCATGGTGACACTGCTGGTTGGATTTGGTATGTTGATGAGTATTCAAACCCACCGGAAACTGGTGCAGTCATGAGAAGAGCAGGCAAGTGGAGATTATTTTCGCGTGGGCACAAAAACGGTGCCCACCCTACGTTTCTATGTGTTTTGTTCCTGTTGCCAGCTTTTTTGACTGGCTGCGGCAGCGTCGCACCACGGCAGGATGCACGGGTTGTCTCCAAGCCGGAAAACGCGGCGGTGGCGACCAAAAAAGGGGGCGGCTATTACCTTAACGATGGCCCGGGCGACAATCCGCCCGCCAATCTCGACGCCATTCCCGATGCCGAGCCGAAAGACGAACCTTTGCACAAGGCCGCCAGTCGGCCTTACACCGTGCTGGGCCAGACTTATACCCCCAACACCCGTCTCCAGCCCTACAAGAAAACCGGGGTGGCTTCGTGGTATGGCCGGCGTTACCACGGGCAGAAGACCTCGGTCGGAGAGGTCTACGACATGTATGGCATGACGGCGGCGCATCCCACCCTGGCTATTCCGAGCTATGCGCGCGTGACCAATCTGAAGAACAGCAAATCGGTGGTGGTGCGGGTCAACGACCGCGGGCCGTTCCATAGCGATCGCCTGATCGATTTGTCCTATACTGCCGCCTACAAGCTGGGCGTGCTCGCCGGTGGCAGCACCCAGGTTGAGGTGGAGTCGATCGATCCCGCCAATTATTCTGCCGCACCAAAACTGGCTGAAACGCCGGTCGCCGCTACGCTGACCGATAAGGGGCCCGTAGTCGCAGCCCAGGAAACGCCGTCGAACGGCCATTATGTCCAGCTCGGCGCATTTAGCGTGCAGGAAAATGCCGAGCAATTCCGTGGCAGGCTCAAGATCGAACTGGCTCAACTCGCCGACAAACTGCAAATTCATCCTGCCGATGGCCTGTTCCGGGTACGCGCAGGCCCCTACCCGAGCCTGACTGAAGCCGGTCAGGCCGCCGCCGATATCAGGAACTTGCTGAATATCAAGGCGGTGTTGACCACCCGCTAATTTCCAAAAGGTTTCCACGATGAAAAAACTCCTTACGCTTGCTTTGCTATTGGCCGCTCTCCCGGTGTTTGCCGCGCCTGCCGCCATTTCCCTGCCCCCCGCGCCGGACATCGCCGCCAGAAGTTACACCCTGGTGGATTTTTCCAGCGGCCAGACGTTACAGCAACGGGGCGGGGACGAACGGATGGAGCCCGCTTCGCTGACCAAGCTGATGACCGCCTACCTGACTTTTTCCGCCCTGCGCCAGGGAGTGATCACAAAAACTCAGGCGTTGCCGGTGTCGGAGCGGGCCTGGCGCGCCGAGGGTTCGCGCATGTTCATACAGCCGAACACACCGGTCGCCGTGGACGATCTGATTCGCGGCATGATCGTGCAATCCGGCAATGATGCTTGCGTCACACTGGCTGAGGGCATCGCCGGCAGCGAAGAAGAGTTTGTTCGGCGCATGAATCTGGAAGCCCAGCGTCTGGGCATGAAAAACACCCATTTCATGAACGCCACCGGCCTACCCCACCCGCAGCACTACACCACCGCCCGGGATTTAAGCCTGCTGGCACAGGCGATCATTCGTGTTTTTCCCGAATACTATCCGCTCTATTCACTGAAGGAGTACAAGTACAACAACATCACCCAAGCCAACCGCAACCGCCTGCTGTGGCAGGATCCCACCGTCGATGGCATGAAAACCGGGCATACCGAATCCGCCGGCTTTTGCCTGATCGCCTCGGCCAAACGCGAATCGCGGCGGCTGCTTTCAGTGGTGCTGGGCACGACTTCGGAAAGCATGCGCGCCAGTGAGAGCCAAAAACTGCTGAATTACGGTTTCCAGAATTTCGACACCCACCATCTGTACCAGAAGAGCCAATTGGTCGCCTCCCTGCCGGTGTGGAAGGGCAGCGAGAACATCCTCAAGGCCGGTGCCGCCCAGGATATTTACATCTCCCTGCCGAAAGGCCAGTACGCTCGCCTGAAAGCTGCTTTGGTCAGCAAGCAGCCCCTGCTTGCGCCGATATCAGTGGGGCAGACGGTGGGCAGCATCCGTCTGACAATGGATAATAAGCCCTACGCCGAATACCCGCTGGTGGCGTTGGAGGGCATATCCACGGCTAACTTCTTCAAGCGCGGCTGGGATGGGATCAAGCTATGGTTCAATTGATTTACCTCAACGGAAAGTTCATGCCGATCGAGGAGGCGCGAGTGCCGGTGCTCGACCGCGGTTTCATCTTCGGCGACGGCGTCTACGAGGTGATTCCGGTCTACTCGCGCCACCCATTCCGTCTGCGCGAGCATCTGAAACGCCTGCAGCACAGCCTGGACGGCATCCGGCTAAGCAACCCGCTCAGCGATGAGGAATGGGTGCGCCTGATCGGCGAGCTGGTTGAGCGCAACGAGGACGAGGATCAGTCGCTCTACCTGCATGTCACGCGCGGCGTGGCCAAGCGCGACCACGCCTTCCCGCCGGGGGTGGCGCCGACAGTGTTCATGATGAGCAACCCGCTGGTGACTTCGACGCCTGAACTGGTGGAAAGCGGCGTTGCCGTGGTGAGCGCGGCGGACAATCGCTGGCTGCGCTGCGACATCAAGGCGATCGCCCTGCTGCCCAACGTATTGCTGCGCCAGTTGGCGGTGGATGCGGGCGCTGCCGAAACCCTGCTGTTGCGCGATGGATTTCTTACCGAGGGCGCTGCCAGCAATATCTTCGTGGTGCGCGAAGATGTCCTGCTGGCGCCGCCGAAAGATCACCTGATGCTGCCCGGCATCACCTACGACGTGATCCTGGAACTCGCTGCCTTAGCCTCCCTCAAAACCGAGGTGCGGCGTATTAGCGAGCATGAAGTGAGAACGGCGCAGGAACTGTGGCTCACCTCCTCGACCAAGGAAGTGCTGGCAATCACCCATCTGGATGGCCAGCCCGTCGCGGATGGCCGGCCCGGCCCAATATTCCATCAGATGTACCGTCTTTACCAGGATTACAAAAACACCGTGATGAGGTCTGCGGAATGACCGAAGAACACACCACCCTGCTCGAATTCCCCTGCGCCTTCCCGATCAAGATCATGGGCGAAGCGAGAGAGGGTTTCGCCGATGCCATGCTCGAAATCGTGCTGCGCCACGCACCGGATTTCGCCGCCGCGAGCATGGAAATGAAGGCGAGCAATCCCGGTAAATACGTTTCCCTGACCTGCACCATCACCGCCGTTTCGCAGTCCCAGCTCGATGATCTTTATCGCGAGATCAGCGGCCACACTATGGTGGCGATGGCGCTTTAATCGCTTCCAATTGCCTTTTTCCGCTGTCCTTACTATAATTCAATCCGTAAGGATTAAAGGAGATTGCGATGCCAACTGAAGCCACGCTTACCAGCAAGGGCCAAACGACAATTCCCAAGGAGATTCGGGATAGCCTTGGCATGAAGCCCGGGGATCGGATGACCTTCACGTTGATGCCCGATGCCACCGTCGTCATGCGCGTAAAAAGCGGGAGCCTTGCCGAACTGGCGGGCACGCTGTACAAAAAGGGAAGGAAGTCCGTTCCTGTTGAGAAACTGTCGCGCTGATGCTCGGAATCGACACCAATGTTCTCGTTCGTTTCCTGGTTCGGGACGACGATGTCCAGTTTGAGAAAGCACGCAAACTGATCGCGCGTGAAGTTACCGCAGGGCGTCGCGTTTTCATCAATCAGTTGGTTCTCATGGAAACCGAGTGGGTGCTACGCAGCCGATATGTCGTGCCGAAGAACCGGATCATCGAGGCCATTTCGGGCTTGTTGAATGCGACCGATGTCCAATTTGAGGATGAGTCGGCCATTGAGGAAGCCCTTTTCATCTGGAAAGACGCTACTGCCGATTTTGCTGATTGCCTGATCGGCGCCAAAAACCGACGGATGGGATGCCGGGCGACGGCGACCTTCGACGTGAAAGCGGCCAAGTTGTCGGGCTTCATGGCGGCCTGACGATTCAGCCCGTTCCACATAATATGCTGTTATCCCTCGCCCCTCACGCTTCACTCCTCACCAGAAAATTGGGCTTGGTCGAATACTTGCCGGCCTGGCAAGCGATGCAGGATTTCACCGCCGCGCGCGGGCCGGATACGCCCGATGAACTCTGGCTGCTGGAGCATCCGCCGGTCTACACCCAAGGTTTGGCGGGCAAGCCGGAGCACCTGCTGCGCGCCACCGACATCCCGGTCGTAAAGATCGACCGCGGCGGCCAGATCACTTACCATGGGCCGGGGCAGATCGTCGTCTACCTGCTGCTGGATTTGAAGCGGCGCAATATCGGCGTCAAGGAATTGGTACGGCGCATGGAGCAGGCGGTGATCGACCTGCTGGCGGGATACAGCATCAAAGCCGAGCGCCGCGACAAGGCGCCGGGAGTCTATGTCGGTAACGCCAAGATCGCCGCGCTCGGACTGCGCATCAAGAATGGCTGCTGTTACCACGGCCTGTGCCTGAACGTGGACATGGATCTGTCCCCGTACGCAGCGATCAACCCCTGCGGATACGAAGGGCTGGCAGTGACGCAGTGTCGCGATGTGGGCGTCACCGATAATCTTGAGGTTGTCGGTGAAAAATTAATTGCGAGATTGAAACAAAATCTTTAACCGCCAAGCCCTGCCCTTTACCCCAACATAAATCTGGACAAATAAGGCGTCTTT
>PFJY01000096.1 GCA_002784065.1 Hydrogenophilales bacterium CG_4_10_14_3_um_filter_58_23 | reverse complement strand
TCTTCGCGGCTCTGGAAGCGCGCCCGGTATTTCGGATCACAGGTGCAACGTGCGTCAAGGGGATACCCATTTTTCAGAAAATCGGCAAACAGCATTTGTCCTAATCTGACTTTTGGCTTGCGTGGTTTTGCCGCACAAGCCAAGCACACCACGCAAACAACAGGTGCAAAAATAAGAAGTTGCGCCCTGTGTTTGCGTGGTGTGCTTGCGTTTTCCCGGTTAAACCTGAGTTTTCCCGGTTAAACCCAGGAGCTACGCCCGGCGTTGCCGGGCTGCGCCTACAGTCAGGCACCATGCCCCGGCGCTTGCAGCGCCCCCCGCTAGGGCGGGGATGCGGGGGCATTGGCGGGCTGGACGCCCGCCTGCCTGCCTTTCGTTGCGCTTTCACTTCGTTCCAGCGGTCGGCTTCGCCTCCCTCGGGGCCGCCGCCGTATCGCTGCGCTCACGGCCACCCCCTTTTTTAACTGCGTCGAAACTCGCTGCGCTCATTCCTCCTTGCCCTGCGGGTTCGGCTGGACGCCGAATCAAAAAACGGGGTGGCCGTGAGCGCTTCGCTCCAGCGGCGGCGGGGCTTTGCCCCCCACTCAGAAACCGGGCGCTGGGGCGCCCTATCCCGCCTGGGGGCGGGATTTTCTGGCGGCTCCCCCCGTCTCCTCAACCCCGCCTTGGGGGCGGGGCGTTCGTCGAGACTGCGGCAAGACGGCACGGGCTTTGCCCGGCCTTTGCCTTGTCCCACCGCTCATTTTTTTTGTCGTGGGGCTGCGCCCACTCCCAAAAAATGGCGGCGGCTCCCCTTCACATTTCCCCGCTTAGGCGGGTAAATGCTGCGCGCTGGCGCTTGCAGTCAACACGCTTCGCGTTCCACCCCCTGCCCCCGCCTAAGCGGGGGAGTAACCCGCTTCGCGGTTTCATTAATGGTCTTCGCCCATCCTAAACCTTCTGCGAAGGGGTGTTACCCGCAAGCGCGGGTGCAACCCAACGGGCTTCGCCCGGACGCGCTACGCGCGAAAGATAGCCTGGCGCGGTACGGTTTTTTTGAGGACTGGCAAACTGAAATCTCAAAATCTCGGATTTTCAGGAAGCCAAAATGTTCGATACCTTTTTTACTTTTATTGTTGTTTCACTGGCGCGGCTTTTCCTATTTCTGTATCCATACGGGTTTCTTTCCGGTGCTATCCTTCTTGGATTGAATCAGCCAGAAGATGCCGAATTTAAGAAATATTTACTGTTGATAATCGGTGGTATCGGACTATTGCCAGGTACGTTGTATTTCTTCATTCCATCGGCTTCTCAATACCTTATTTCCAAAGATGTTTACATGCCTGTTTCAACTTTTCTGTTCTGGATGGCTTCTGTTTTTATCGGCCTATCCGTTGTCATTGTTTGGCTAAGGTACGGAGTTCAGCGATTGGAAAAACTGAAATCCAGGTTGACCATTCGGTCAAGCCTAGAACGGAATCGAAAAACCGATGTTCGTCAAATTGAGAAATTTCTGCCCAAGTCTCTTCAGTTTGATCCCGTGCCTTACTTCAATCAAAAAAAAGGGCTTTTCCTTGGACTCGATGAGCAGAAAAAACCTGTTTACATCGACTTTCCAGTCGGCACTAGCGCGCCGCACGCCCAAGTTGTTGGAACTACCGGAGCGGGTAAAGGTGTGAGTTTGGGCGTGATGGCTGCGCAATTTCTCGCCCGAGGCGAGACAGTGTTTTTTTGCGATCCTAAAAATGATGAATGGGCGCCACATGTGCTTTATCACACTGCCAAAAAACTGGGTGTGCCGTTCCATTTTGTGAATCTCAATCCGCCCAATGCGCCACAAATCAATCCATTTTCAGGGGCAAGCAAGGAGGAGATTCATGAATTATTCATGGCCGCTTTTTCTCTGTCCGAACGGGGCGACGCTTCGGATTTCTATGGTATTGCCGACCGTCAGGTAGCCGGCCGCGCTGCGGCATGGCTTGCTCAAGAAAATGGCACCGCCGCTTCCGTTTTTGCCGGCCACATGGAAGAACTTGCCGACGCGGAAAAATTTGCAGGCAAATTGCGCGAGCTGGCCCAAACGCTAAGCATCAACGCGAAATCAGGGCAGGGGGTGGATCTGGCGCAGATGCTGGAAAGTGGGGGCGTCGTATATTTTGTCGGCAGCATGAGAAACGACATCGTGAAGACCATTCAGCGTCTGCTATTGGTGCGCTTCATCCAGCTTGCAGAGCGTCGTGATCGAATGGCCGGGCCGTTGCGTCCCGTCTGTGTTGTCCTTGATGAGGTGAAGTACCACCTGAGTCGGCCAGCCTTAGAAGGGCTTGGCGCGGCCCGTGATAAGGGAGTTCACCTTGTCCTGGCGCATCAAAGCCTGGGCGACCTCCGGGACTGTCCGAAGGATCTGGATCCCGATGCCGTCGTTGACAGCATCGTGGAAAACTGCCGGCTCAAACTGTGTTACCGCGTTATGAATCCCGCTACAGCCGAATGGTTGGCGACGATGAGCGGCACCGTCCAGGTGGACGATGAAGCCCGCCGGCTACAGAAAAACGTAGCCTTGGCTGAAACGATGGATACAGAAAGGACAATTCGGCAATCCGAACGGTATTACGTAGATACAAACATGCTTTTGAACCTTCCGAAATCTGTTGCAGTGCTCTACGGCGATGGGTTGCCAAAATTCGTGTCGATCCAGCCAATCAAAGTAGCCAAGGACGTCGAGGCCGTCAGAATCCATGAGGTGGCCGGCGATAAAGCCGCCACCTCGGAGGAATCAATCGAAATCGATTCGCCAGCGCCAACAAAAGGGGAGAGCCTGATCGATGTTTAACGAAAGCCCGGCGGGAATTTCATCGAAAACAGAAACTACCGGTTTTAATCACTCTGAAGCGCTGGTTTTGCCTTGGCTAGGTTCCACACCATCTCGCAAAAAACCGCGAGATCGTGTGGAACAAAGATGGCCTTTTTGTGCAACGCCACGGCTGCGCCGTCGCGTTGGGTGCGCCGGGCCGGTGAGGCTGGCCCTGCGCCGTGGCGCTGGAAACAATTTTTGTTGCCGTTCACCTTTTCTGTGATTGCCCTTCGGAGCCGCCCAGTGCGTCCAGGGCTGGGCAGGCGGTTAAAGGCGCAAGCAGTCGCGCCAGCCGGCGAGGGTGCGGTATATCCTCACCGGGCAAAAGGCCGCCCGGTTCCGGTATTCCGCACCCTCGAAACCCCGGCTGTCACGCCTGCTTGCAACCGCCTGAACGCCCAGCCCTGGCCGCCCTTTTTGAGGCGGCTCCGAAGGGCAGAACATCACAGAAAAGGAGAGCAACCATGGCAACAAAAACAACCAGCACCACAGATAACAACGCAGGGTGTTCCCCCTGCACCCCCGAGGCCCACCAAAGGGCAGCGATGAAACGCATCACCATCACAATCCGCGAGGCCACCGCAGCAGCCTTAGTAGACTTGGCGAAGGCATGTGGCGAGGCGGACAAGACACGCAACGGCGCCACCACTCACGGCCCCCTGACGCCTGCCCAACTCCTGGCAATGCTAGCCGAAGACGCCGGCATGGTAATCACTCGGCCGGGTTCATGGGAAGCGGCAAACCTGCACCAAGTGCTGATTTCCCATGGGTACGATGTGTAACGGTACGGTTTTTTTCTTCCGGGGCAAACTGAAATGCATAACCCCGGCGATCAGCCAGGGCATCTCAGGAAAGAGAAAATATGCCACGACAACTACCTCCACAAATGACCGTCATTGAGCGCAACGCCAGGCGCGATGCCAAGCGCCAACTGTTACTGAAATTCCTTGCATCTGGCGAAGTGTATACGTCTACCCACCTTGCCGCCCAGGTGATGTCCGTTAGCCGGGCTGTTGCAGTAAGCACCCTTCAATCCCTTCAAAAACAAGGCGCGCTAAAAACCGAGGCGCACCTTTGCGACGGGCGGCGCCTTCAGCTCTGGGGCGTGACACCTCATGGCCTGGCTCTCTCGGACGTTTTTGAGGACCGTCCATTCTTCGAATTAGGCCGCACCAATTCCAACTACATCCCCCACCACCTGGACACTCAGAAGGTGCGCCTGGCAGCGGAAGATGCCGGCTGGGCCGATTGGATTCCTGGCAAAGTTTTGTACGGCACGGGCTTAAAAAAAGTACCCGACGCCCAGGCCACAAGCCCGAATGGCAAATCGGTTGCAATCGAAATTGAGCGTCACATCAAAACGCCGAAGCGGTACGCCGAGATCATCGCCGCCTACCTCCAGGAGATCAAGGCCGGGAAGTGGGGAGAGGTGCATTACCTCACTCCACCGGGGCTGGAAGCACGACTGGAAAAGGCGTTTGCGGCGGTCAGGGCCGTTACCGTGGCGGGTGGCAAGGTGGCACTTGCAGACAAGCACCGTGCCCCGTTCAAGTTTTTTTCCATCGACAGCTGGCCGAAAGGAGGTGAAGCATGAACGGGGGGCTTTTGTGGGTATTCATCGCCGCGCCAGCCGCCGTTCTTGCTGCGTGGCTGTACCTGACAACCTTCGATATCCAACACGATGATTACAAGGTCCAGCAAACCCAGGTGCAGGCAGATAAGGCGCAGTTCGACGCAGAGTTTGCTGAAGCCCTTGGCAAGCCGGATCCGGCGCTGGAGAAGCAGGCCCAGGACTCCAGCCGTGAACTGGCTCAGACCAAGGATGAAGTCAAGGCAAAAGAAGAGAAGCGACGTAAGGAAATGGAGAAGATGAAGCAGGACATGGACAAATTATTGACTCAAACTCAAGGAGACCAAAAATGAAACTGAAAACTATGATTGCAGCACTGGCCGTTATCAGTCTATCCGCCGGATGCTCCAACTCAGGCCCCACGGCAGGGGCAGGGGCGGGGAGCGAGGCGAACGCCGGCGCAGACAGCGGGACAGTCATGTCCTGGATTAAATCACTGTCTTTCACAAAATCAGCGAAGGCAACGGTCACGATGCCGGCGCAAACTTTGATCGCCCAGGAGCTGGCAAAAAACGTGGCAGACCCCGCGGCGGCTCGGGATATTAATTTCACATCTGGACCGCCAGATGAATATTTCGCAGAACCGAATATCGTGGCCGCGATCGAGTTCTTGAAAATGCAAGACCCCAAACTCCTGTCTGAAAAACACATCGTCCCCACCCGAGAAGGCGCCATCCGCCGACGAGGTGAACTGGCGATTGCCAGCGCCCTGGCGCCGACCGCTGGCTGGCCGTGCGACATGCTGGCGGCCAGCGGCCCGAGCTTCTTCACCACCCCGGCAAAAGCAAAAGAGGCGAAGAAGTGCGGATCGAACTTCATGTCCGGCCAAGAAGCCGCCATGCTGTTTTCTAATTCGATTTTCCAGCGCCTTGCGGACAAGCTTTCACCCAGTGTACTTGCCGACCCGGATGATGCAGCGGCAAAAATCAGGGCGGAGTGGGAGGCTATCTCTGCCCAGGACTTGCTGAACACCTGGAATCAAGCTGTGGCGCAGGCGACCGGCACACAGAAGACGGTGGACCTGACCGGCTTCAACGGCACCCATTTCATGGACGGGCAGGGCGATTTTCAGGGCACGGCACAGGGATCTGCGATGATCAAGAACAGCATGCCATTTTTTGGGAATGGCTACATCAACGGCAAGCAGATCATGCTTGGGCTGGAGTCGAATGTTTCCAAGTCGCAGCAAAAATCTGCTGCCACAAGCGAATCCAGCCGCGCCAGCGCAGGGACAGGGGCTTCGTCCAGCACAAAATAAACTGACGGTACGGTTTTTTTCTTCCCAGGCAAACTGGAATTGTCATCAACGCAAAGGAGATTCACCAATGAAAACAGATGCACTTCAAACCTCGATCAGAGGTCTTTTTTTAGGACATCAAGCCCACCGTGATTTGATGGTGGAGGAAAAGCCGTTTTGGCGCCCATTCCAGGCAATTTATCGTGTCTTCATCCTCGCCGGAGCCTTGATTGGCGCGGTGACTGGCGCAGCGATATTTGTCTTAATAATGGCAGCCATAGGGTTTGCTTTGTTCTATCCGTTTGGTCTTTTGATTATCGGAATTCTGACCAGGATGGGGGTGTGAAATGGGCATCGGAACCGCAATGGAAATCGGCCTGGAGGCGCTGGGCAAAGACGTGACACCTGGTAATTTGCTCGCCCGCGCCCAGACGGCCATGGAAATTTACCCTATCCACCACGTCGAAATCGTCCTGGCTGCACTCTATGTCCACTCTGCCGGCCAGCGCGACCCTGATCTTTCACGTCTAGCTGAGGATTTGGCTGAAGGGGTAGACCGGGTTTGGAATCAAATTACCATCAAAGGAGAATAAACATGAAAACCATGAGAAAAATTGCCATTTCTTTTTTGCTGCTGGCCGCCGCCTCACTGGCGCAGGCCGATAGCAGCCCGCCGAACTTTTGCGCGGATAGCCATATCATTTTCCAAACCGACGACTATCCCGATTTGCACCGGGGTCGGGTTGAATGCAAAACGGATAATGGCGATCCCGTGACGATCGATTATATGCAAGATGGTGAGCGGCGCTTGGAAGCGGAGGCGCGCTTTTCTACTTCCAAGGCTGCCCGCCAAAGATTTGCAGAGATCGGCAAGCAGATGGCGGCTTACTGCCTGAACCAGAAAAATAGTATTTTTGAAAGACGAATCCAAGTGCAAACATTGGATTCCCTTGCAGCCCGCTGCCTTACGCAGAACATCGACTATGACATTCAGGCCCGGCTGGCAGGTTCGGACGATGATCCTCGCCTTATTGCTGTCACCGTGACTTCCACCGTCCGCAAGGTCTCACTGACGGACGAGCTGGTGGGCAAGGTTGTAACCGTCGATTCTGTGAAATGGGCAACGCTGAACCCGCCATATCTCATTTGTGGCGGGCTTTTCTTCTGATGGGGACAAAACGGGGTCATTCAAACTGGGACGTTTGAGGACAAACGGGGACAAAACGGGGACACTTGGAGTCAAAAAACGGCCAAAGCAGAAATAAAAAAGGCTTACAATCTCTCGTAAGCCTTTGTTTTTTTTGGGGTGGCTGATGGGGCTCGAACCCACGACAACCGGAATCACAATCCGGGACTCTACCAACTGAGCTACAGCCACCACTGATAAAACAGACCTAACTGGTCTGCCCGACAGGAATCGAACCTGTAACCCCCAGCTTAGAAGGCTGGTGCTCTATCCGGTTGAGCTACGGGCAGATTGTCGGACAAATCCTGGTCGGGGTGGAGAGATTCGAACTCCCGACATCCTGGTCCCAAACCAGGCGCGCTACCAGGCTACGCTACACCCCGAAGAGGCCGCATTCTACTTTGATGATGCTGAAAGGTCAATTGGCATTCGTTTTAAAGTTTGCCGTGTCATGTCTTGACATGATGTGTTCCACGTACTAAGATAGTGACCAATTACTATCTTAGTACGTGGAAGATGCCAAAGAATATCCCGATAAATAATACTGAAAAGCCCCGCAAGCACCGCATGGGCGCAGAGGAGCGTCAGGAGGAGATCGTCCAGGTGGCAATCGATCTAGCGGCAAAAGTCGGGGTGGAGTCGGTGACCACGCAAGATATGGCGGATGCGATGGGCTTGACCCAGGGTGCAATATTTCGCCATTTCCCGACCAAGGATGATATCTGGGTGGCGGCAATCAACTGGGTGCGCCGCCGCTTGATGAGCATCGTGGAGGCCGCTGCAGCACGTAGTGAGAATCCATTGGAAGCGCTGGAAGGAATTTTTCTTGCCCATGTGTCGTTTGTCGCCAAGCATCCTGCCATTCCGCGCTTGGTGTTCTCGGATTATTTGCTGCGCCGGGATACCCGGTTGAAGCAGTTGATACAGGAAATCATCACCGGTTACGAGTCCAGGGTTGCGGGTTTGCTTGGTCAAGCAAAGGCCGCCGGTCTTGCCCGGCCCGACCTTGATGAAGGCAGCGCGGCAACCCTGTTTATCGGCATGGTTCAGGGCTTGGTGCTGCAGTCCAACATATTCGGCGGTCGGCGTTCCCTGTTGGACGAGGCTAAGAAGGTTTTCCCGATTTACCTGAATGGAATCCGGTCACGGAATCAATGAGGAACAAGTTTAAAAGGAGAGATGGCATGGTGAAGTCTGGCAAGCAGATGCTGATGGGGGGCACACTGGCAATGATTATTATGGCTGCTCCGGTATGGGCGCATGATGAGCATTCGCATGGCGCGGGGGATCATGCAAATCTCAAAGACGAACGCAAAGCGCTGAGCCTGGAGCCGTCCGAGCGAGCGATGATTTTGCTGGAGATGCGCCAGTTCCTGAATGGCATCCAGATCATGGCCGACGCCCTGTCGAGCGACGACCTGAAAACCGTGGCGCAGGCGGCCAAGCCGTTGGGCAGCCAGGCGGCCCATGAGGTGCCGGATTCATTGAAAGCCAAGCTGCCGAAGGAATTCAAGCAACTCGCCTTCGCCGTCCACGGCGGTTTTGACCAGCTGGCGATGGATGCCGAAAGCCTGGGCGATACCAAGCACACCCAGAAGCAACTGGCGGACATCCTGCAAAGCTGCGTGAACTGCCACAACCTGTTCCAGATCCATGCCGCAAAGTGACATGAAGGCGAAACTTTGTTTCTTTCCCGCCGCTCTGGCCGTCCTGATGCTGGGGCCAGCAGTGCAGGCGGGCGAGTTGGGCGATTTGCTTCAGGCTGCTCTGCTGCATCCCCAAGCGCGCGCGGCAGCCAGTCAAGTCGAAGCGGCGCGGGCGCAGAAGGATGCCGCGACCGGCCGGTATTTCGGCAGTGCTGCGCTGTCCGCAGGTTGGCACAATTATGAAGGCCAGCGCGTGGTGGGGGTTTATACCCCCGGTACGTCCGGCGCTCCCCTCATCTCCGACCGGATCGGCCAAGCCGGGCTGGCCTACAGTCTGCCGGTGGATCTGTTTGGCGTGATCGCCGCAAACCGGGAACGGGCGCAGCACGACCTGAATGCAGCCGAACTGCTGGCCCGCCAGCAAACCCTGCTCAAGTTGCACCAGACCGCCAGTTCCTATCTCACCCTGCAGGCGCTGCTCAAACAGCGCGAGGCGCTGGTTTTGTACCGCCAGCGGGTCGAGACCACCCATAGCCGTATCAGGAAGGAATTGGAATTGGGCAAGACGGCGGGTGTCGACGCCCGCTATGCCGAGAGCGAACTGGCTCGGCTGGTTGCCGACGAGGCCGTGCTCGATGGCGCGCTGATCCAGGCGCAGGCCGATCTTCAAGAGGCCAGCAGCCGTGAAAAATTCCTGCCGACTCGTGCCGATATTCCTGTCCCCGCCTGGGAAGACGCCATCCCCGATGCCACTCTTCCGGCGCGGGTCGCGCAGGCCCGCAGCGAGGCGGCGCGTGCCCAGGCCGATGAAAGCCGTCGGGCGCTGCTGCCCTTGCTGAGCCTTGACGCCAATTACTTTCGCAATGTCGGCGGCGGCGACACCCGCGATACTTGGGCGATGGGTGGCGTGGTGAGCCTGCCGCTGGGCGTGACCCAATACCGGCAAGCGGATGCGCAACGGCTGAATGCCCGGGCCGCCGCCGAACAGAGCGAGGCCGCCGCACGCGACAGCGCCCGCCAGTTGGCGAACTTGCGCGCCTCCTACGATGTGGCTGCCGCAGATGCCCTGGCGGTGGAAAAGGAAGTGGCCTACCGTGAGCAGGTGGCAGCGGTGCAGCGGGAAATGCAGCGTCTCGGCAGCCAGACTCTGGAAAACCTTTTCCAGCACGAGCGCAATCTGCTCGATGCTCGTTATCGCCTGGCACAGGCCCAAGCGCGCGCCGGGGCTACCTGGTCTGCGGCCCAGGTGCTGACCGGATTGCCGACTGAAAACTATATTGCCCGAATGGATGCAAAATGAAAAAGAAAGCCGTCGTAGTGCTGATCCTTGTTGCCGTAGTGGGTGCCGGCGTTGCGCTGGTCATGAAGAAGCGTCACCAGCTCGCCCAGGAAACAACCCCGCAGACGCTGCCGGTGGTGGTGACAACCCAAACCCTGAAAACAGGGCCGGTGGCGCTGACCTTGCGTACCACCGCCGATGTTCAGGCGGTGCGCGACAGCATGGTGTCGAGCCGCCTGACCGCCTACGTGACTGCCTTGCCGCTGTTCGAGGGGGAGCGCTTCAAGCGCGGCGACCTGCTGGCGCGCCTCGACATGAGCCCGCCAGGCCAGGGGCAAGCCCAAGGGCAATCACAGGGCAGTTCGCTCGATGCCGATCTGGCTGCCGCCGAAAGCAATCTCAAGGCCGAGCAGGAACGCCTGCGCCGCGCCCAAGTCCTGTACCCGATCCAGGGCGTCTCCCAGGAGCAGCTCCAGTCGGCCGAGGCTACCTTTGCTGCTGCGCGGACCCGCCATGCGGCGGCCAGGGAAAACCTGCGCAATGCCACGGTGACGGCACCCTTCGCCGGCGTGGTCAGCCAGCGCCTGGTGCAGCCGGGCGACCTGGCCACGCCCGGCAAACCCCTGCTGAAGATCGTCGATACCCGCTCCGGCAACCGTTTGCTGGTCAGCGTGCCGGAAACCGTGCAGCCGACCGGGTTGCGCGTCGGCGGCCAGACCCTGCCGCTACGGCCATGGCCGGAAGCCGGCCCGCAAGGCTTGCGCCGCTACGAGGCGCGCACCCAGGATGGCGCCTTCATTCCCGGCGCGCGCATCGAAGTCAGGACCGTGGTGTTCGAGTCCAGCCAGGCCCTGTTCCTGCCCCGCGCCTGCCTGTTCAATGACGACGGAAAGTCCGCCACCGTGCTGCGGCTGCCGGACGACAAGAAGGTGGAGCCGCTGCGCATTGCGCTGGCGGCAGCGGGGGAGGAGGGCGCCGCCACGCTGGACAACCGGCTGCACGGCCAACGCGTGGCCTGCGCCAGCCCCGACATCCTGACCCGGCTGGCCGCCGGGGTGCCATTCCGCGTTCAGCCCAACTGAGCAAGGGTGGGCACGTTTTTGTGCCCACGCGGAAACAACCTTCGCTGACTGCGTGGGCACAAAAACGTGCCCACCCTACCAAACCAGGACAAGCCATGTTATTCAAATTTTTCCATAACCGTCCGCTGCTGCTGAAGATGATCCTGGCGATCACCTCGCTGCTGGGTGTGGTCGGCTACATGAACATGCCGCGCAACATGTATCCCGACGTGGAGCGGCCGCAGGTCACGGTGATCACCCAGTTGCCCGGTGCGTCCGCGCTGACCGTGGCGCAGAAGCTGTCGCGCCCGATCGAGCAGGAGCTGTATGCCCTCTCCCACGTGCGCGACGTGCAGAGCACCAACAAGAACGAAGTCTCGATCGTGCGCGCCGAGTTCAATTACGAGAAGGGGCTGGATGCGGCGCTGCTGGACGTGAATAACGCGCTCTCCAGGGTGCGCGGCAAGCTACCTCCCGAGGTGCCGCCTTCCAGCGTCTACGCGGTGGGTGGCTTCACTTCGCCGGTAATGGTGCTGGCGCTTTCGCCCAAGGCGGGCAGCGGCCTGACTCTGGCCCAGGTGCGCTTGCTGGCGGAGAACGATGTCCGCACTGCCCTCATCACCCAACCGGCGATTGCCAACGTGGAGATTTTTGGCGGCTACGAGCCGGCGGTGCGAGTCGAGTTCGACCCCCTCAAGCTTGCCCGCTACCGCATTTCCCAGGCGCAATTGCAGGACCTGCTCGGCAAGCTCAATCGCGATTGGCCGCTGGGTACCGCCCAGGGCAAGGATAGCAGCCTGACCCTGACGATCTACGGCGAGCGCGCCAACGTCGAGGCGTTGCGCCTGCTGCCGTTGATCCACGGCCTGACGCTGGGCGACGTGGCGGAACTGCGCCTCGACCATGCCGAGCGCTATTCCGCCTATCACGGCAACGGCAAGCCCGCCATCGCGGTGGCGGTGTTGCGCGCGCCGGGAGGCGCGGTGCAGGCGACGATCAACGATATCGAGGCGCAGCTGCCCCGGCTCAAGGCGCGTTATCCCAACATCGAATTTTCCATAGCCGACACCCAGGGCGAGCTGATCCAGACCTCCAACGCCAACATGGTGGAGGCGCTGCGCGACGCCATTATCTTCACCAGCGTGGTGATCCTGTTCTTCCTCGGCAACTGGCGCGCGGTGGCGACGGCGCTGGTGTCGATCCCGCTGGTGTTCCTTTCCACCCTGGCGATCCTGTGGCTGACCGGCAAGGAGCTGAATATCCTGGTCATGACCGGAATCATCCTGGCGCTGGGGATGCTGGTGGACGACGCCGTGGTGGTGCTGGAGAATATCGAACGCCACCTGGGCGAACTGCATGAGGACGTGCAGACCGCCATCCGCAGGGGCACCGAGGAGGTGCTGTTCCCGGTATTCGTCGGCACCCTGGCGACGGCGGTGGTGATTGCGCCGCTGATGTTCGTCGGCGACTTTTCCCAGCAGATATTCAAGCACCTGATTCTGGCGGTGGTGATCGCGGTATTCACCTCCTATTTCGTGGCGGTGACCTTCATCCCCCGTCTTTCTGTCTTCTGGTACCGCAACGGCTTGCCGCCCAAGAACCGCCTCGAACTCTTCATGGAAAAATTTTACCAGCGCACCGTGGCGCCGGGAGCGGGACTCTATGCCGGCGCACTGCGTTTCGCCTTCAACGGCGGATTTTTCCGCCGCATGATCCTGGTGATTCCCGCCTTCATGCTGCTGGTGTTCAGCTTCAAGACCATCATTCCCCTGATCGGCAGGGACGCGCTGCCGCCGATGGATACCGGCATCGTGCGGGTGCACGTGAAATTCGGCGCCAACGAGCCGGTGGATGTGGCGGAAAACCGGCTCAAGGCTTTCGAGGCACGCCTGATGCAGGACCAGCGGGTGCAGCGGGTGAGCGCGACATTCGGTTCCGAGGCGGGGGTGATTTCCCTCGGCTCCGGCCAGTTGCCGGCGGAGGCGACCTTCGCCATCACCTACGTCAACCGCCTGGAGCGCAAGGAAAGCAGTTGGCAGATCGAGGCGGATTTGCGCCGCCAGCTTGCGGCCCTGCCGGGGGTGACTATCGCCGATGCCTATGACTCGGGCGCTACCGCGCTTTCCACCATCAAGGCGCCGGTCGACATCCGCCTTACAGCCGAAGACTGGCGGCTGTTGCCGGCTGCTGCCGAACGCGTCAAGGCGGCACTGCAAACCGTTCCCGGATTGTCCTCGGTGTCGGTGAGCTGGGACGCCAACACCACGGAAGCCAGCCTGGTGCTGAACGAGGACAAACTGCGCACGCTCGGCCTGACCCCCGACGTCGTGCTCGCCCAGTTGCCCCTGAAGGGCGCGGCCGTGGCCAGCATGAGCAAGCTGCCCACGGTAAGCGCCATCCCGGTTCGCAGCTATTTTAGCGAACCCTACCGATCCAACCCGGCGACCCTGAGCCTGCTGCCCATCCCCTTGCCGGACGGCAGCACGGTGAGCCTGGGCGAAATCAGCACTATCGTCAACCAGCCGGGGCTTTCCCTGCTCACCACCAACGGCAACCGCTACAGCATGGACGTGCTGGGCTATCGCAATACTGCGCCGATCAGCATTCTGAGCGAGAACTCTCTTGCCGCGGTACAGAAGGTGCTGCCGCCGGGCGTGGAAGCCAGCGACATGGGCGATAATGCAGCGGGAGCAGATTCAAGCAAGCGCATGTTGACGGGTTTGGGGATGGGCGTGCTGCTGCTGTTCGGAGTGCTTACTCCCGCCTACGGCAGCGTTGCTTTGGCGCTGCTGTCGATCATCATCTTGCCGCTTTCAGCCATCGGTGCGGTATGGGGGCTGCTGGCCTTCAACAAGGCGCTGGCTTTGCCCGCCATTCTCGGCATCGTCCTGCTGTTTTCCATCATCATCAAAAACTCCATCCTGATGGTGGATTTCATTCAGGAGCGTCGTCGCGCGGGCAGTGGCGCATTCGAGGCGGCAATGGACTCGATCCGGTTGCGCTACCGGCCGATCCTGATGACCGCCTTCGGCACCATCGCCGGCATGATTCCGATCGCCATGCAGCGCGCGGTGGGGTTGGAGCGCCTTTCTCCGTTGGCCGATGCGGCGATCGGCGGGCTATTGTTGGGGACGGTGCTCTCCCTGTTCTATCTGCCGATGTTCTATGTGTGGGTATCTGAAAAACAACGCTGATTCCAGCCCTTGTTGTTCGTTGAATATCGAGGTTCTCTAATCTCTATGGAAGATTTTTTCCCGTCATTTTTCCCGTCTGAACTGAGGCAGACTTGCAGGATCGGGCCAATCAGGAAAGGCGAACAGCTGTTTCATCTCGGCGATAACGTTCAAGCGATATATCGCGTGGTCGCTGGGGAAATCAGGCTGGTTCGTTATGGCGCAGACGGCGGTGAGATATTGCTTCATCGTGCCGGTGCGGGGGAATATTTTGCCGAAGCCAGCCTGGGTGCCGAATACTATCATTGCACTGCGATTTGCACGGCAGAGGGAACGCTGTTAACCATTCCGGTAAAGGTGTTCCGCACTTTTCTGGAGGGCGACAGCAGTTTTGCCTTCGCCTGGGCCATGGAACTGGCGGGAAATCTGCGCGCCCTGCGCAAACGTTTCGAACGGCTGAGCCTGAAGGGCGCATCCGATCGCGTGCTGCATTATCTTCTGACTGAAGGCGCCGAAGAAACAGGCGAGGTCCATTTGCCCGGGTCGCTCAAGGCGTGGGCGGCGGAAATGAACTTGGCCCACGAAACACTCTACCGGACGCTGAATGATATGGAAGCGCGCGGGTTGATCGAAAGGCAAGGCCAGATCCTGAGACTGTTGGGAAATGCTTGAAAACGGTTATCCCGCATACCGTATATGACTGAAATCATATCCGGTATGCGGGAGCCTGATTTAAGATGAGCCTTCCGATTAATGTGCCGAGGTATCAAAACATGAAAAAACTCTTTAAAATCGTGTGCGTGCTGGCCTTGGCGGCGGGCATTCTGCCTTCCGTCGAAGCGGCTGACGATACCCGCGAGAAGGTCAATTTTCCCGAGATGATGAGACAGCATCAGCTTTCCAACATGCGCGACCATTTGGCGGCGCTGAACGAAATTCTGGCGCTGCTGGCCAAATCGGAACTGGACAAGGCGGCGGACATCGCCGAACACCGGCTTGGAATGACTTCGATGGTCGCGCATAACGCCTCCCACATGGCGCCGTACATGCCCAAGGGGATGCAGGCGATTGGCACGGAGATGCATCATGCCGCAAGCCGTTTTGCCATGGCCGCGCAGGAAGGCGATCTCCCCCGCGCCCTGGATAGCCTGTCGAAGGTGACACAGCAGTGCGTGGCCTGCCACTCGACTTACCGTGTTCAATAAATAAAATGATCCGCCTGACCAGAATTATTCTGTTCCTCTCTTGCCTGGCGGTGGGCGATGCTTTTGCGTTTACCCTCACGCCGGTCAAGGTGGCTCCCGATGTGTACGCCTTCATCGGCGATACCGGGATGCGCACCACCGACAACGAAGGCATGAACGCCAACACTGGCTTTATCGTCACCGGTGACGGCGTGGTTGTGATCGACAGCGGCCCCACTTGGCAGGTGGCGAAAAAAATCCATCGCGCCATCAAGACGGTGACCAGCCAGCCGGTGAAAATGGTCGTCAATACCGGCGGCCAGGATCACCGCTGGCTGGGCAACGGTTACTTCAAATCCATCGGCGCCGAGATTGTTGCCGCCCGGCCCGCCTTGGCCGACATGCAGGCGCGGGGCGGGATGCAGCTGGACGGTCTGCGCCAAACCTTGGGCAAGAAAATGGCGGGAACGCAGCCAGTCAATCCCGACCGTTTCTTCGACCAGTCCGAAACCCTGCGTCTGGGCGGGCAGGAAATCCGGCTACTGCATTTCCACGGCGGCCATACGCCGGGAGACAGCGTGGTTTGGCTGCCGAAGCAGAACGTGCTGTTTTCCGGCGACCTGGTGTTCGTGGATCGCATGCTGGGTGTTTTCCCTTTCGGCAGTAGCCGCGACTGGCTTGATTCCTTCGCGGCGATGGAGAAGCTGGCACCGAAACTTATCGTTCCCGGCCATGGAAACATCTGCGATCTTGCCCAAGCCCAACATGACACACGGGACTACCTGCGACTGCTACGCAGCCACATGGCCCAGGCGGTGAAAGACTGGGGCGACCTGGAAACCGCCATCAATACCCTGGACGATGGCGCCTACCGTTCGCTGCGGAACTTCGATAGCCTGCACCGGTTCAACGCCAGCAATGTTTACCTGGAATTAGAGAACCCGTGAGCGCCCTTTACTGGCACTTTTCTTCCTCGGGGGTGGAAACCTGGCTGTGGCTACCGCCCTTGGTGGCATTCGTGCTCTCTTTTTTCTGTTCCATGGTCGGCATCTCCGGTGCCTTCTTGCTGATGCCGTTCCAGATGAGTGTGCTGGGGTTCGCCGGTCCTGCCGCCAGCGCCACCAATCTGGTGTTCAACCTGTTCGCCACGCCCGGCGGGGTGTGGCGCTACGTGCGCGAAGGGCGGATGTTCTGGCCGTTGGCGGGGCTCATCACCTTGGGCACGCTGCCCGGCATCGTGCTGGGGTTCTATCTGCGCGTCCTGTATTTGCCGGATGCAGCGCGTTTCAAATTGTTCGTTGGCGCCGTTTTGTTGTACCTGAGCTGGCGTTTGCTGTCCGGGTTTATTCCGTGGGCGGCCAGGAAACCGCAGCAACCCGGCACGGTTGCGGCAACATCGGACATGAGCCTGCGCATCCTGCACGTCGGACGCGAGCGCGTGATATTCACCTTCCAAGGCTGTGTGCATGAATTCAGTACCCCCGCCATGCTGGCCCTGGCTTTCATGGTGGGCATCATCGGCGGCACCTATGGTATCGGCGGCGGGGCGATCATCGCGCCGTTCTGCATCGCGGTGTTCCGCCTGCCGATCCATGTCGTGGCAGGCGCGGCGCTAGCGGGAACTTTCGTCACCTCGGTGGTTGGCGTGCTAGTCTATTCTTTTCTGCCGTTGCCCGGCGGCGGCTATGCATCACCCGACTGGTGGCTGGGTAGCCTGTTCGGCCTGGGCGGATTGGCCGGGATGTATCTGGGAGCGGCCTGTCAGAGGCATGTTCCACAGCAGGTGCTGAAAGGGTCGCTGGGCGTACTTCTTGCCGTTTTAAGCGGGTTCTATTTGTTGTGATGTTGTGAACTGATTGGACTGAAGCCATGAAAATTCCCTTTACCTTGCCGCGTCAGGTCTGGTTTGCCGCCTTCGGCGTTGCGTTGTTGATAGCCTTCGCCTGGTTGGCGACGACGAGCGGCCCGCTCGCGCCGATCAAGGTGACCGTGACCCGGGTTACCACAGGAGAAGTGGCCCCCGCCCTGTCAGGCATCGGCACGGTCGAGGCGCGGCGCGCTTACCTCATCGGGCCGACTGCCGCCGGACGGGTGAGAAGCGTGCTGGTGGATGTGGGAGACAGCGTGAAAGCGGGCCAATTGCTGGCGGAAATGGATCCGGTGGATCTCGACAAGCGGGTGGCTTCAGCAGTGGCTGCGACCGAGCGCGGCCGCAGCGCCGTGACTACCGCCGAGGCCCAGGTTCAGGATGCGAAAAGCCGCCAGGCACTGGCTGCCAGCGAGGTGCGGCGCTACGTCGATCTGGGCAAAAAGAACTTCGTCAGCCAGAGCGTGGTGGATACCAAATTGCAGCAACAGCAATCGGCGGATGCCCAGTTGACCGCCGCCGAATCCGCGCTGGTCAGCGCCCGGCATGACCTTGCCCGCCTCGAAGCCGAGCGCGAGGCAGCGCAGCAGCAGCGCGGGAATATCCGTTTGCTGGTCCCGGTCGATGGCGTTGTGACGTCGCGTGATGCCGAGCCCGGCTCCACGGTGATTGCCGGACAGTCCATACTCAAGCTGGAGGACCCCGCAAGCCTGTGGGTGACGGTGAGGCTGGATCAGGGCCGTTCCGCGGGATTGCGCGCGGGTCTGCCGGCAGAAATCACGCTGCGTTCCCGTCCCGGCAAGGCGCTGGCAGGCAAGGTGGCGCGCGTGGAACCGATCAGCGACAGCGTAACCGAGGAGCGCATCGCCCAAGTGGCCTTCGACACCTTGCCGCCCGGCGTGACCAGCAACGAAATGGCGGACGTGACGCTGCACCTGCCCGGCGTGAGCGATGCGCTGATCGTGCCGAATGCCAGCTTGCATTATCGTGGCGCCCAGGCTGGCGTGTGGCTGCGTTCAGACGGGCGTTTGCGCTTCGTGCCGGTGAAGACCGGCGCAACGGGCCTCGACGGCAAGGTGCAGATTGTCGAAGGGCTGAGGGCTGGCGACGAGGTGGTGGTCTATAGCGAGCGCGAGCTCAATGACGACAGCCGTATCAAGGTGGTGGACGCCGTGGCCGGAGCCGCGAAATGATCAGCCTCGCCGGTCGCGACATCCTGCATTCCTGGGGCAAGTTCGTCCTCACCGGGCTGGGCCTCGGGCTCTTGATCGGCGTCACCTTCACCATGGCGGGCGTCTATCGCGGCATGGTGGACGACGCCAAGGTGCTGCTCAACAACAGCGGCGCCGACCTGTGGGTGGTGCAGAAGGACACGCTGGGCCCCTATGCCGAATCGTCCAGCATCCACGACGATGTCTATCGCGGCATCCTCGGCATGCCCGGCGTGGCGCAGGCCGCCAATGTCACTTACCTCACCATGCAGGTACGCAAAGGCAGCACCGACGTGCGCGCCATGGTGGTGGGCTTCGAACCCGCCCAGCCGGGCGAGCCGGGCTACTTGGTGGCGGGCCGGCGCGTTACCCGCGGCCACTACGAGGCGATAGCCGACGTCATGAGCCGCTTCCATGTCGGCGACCGCATCCGCATCCGCCGCCACGATTACACCGTGGTAGGGCTGACCCGGCGCATGGTGTCCTCCGGCGGCGACCCGATGGTGTTCATCCCCCTCAAGGACGCCCAGGAAGCGCAATTCCTCAAGGACAACGACGCCATCGTCAACGAGCGCGCCCGCACCGCCGCCAACCCCGCGCTCAACCGCCCCGGCGTGCCGGGCCTGCTGGACGCCATCAACGCCTCGCAGACCAGCAACCACAACGTCAATGCGGTGCTGGTGCGGGTGGCCGAGGGCCGCTCTCCCGAGGCGGTGGCACAGGACATCCGCCGCTGGAAGCATCTGCAGGCGTATACCCGCGCGCAGATGGAAGACATCCTCATCGCCAAGCTGATCGCCACTGCGGCCAAGCAGATCGGCATGTTCCTGGTGATCCTGATGATCGTCAGCGCGGCCATCGTCGCCTTCATCATCTACACCATGACGCTCGGAAAAATCCGCGAGATCGCCGTGCTGAAACTGATCGGCACGCATAACCGCACTATCGCCGGCATGATCCTGCAACAGGCGCTGGGGCTGGGGGTGATCGGCTTCATCGTCGGCAAGATCGCCGCCACGCTGTGGGGGCCGCTGTTCCCGAAGTACGTGCTGCTGCTGCCCGAGGATGCCGCGCGCGGCTTCGTGGTGGTGATGGTGGTGTGCACCCTCGCCAGCACCCTGGCCATCCGCGCGGCGCTGAAAGTCGATCCGGCGACGGCGATCGGAGGCTGACATGGATAAAGGCATCGGCATCCACATCGAAGGCTTGAGCAAGCGTTACGGCGCGGGCGACACTGCCGTCGATGCGCTCAAGGAAGTGAACATGAGCGTCGCTCCCGGCGAGGTGGTCGGGCTCATCGGCCCCAGCGGCTCCGGCAAGACCACCCTGCTCAAATGCCTGGGGGCGGTGATCGAACCGACCAAGGGCCGCATGACCTTGGGCGGCGAGGTGATTTACGACAACGCCTGGAAGATTTCCGACCTGCGGGTGCTGCGCCGGGATCGCATCGGCTTCATCTTCCAGGCCCCTTATCTGATTCCTTTTCTCGACGTGACCGACAACGTGGCGCTGTTGCCCATGCTGGCGGGGCGGCCCAACGGAGAAGCCCGCGCACGGGCGCTGGAGTTACTCCAGGCGCTCGATGTGGCGCACCGGGCGAAGGCGGAAACCTCCGAACTTTCCGGTGGCGAGCAGCAGCGCGTGTCCATCGCCCGTGCGCTGGCCAACCGGCCACCGGTGATCCTCGCCGATGAACCCACCGCGCCGCTCGACAGCGAACGTGCCCTGGCGGTAATGCGCATCCTCAACCAGATGGCCACGCAGTACCAGACCGCCATCATCGTCGTCACCCATGACGAGAAAATCATCCCCACTTTCAGGCGCATCTACAACATCCGCGACGGGCGGACTTTCGAGGAGGCGGGGGAAGGGCGGGCGCTGGAGTAATCATGGATGACTCTCCGTCACCAACAACTTGACCGGCATGAATACGCCCTCAGTTCCCCTGCGCACGATCTTTCTCGCCTTCCTGCAAGTGGGCCTGACGGCCTACGGCATGGCGATCCTGCAGAAGCTGCGTGCACTGGTGATCCGGCGCGGCTGGCTCACGGAAGAGGAAACCAACGAAGGGCTGGCGATGGTGCAGCTTTACCCCGGGCCGATCATGGTGGATTTCACCGCCTATATGGGCTACCGCGTGGGCTACCGCGTGGGCTATGTTGCTTGCAGCCGGGCTGACGGGGTGAAGTTAGGCGCTCGCCTATGGCGTTGTGGAGCCATCATTGAGTTCAGGTCAACATCGATGACAATTGTTAAAGGCGCATCGATCAATCTCCATTTATGCCCTTGATGTCTGCCTGAATCTCCAGCTTCTTTGTTTTTTCCCATAAATTCTTGCGGCTGATTCCGAGGGCAGTAGCGGTGTTTCCCATGTGCCACTGGTGGTGGTTGAGCGCATTCACGATGTAACGGCGTTCACAGGCTTGCAAATACTGGCTGAGGTCGGCCTCGGGCACGGCGGCGAGGCTTGTCGGAAACAGGCCATCCTCGAACAGGTTCTCTGCCATCAACGTTTCGTTGTTGTTCAGGATGTAGGCCCGTTCGATGGCATGCTTCAGCTCCCGCACGTTGCCGGGCCAGGGATAATCCAGCAGCGCCAGTTCGGCGTTGGGATGGAGGAATTTCTTCTTTACCCCGTGCCGTGCCGCATACTGTTCCAGGAACAGATCGGCAAACCACAGGATGTCTTCCTTACGCTCGCGCAGGGGCGGAATCCTGAGCTGGATCACGTTGATGCGGTAAAAGAGGTCTTCGCGGAATGTTCCCTGCTCCACCATCTGCTTCAGATTCCGGTGGGTGGCGCAGACCAGGCGCAGATTGACGGGAATGGGCGCCTCGCCGCCGACGCGCACGATGCTGCGCTCCTGGATGACGCGCAACAGCTTGACCTGCATCGCCAGCGGCATTTCCCCGATCTCGTCGAGAAACAGCGTGCCGCCGTCGGCCTGTTCGAACACGCCCCTTTTGGTGCGGTCGGCACCGGTGTAGGCGCCTTTCTCGTAGCCGAACAGCTCGGCCTCCATCAGGCTTTCCGTGATCGCGCCGCAATTGACGGCGATAAAGGGTTTTGCGGCGGACTTGGGGTCACTATTGTGCAGTTCCAGCGCCACTTTTTCTTTGCCCACGCCGGATTCTCCCATAATCAGGATGGTGCTGGCGTGCAGTGCCAGGCGCGGCAGCATGTCGGCGATGCGGCGCATCGCTGCGGACAGCCCCAGGCCGGGTTTGATGCCCGGGGAAGGGCGTGCCGATGCGGCGAGGGCGCGGATCTTTTCCATCATCAGGTCGAGGTCGAAGGGCTTGGTGACGTAGTCCGCCGCCCCCTGTTTGAGCAGGCTCACCGCGGTGTCGATCGATCCGAAGCCGGTGATGAAGATGAAGGGCGGCAGCGCCGCGCCCGATTCGAGCAGGCGGGCGAACATCGCGTCGCCGGAAAGGTCGGGCAGGCGGATGTCGCTGATTGCCACGGCGTACTCTTTCCTGCCCAGGCTGGCCAGGGCGCTTGCAGCGGTCTTGTGCCAATCGCAGGCATAGCCTTCCAGTTCGAAGCGGTCGCACAGGGATTCCCCCATGATCTCGTCGTCCTCCACCAGGCACAGACGGGTCTGGCCGGCGCTCATGCCGTCTGCTCCACTAGCGGCAAGGTCACGATGAAGCGGGTTTCCCCAGGCTGGCTTTGCACTGCGATTTCTCCTTTCAGTTGTTGCACGATCTGGTAGGTGACCCATAATCCCAGGCCGTGTCCTCCCTCGCGGCCGGAGGCGAACGGCTCGAACAGGTATGCCAGTTGTTCGGTCGCAATATGCTTGCCATCGTTCTCGATCAACAAAGTCAGGCTGTCACTGTCGCGGTAAATATGGCAGTGCACGCGCCCCTGCGGTTTCACCGCCTGAATCGCGTTAAGCAGCAGGTTGATCAGGATTTGCCTCACCAGGGTCGAAGGCAGCGGCAGGGTGTCCAGAATGTCATTCTCCCACGCCAGTTTTGCCGCTTTCCTGTGGGCATCGGGCAGCACCAGGGTGCGGGTATCCTCGAGGTCCTGCACGGTGAGAGGATGGCTCTGGAATTTGGCCTCTACCAGCAGGGCGGCGATGATGTCCTTGATCTGGAGCAGGCCCCGTTCCAGCAGCGAGATGGTTTTCGCGGTCTGGGGGTCGGCGTTGTCATGCTTTTTGAAGGTGCTGATCGCATTCAGCATGCCGCCCAGGGGATTGTTGATCTCGTGGGCGATGCCCGCCGCCAGACGTCCCACCGCCGCCAGCCGCTCGGAAAAGAACATCTGCTTTTCCAGGTTTTCCCTGTCCTTCAGCTCGCCCATCATGCGTTTGAAAGCCATGCCGACCTGGCCGATCTCGTCCCTGGATTCATACAGGTTGCATTCCAGGTCGTCGGGCAGGGTTTGCCCCACCCTGCCCATGCATCTCGCCAGTTGGGTCAGGGGCGCCGCCATGCGCCAGGCCCAGTACCAATTCATCGGCAACAGCACGGCCAGCACCAGCAGTGTCATGATGATGGCGCGACGGGCGATGTCGTAGAAGCGCGGCAGGAACATCGACCTGGAATATCCCATCACCAGGGAGCCGAGTGCCACGCCATCGGAAATGATGGGGGTTACCATGTAGAATTTGTCCGATCCGGCCAGTTCGATCGATTTCGGCTCGGTGCCGCGATAATCTACGATCGCCTGCTGCAGACGGGCGAGGTCCGGGCTGACGCGGGCCGGGTCGGAAAGCATGGGGTATTGCTTGGGGTGGGTGGAAACGTAAACCTGCTGGCGCGCATCCAGCACCAGGATTTCTTCCGCCTGATTGAGGTTCGCATCCGGGGTAGCCTGGAACGGTGAATTGATGATTTCATAGGCGCGCCATACATCGTCGTGCACGATGGTCGGGGTGATCGTGTGGGCCAGTACCCGCCCCATGCTGGCGGAATTCAGCAGCACGTCCCGCTTGAGGTCGTCGTAGGCACGGAACATCAGCGAGGCGGTGACTACCAGCGCGGTGAAGACCACCAGCACGCTGCCGCGCAGGGGGATCTTGTAGCGGAAGCTGAGGTCGCGGAACACGTCACTTGTCCGCGATGGCGCGCATCATCCGAATGATGCCGTCGAACAGGTGATCGTCGCCCGCCACGAAGCCATCCAGGTGCAGGTTGCGCAACAGTTTTTGTCCTTCCTCGTCCTGCGTCATGGCAATCAGTGCCTTGCGCAATGCTGCCGTATCCGCCGGCGCGACCGCTTTCCCCGCCACAAAGGGCGGGAAGCCGAATTCCGCCGATTCGCTGACGACGCGGGTTTGCGCCGTCAGTTCGGGATGCTGCAACGCCAGCATATCCCAGATGTAACCGTCCACCGCGCCACCCTGGGCTAGGCCAGCAGCCACTGCCTCCACTACCTTGCGGTGGGACCAGGTGTAAAAGGTCTTGCTGAAGAAGGTGTTGGGCCTTTCCTGCAACAGATACAAATCATGGGCGGGCGCCAGGTAACCGGAATTGGAATCGGGGTCTGAAAAGGCAAATACCTTGCCCCTTAAATCCGCGATAGAGCGGGTTTGCCGGTCCGAGGCGGGAACGATCAGGTAAGAGTGGTAGACCGGTTTACCCCGATACACTGGCACCGCCAGCAGATTTATGAACTGTTTGTTGCGCACGTAAGGATAGCCGCACAGCCAGGCAAAATCCAGCTTGCCGCTGCGCATGAGGTCGGTGATTTCCCGGTAGCTGGCGCGCTGGACAAACACCACTGGTCGCTTCAGACGGCTTTCCAGGTACACCCTCCAGGTATTGACGAAGGCGGTCTGGTCGTCGAGGAAGACCGGCGTCAGTCCGATCCGGATCGGGGTGGGCGCTTGCGCAGCCCACGTGTTCGCGGCCATCAACAAGGCCCAGCACAGCACCAGCCACCGCATCCTCAATCGCACCTGAAATACCTCCTTATCGTGATGTTGAGTGTAACGCAAATTGCCCGGCGCGATAAACAGGTGAGTGGTGTTACTGTTTGGTAATGCCGCTGCCGGTAACAGGGGAATTGTTATTACCAGGAGGTAACAATGAATGAAGTGCCAGAACGCATTCCAGTCAATATCTGATTGATTGTCTTAACATAAGCTAACCTGGCACAGCTATTGCTGAAACCTTGTTAGCTGCAAGCTGGTTTTCTGTTTGCGGCGGGACATCGGGCACAACGGCACAAAGCGCTGTTTGCCAAACACAATAGGAGGAGATGCGCTCATGAGCGAATTGCGAACTTCATCAATCGAAACTAGGGGAAAGCCGGGCCTGAAGCGGTATGCCATGGTGATCGACCTGCGCCGCTGCATCGGCTGCGATGCCTGCATGACTGCGTGCAAGGCAGAATTCGACGTGCCTCTGGGCGTGTTCAGAACCTGGGTGCCATACAAGGTGGTGGGTGTCTATCCCACCGTGCGCAAGCATTTCATGCCGCGCCTGTGCAACCACTGCGACGATCCGCCCTGTGTGCGTTCCTGTCCGGTGGGGGCCACTTATAAAGTGGAAGACGGCGGTTTTGTGCTTCAGCACTATGACCGCTGCATCGGCTGCAAGGCCTGCATGGCGTCCTGCCCCTACAACGCCCGATTCATGCTACCCAAGAGCCGCACCTATACCGACATCACCCACGTGGTGGACAAGTGCACCTTCTGTCACCATCGGGTAACACAGGGGCTGGCGCCGGCGTGCGTCGTGACCTGTATCGGTCGGGCGCGAATTTTCGGCGACATCAACGACCCCAGCAGCGAGGTGTCGAAACTGGTGTCCACCTTGCCGACTCAGGTGTTGCGTCCCGAGGAAGGCACCAAGCCGCACGTGTTCTACATCGGCGTGGACCGCAACCTTTCCGAGCCCAGCCGCGCGATCTACAACCCGCTCGATGTGCTGGAAGAGGATAGGCGGGCTTTCAACAAAAACCACAAGGGATAGGAGCAAATCATGGGTGACTTTAATATCTTTCATCACATGCCGTGGTCGAGCACGTATTCGATCTATTTCTTCGTCATCGGCATTTCTTCGGCGCTGTTTTTCTTTTCCATGCTCTCCTGGTTCCGCCAGGAATTCGAGCCGCTGCGCAAGAGCGCCTTCTATGTCTCCTTCGCGCTGATGGTGGTGGGCGGGTTGCTGCTGATCGTCGACCTGTCCCAGCCGCTGCGATTCCTCAACATGCTCAATCCGTCCTACCTCAACTTCACTTCGCCGCTGGCTTGGGGCGGAATGAATTTGCTCTCGTTTGGCGCGGTATCGGCGGCTTATTACTGGATGATGCGCAAGAACGACGAAACCGACAGCCGGCGCCTGGCAGTGCTGGGTTCAATCCTGGCCTTGGGCTTGCCGGTCTACACCGGCTTTGATCTCACCGTGCACCAGAACCGTCCGGTGTGGAACACGCCATTGATGCCGATATTGTTCGTGGCCATGTCCCTGCTATCCGGCGCGGCGGTAGCGTCTTTTCTGGCGGGGACGCACGAGAAACTGCTCGCCATGCTGCGTCGATTCATGCTCTGGTCGGCCGGTGCGGTGGGCGTCATGCTGGTGTCACTGCTCGGCACCACGGCCTACGGCGGCGTGGGGCAGGAACTCACCTTCATGTTCATGACCACCGGTACGCTCGGCACGATTTTTATCGGCGTCGGCATGCTGCTCGGTACGGCGGCGCCGATCGCACTGCTGCTCGCGCCTTTCGGAAAGCAGCAACAGGGCATGATGATCGCCGCAGTGCTGATTCTGGTGGGCGGAATGGCATTGCGTTATTCGATTCTGGTCGGTGGCCAGATCGTCCAGACCTATTTCTAAAGATTAGGGAGACCAAACCATGTTGAATTTCAAAATCACGCGCCGCGCCTTCCTCCAGGCCAGCGCCGCTACTACAGCCGCTGCGGCGGCTTCGCCGAAGCTGCTGCGCGCCATGGAGACCGAATTGGGAGGAAAGGATTTCAACCCGGTTGGCTACTCCGAGCGCAAGGCGATTCCCATTACCTGCCACGTCTGCAACATCCAGGACGGTGCCTTGGCCTATGTGGAAAACGGTCGCATCGTCAAGCTGGAAGGCAACCCGGAGCACGTATCCACGCGTGGCCGGCTGTGCGCCAAGGGCAACTCCGGCATGTGGTACAGCTATGACCCGGATCGCATTCTCTACCCCCTGAAGCGGGTGGGCGCACGCGGCGAAGGCAAGTGGAAGCGCATCACCTGGGACGAGGCGCTGACCGAGATCGCCCAGAAGCTGGATGCCGCGCTCAAGCAAGACCCCAACTCCATCATGCTGAAGTACGGCCGCAACCGCTCCGGCGGCGTCGTCGACCGCTTCATGAATACTTTGGGATCCGCCACCGTCATGAACCATACCTCGGTGTGCGAGTCCTCCAAGAAGGTCGGCATGGAGCCGACCTGGGGGCCGGACATCGAAACCCCGGATTTCGCGAATGCCAAATACATCCTCAATTTCGGCTCCAACATCATGGAAGCGGCCTATTTCCACAACCCTTACTCCCAGCGTCTAGCCGATGGCATGGCGGACAACAAGGCCAAGCTGGTGACCTTCGATGTGCGCTTGTCAAACACCGCCGGGCGTTCGGACGAGTGGATACCGGTGTTTCCCGGCACCGACGGCGCGGTGGCTCTGGCACTGGGCCACGTCATCCTGCGAGACGATCTGCAGGATTCCGATTTCATCGAAACCTGGACCAACGTCACGGTGGCGGAACTGAAAGAGCATTACCAGCAGTTCACGCCGGAATGGGCGGAGAAGCTGTCCGGCGTGCCGGCGGCGACGATCGAGCGCATCGCGCGCGAATTTGCTACCACCAAGCCCGCGACGACTTATACCTATCGCGGTCCGGCCAAGCACCTGTATGGTTCTTATAACGAGAAAGCCACCATGATGCTGCCGATCATGACCGGCAACATCGAAGTGCGCGGCGGCTACTGCATGCCGCGCGGCATGGGCTGGCCACAGCCGCAACCGGAACCGCCCAAGCCGGCCAAGCCGTCATGGATCGCCGATCATCCGGATTATCCTTTGGCACACCACAAGGTGAGCCATCTGACGCCGTTCTGGATCGCCGAGGGCAAGCAGAAGATCAACGTCTATTTCTCCTACCAGGACAATGCGGTGTACACCAATCCAGGGTCTGACGCAGTGTGGGGCAAGCTGTACCGTGACGAGAAGCTGATCCCGTTCTATGTTTGCATGACCCCATTCATGGGCGAGGAAGCGACGCTGGCGGACATTATTCTGCCCGACTGTCCCTATTTGGAACGCTGGGAGCCTGAGTCCATGCCCAACTCCCTGTGGCCGTGGCTGGGTATCCGCCAGCCGGTGATCAAGTCGCTGGGCGAATCGCGCGAGAACCGCATCATGATGCGCGACATCATTCACAAGCTGGACCCGGACGGCAAGCGCGGCATGAAAAAATACTGGGACTTCAAGGACGGCGAGGACTACATGCGCCACCACTTCGACAACGTCCCGGGCCTGAAAGAAGCGGGTGGGCTGAACTTCCTCAAGAAGCACGGGGTATGGCCGATCTATGGCAAGCTCGACCCGGCCACCGGCAAGATCGTGGACAAGACCGGACGCGAAATCCAGCCGGAATACGGCCTGCACAAGAAGGAATTGTCCGCTGCCGACATGACCGGCGCCGTGGTGGAAAAGAATGGCGCCATCATGAAGAACGGCAAGGCCGTCGGCGTCCAGCGCAAGGGCAAGAACTACGCCGGCTTCCCCACCCACGACCGGATCATCAACGTGCGCGTGGACGAATGGGCGGAATACGGATTCAATCCCATGCCCACCTTCAAGCAGATTCCCTGGCACCGCACCATGCGCGACGATGAAATGATCCTTACCACCTACAAGATCAACGTGCACAAGCAGTCACGCACATCGGCAGTGAAGTGGCTGGCGGAGATCATGCACAGCAACCCGGTGTGGCTGAACACCGAAACCGGCAAGAAGCTGGGCATCAAGACCGGCGACCTGGTGCGGGTGGAGAGCGCGGTGGGCTATCTGGTCACCAAGGCCTACGTGTTCGAGGGGATACATCCCAAGGTAGCGGCCATTTCCACTGCCTTCGGCCACTGGGCCTACGGACGCCTGGCCCAGCTCAAGCTCAAAACAGAGAAAGGCGGCGCCTGGGGCGCGCAGGATGATCCCGACCTGAACAACGTGTGGTGGGAAGACAAGGGGGTGCATCCCAACCAGATCATCCCGGTGGTGGCCGACCCCATCGGCGGCTCCCAAGGTTGGTACGACACCGTGGTCAAGGTGACCAAGGCCGGGCCGAACGACAAGTACGGCGATGTCAAGGCCTCGTGGGAGAAGCACGTGGAAGCCTTCAAGGAAACCATGCGCTACGCTTACACCGGCGACCTGCACCGCAAGATGCATCCGGAAATGGCTTCATGGGGCGGGCCGGGGAGCGTCAAGCACAAGGAAGGCGGCGGCCATTGAGTTTGATTTACCCCTGAGCAAGCGGAGTGTCCCGGTCTTGAAGTTCATCCCTTCTTCTTGACCGGGTTTTTTTAAGAGGATTACCATGCAGAATCAGAATGCAGTTTTAATTGAACCCATGGAAGATAGTTTATCCCCTCTGGAATTGCGCGCCCGCGCCGGTTATTATCAGTTGCTGGCGGGCGCTTTCGCCGAAGAGCCGGGGTGCGACTACTTGGCCGCCCTACGTGCGCCGGAAGCCATGGCTGCGCTGGTTGACCTGGGTTTTCAGTTCGATGCCGATTTCACCGGTGTCCCCCTGGACGAGCTTCAGGATACTTTGGCTTGCGAATACGCCACTCTCTTTACAACCTCCGGCGGTTGCCCGCCGGTGGAATCGTCGCGCCTTACCGGGCGTTTTCAGCAGGAACCATTTCATGATGTGAAGGCCATTTATCAGCATTGTGGATTCGCGCTGCAACCGGGTAAATTCGCCGTGTTCGAGGACCAGCTCGGGGTCGAGTTGTCCTTCGTGGCGGCGCTGCTGGAAAACCAGGCCGCAGCATTGGAAAGCGGAGATATGGCTACCGTCAAGCGGCTGGAAAAGGAAGTCAAACGTTTCTGGGCCACCCACTTGGGGCGCTGGGTGCGCGGCTATGCGACGCTGCTGGCACGGGCGACGGAGCATTCCTTTTACCGCGAAATTGCCCGCCTGCTGCGCGATTTTGCCGAGGCCGAACTGGCCCTGCTCAAGGTGCGGGTGGACGATGTGGACGGTGGCCGGGAAGTGGTGCCGAAAAGTGAAATCGAGGTGTTGTTCAATCCCGATGAGCCGGTGTGCGGCGGCTGCGAGCACGGCAAAACCCAAAACGGGGCCTATGCATGAACCCTGCCTTCGCCTGGGACGAACTGGCGTTGCTGTGGAACGCCAACAATTTCGGCGCTGTCCACGACTGGCTGGGAGAGCGCTGGAACACCCTGATCCAGACCCGATCGAAAGGGCAGGAAGACCCGGACGCCCAGTTCCTGCAAGGCTTGGCATTTGCCGCGCTGTCCTTTCATTTCACCCAGAACCACAACCAGGACGGCGCGGCGCTGCTCGCCGAGGATGCCCTGGCCATGCTGCCGCGTTTCCTGCCCGTTTACTGCGGGCTGGAGATTGCGCCCGTCCTGGAGACCCTGAATACCTTGCTGCCCCAGTTGGTATGGCTGGAGCACGATGCCGACTGCCCCATGCAGCCTTTCGTTTTCAATAAACTTGTCTATCAGGTAATGAATTGATGAACGAATCCACACCGGAAATCACCCTGCGCCGCTGGGCCAAACCCGCAGGCGTTCCTTTTGCGGAGCCTGTTTTTCTGTTTGATGGCGATGATCTGCCCGAGGATCTGACCCGCGTCTCGGTGGTGCTGCGCAGCGCCGGGCGGGAACGCGCCCGCGCGTTGCTGGCACGGGGCGCTGCGCGGGTGCTGCCGGGCGAGGCCGCGCTGCTGGACGGCAGCCTGATCGAGACCCTGAGCAGGGAGTTTGGCGCCGAGAGGGTGGGGGTATGGGTTCCCGCGCGGCGCATGGAGGTCAACTGGGCGCTGGACTTCACCTCCAACGCCGATTTCAGATGCGTCACGCCCTCCTATGCCAAACCGGCCTGGGAAGTGCTGAAAAGCGACGGCAGCCGCAGCGGCACCGAAGCCGGCTGGTGGACTGGCCAGATGCTGGAGCGCGGCGCCTCTCTGGCACTGCTGGGGGCGGACATCGCCGACGACGCCGATCTCAACCTTTGCGCCGAACTGGTGGAGCAGTTCGGCAGCCGGCTGTGCCTGACCCCTCTGGCGGACTTCGGTGCGGATTTGCTACCATGGGTGCTGTACGGCCAGGCAAGAAATCTGGCCATTCCCGATAACGAATTTTACGACGAAGCGGCGATGCTGGCCCTGCGCCAGGCACTGGAACCCGCAGAAAAGGATGTGGCATGAGAAAATTTCTGATTCTGCTGGCATGGGCTGTGTCCGTGCCGGCATGGGCTGCCGGGGCAGCGCTGCTGGATGGCGCCCAGCTCCGGGAAGTACTGAAGAAAGGGCAGCCCTGCTGCGTGATCGACGCCCGCAGCGAAGGCCGGCGCAAACAGCAGCCAATCCCCTTCGCCGTGGTCTACCAGGAAGGCGTCAAGCCCAAGCCGGGCGGCTTCGCGGTGGTGGTGGGCGACAGCGACGAACGGGCCCTTGCGGCTGCCCGGTCGGTCGCGGGGAAAAGCGGCGAGGACGTCTACGCAGTGAAAGGCGGCTACGCTGCCTGGAAGCAGGTGCAGGCGGGCGGCAATAAATCCTCCGCTGGAACAGAACTTGTTGCGCCGCAAAGTTTCACCATTCCCAGCAATACCTGCGAGCAGGGGAAGGCGCTGCACGAGTACAAATAATTCATGCTGACTCAGCCCGAATACCGCGCCACCCGCTGCACCCGCTACCGCTACCGTTACAGCGGGTGCAGCCGCTGTGCCGAGGCATGCCCCCACGATGCGGTGGAACTATCCGACGAAGGTATCAGGATCAGCGCGTCGGCGTGCCGGAACTGCGCCCTGTGCGCCGCCGCCTGCCCCACCGAAGCCCTGCTGGCGGACAACCTGCCCCGCATCGAGGTGTTGAAGCGCGCCGTCAAACTGCCCGAAGTGACTTTCGCCTGTGCCCCTTCCGAATTCAATGGCGATGAAATCGTGCCCTGCCTGGGTGGGCTGGATGCGGCGATGCTGGCCTACCTGACCAGTCGCGGCGTTGCCGTCACGCTGGCCGGCACCCGGCATTGCGCCGAATGCGTTCATGGCGCGCGCGGAGAAGCACGGCTGGGCCTCCATCTGGAAGCGGTCGAAGCGCTGCGGGGCGTGGCCGGCGGCGACAAGTGGGCCGAAATCAGCGTGCCTGACGAGGGCGAAACGGAACCTGCCAAGGCTGGGCACGATCCCTCCCGTCGCCACCTGTTTCGCCGTTTCATCGGGCGTGGCGCGGATCAGCTGACACGCCCGATTTCCGTCATCGAGGCGCAGCCTGTTCCCCTCAAGGCAATCCGCTTCGCCGCGCCGTTTTCCACCGCCGGACGGGAATTGCTGCAAATCCTCTTTGAAGCCGAACCGGAGGATCATGCCCCCTTGCCCGCCCATCCGGCGCTTTACGCCGCCCAAGTCGGCGTCAGGCCCGGCTGCACTGCCTGCGAGGCCTGCGCCCGCGCCTGTCCCACCGGCGCAATGCAAATCAGGGAAAGCGGAACGGCCTGGGGATTGGGGTTCCAGTTCTCCCGCTGCGTTGGCTGCGGTGTGTGCGTCGAGGTCTGCCAGCCGCATGTGTTGCATTTTCAGGACGAACTGAAAAGTCTTTCCAAGGCATCCGAACCGGTGATCCTGCACGCCCTCGGCAAACAACGCTGCGCCCGCTGCGACCGCTTCTTCATCTCGCCCGCTCCGGCAGAAATCTGTCCAATCTGCGAGGGAGATGACGCTGATTTTGCATCGCTGTTCGGATAGTCTTTTCACGGGGGAGGCAGTTATGGAATGGGAATTTACACCGCAGCAGGTGGTTAAAGGCGAAGTGGACTATGATCTGGACGATTTTCGGCATGGTCTGATGCAGGAAATATCCCTGAATGTGCCAGGTATCGGGGAAGAGCAGTTGAACGCAGTTTTCGCACTCGCCTACGATCTTTGCTACTGGCTTGCCACCGGCAAGGACTATGACGAGTTCGAGGAGCAGTTCGCGGATATCAATATGTTGATGTTTTTGCGCGCACTGCGGGAGCATGGCCAGGGCAACGTGGAGATGCTTGGCGCCATCCTGCAGCGCATGATCATGGACGGGGTGGAGGCGGGCTTGCCGCTTGAAGAGGCGGTGGCGCAAGTGGCGCAGGCACATGGCCGGGTTGCTTCCAGGGTCGTGCCGCCCTGCTAGTAATCCGCACTTCCGACCGGGCGCCGGATTCTACAGCTCGAAATCCACCCCGCCGCCGCGCAGGGTGGTGTCCACCACATCGCGCGTCAGATGCGGCGCGAACAGGTGGATGAACTCGTACACATAGCCGCGCAGGTAGGCGCCGTGGCGCAGGCCGATGCGCGTGGTGCTGGATTCGAACAGGTGATCGGCGTTCAGCATACGCAAGCCCTTGTCACTCTGCGGGTCGAACGCCATCCTGGCGACGATGCCGATGCCGAGGCCTAGTTCCACGTAGGTCTTGATCACATCCGAGTCGATGGCGGTTAAAACCACCCTGGGTGTAAGCGCCTTGCGCTCGAACGCGCGGTTGATGCGCGAGCGACCGGCGAACGCGGTGTCATAGGTGACAATCGGATAGCGCGCAATAGCTTCCAGCGAGAGCGTTTTTTCCTTCAGCAGCGGGTGCTTGGGCGGGGTAATGATGCCGTGGCTCCACTGGTGGCAGGGCATGCTCACCAGTTCCTTCACTTCGGCGATGGTTTCCGTGGCGATGGCGATGTCGGCTTCGCCCGACACCACCCTCTGCGCCACCTGGGTCGGGTTTCCTTGGTGTAGGACGAGATTCACCCCGGGGTAACGTAGCACAAAGGCCTTGACCGTCTGGGGTAGTGCGTAGCGGGCTTGGGTGTGGGTGGTGGCGATCACCAGGCTGCCGCTGCTTTCGTTGCTGAAGTCCTTGCCGGCCAGTTTGAGATTTTCCGCCTCCCGCAGGAGGCGCTCCGCAATCGCGAGTATCACCTTCCCCGGTTCGGTGATTTCCGTCACCCGCTTGCCATTGCGGACGAAGATATCGATTCCCAGTTCTTCTTCCAGCAGCCGGATCTGCTTCGACACGCCGGGCTGGGAGGTGTACAGCTTTTCCGCGGCCGCCGAGACGTTCAATCCCTGTTTCGCCACTTCGCACAGGTAGCGCAACTGTTGCAGCTTCATGATGGTTTCTTCTTATAACTATAAGTTATTTAATAATAGCTTTATATTCTTTTTGTTTCAATTCCGGGGTTGTTATTATGCTGTTCAATGAATTGAATTGAGGAGAACGGACATGGAAAATGAAACTCTGATCAAACCGAATATCGTCGTGGACATGACGGGGCAGGTTTGCCCCCATCCCCTGCTGGGCGCAAAACGGGTGCTGGATGATATAAAAACCGGCGAAGTCTTACTATTGAAATCGGATTGCCCCGGTACGCGGGATGACCTGTTTTCCTGGGCGAAGGCGACGGGAAACGAGGTTATCCACTCCGAGAAGCAGACTGGCGGCACGACCGAATATTACGTGCGCAAGGGAAAAAAGGCGGCGATTGCGCCCAACGTAACCCTGGACGTGACGGGGCTAGTCTGCCCCGGCCCGGTGATCGAAGCGAGGAAGATTTTCAACACCATGTCCCAGGGGCAGATCATGAAGCTGGTCAGCACCTGCCCGTCCACCAGGGACGAGGTCGGCACCTGGTGCGCAGCGACCGGGAACGTGTTGCTGGACACCCAGGAAACCGGGCCTGGCGTATGGGCTTTCTTTATTCGCAAGGGATGAAGGCGATGAGCGAAGTGGTGGCGGACTGCGTGGCATCGCGTTCCTGCGATGCCGTGCTGATCCTCGGGAAGGTCAGTTCCGGGCACATCTTTCGTCCCGGAGACTGGGTGTACCGGCTTGCGGGACAGTTTTCCACTTTCGGCGGGGATGGACGTTTGAAATATTCTCCCTGCGTAAGGCCGCTCACCATCGAGGGGGGGCGCGGTTTGCTGGTGGATATCAGGCTGGAGGAAAGAGACCCGGCAGCGTTCCGTTTTGTGATGGATTTTGCCATCGACAACGATTTGCTGATCCGCTGTCTCGGATGGGCTGGCAGGGAAGATAGTGGGTTGGACAGGGTTGCCGCTTGGCGGGATATCGAGATGGGGTAGAGGAGGGTACTGGCGCGGGCGAAAGGGCGGCCAAGTGGTGCAGACGCATGGCCGCGTAAATTCCTCGAGTTTTCGTCCAGCTCTTGCCAAGGAGCCTAAGTATCGTCATGCTTCCAGTTTTGCACCCCAGCTCAACGGAGGAGATTAGGGCCAAAAATTCCGATTATGCAACCTATGAAAATTCTCGCCATCGACTCTTCTACAGAGCTCTGTTCCGTCGCCTTGTGGCTGGATGGTGAAATGCTCGTGCGCGAGGAATTGGCCGGGCAGCGCCACTCCGAGCTGTTGCTGCCGATGGTGCATGAATTGCTGGCTGAGGCGGGGCTGGATTTGAAGGCGCTGGACGGCATCGCTTTTGGCGAGGGGCCGGGGTCGTTTACCGGCCTGCGCATCGGTTGCGGGGTGGCGCAGGGCTTGGCATTTGGCGCGGATTTGCCGGTGGCGGGGGTGTGTACGCTGCTGGCGCTGGCCGAAGCATCGGGTGCAGGCCGCGTGATCGCCTGCCTGGATGCGCGCATGGGCGAGGTTTACCATGGCGTGTATGAAAAAACCGAAGGCGGGTGGCGTACCTTGAATGCGCCCGGATTGAGTTCGCCGCAGCAAACGCCGGATGTGGCGGGTGAACACTGGACCGGCTGCGGCAACGGCTTTGCGGCTCATGGCGAGATATTGCGCAGCCGTTATGCCGGGCGGCTTGTCGAAGTGATGCCCGATGTTTTTCCCCATGCGGCGGAGATCGCCGCGCTGGGCGCCGCGCAGTTCAAGCGCGGCTTGGGCATGGATGCGGCCGAAGCAGCGCCGCTGTATATCCGTAATAAAGTCGCGTTGAAGACGAGCGAACGATGAGCGCACAGTTGCAGGAAATTGCCTCTATCCGCCCAATGGGCAGGGAGGATGTTGAGGCGGTGGTTGCCATCGAATACGAGATTTATCCTTTCCCGTGGAGCTACGGCAACTTTCGCGACTCGCTCAATGCCGGCTACAGTTGCTGGGTGTATGAGCTCAGCGGGTTGGTGATCGGCTACAGCGTGATGATGGTGGCGGTGGGCGAAGCGCATCTGCTTAACCTGGGCATTGCACCGGGTTGGCAGGGCAGGGGGCTGGGGCGGCGCTTCCTTCACCAGTTGATCGATCGGGCGCGCGATTATCATGCCGAAACCCTGCTTCTGGAGGTGCGTCCTTCCAATGTTGCGGCGCGTCAGCTTTACCTGAGCACCGGTTTTTCCGAAATCGCCGTGCGCAAGAAATACTACCCGGCCGAAGAGGGGCGCGAGGATGCGGTTCTGATGGAGTTATCATTATGACGGGCAGGCGCGAGCTCTATCTTCAGGAAATGGGGCTGGGGCCGGTGTGGCGTGCTCGCGCGGTGCCGGCTGATGCGCCTGGTCTGGTTGATACAGGAACCATGGATTGGGCCGAGCTTAAAGCCGCAGTGGCAGGCTGCACCGCCTGCGAACTTCACAAAACCCGCACCCGGACGGTGTTCGGCGTCGGCGACGAGAACGCCGACTGGCTGTTTATCGGCGAGGCGCCCGGCGCGGACGAGGACGCCCAGGGCGAACCTTTCGTCGGCCAAGCCGGCAAGCTGCTCGACAACATGCTGAAAAGCATCGGGCTGAAGCGGGGCGATAACGTGTATATCGCCAACGTGGTGAAGTCGCGCCCGCCCGGCAACCGCAATCCTCTCCCCGATGAGATCGCTGCCTGCATGCCCTTCCTGCGTCGCCAGATCGAACTGATCCAGCCGAAGCTGATTGTGACTCTGGGAAAAGTTGCCTCCGAGACGCTGCTCGGGCGCGAGGCGACCATCGCCAGCCTGCGCGGCAAGGTGCACGCTTACCAGGGCATTCCGCTGATCGTGACCTATCACCCCGCTTATTTGCTGCGCACCCTGCAAGACAAGGCCAGGGCGTGGGAAGATTTGTGCCTGGCGAAACAGACCATGCAGGACTTGTGTTCCAAAGAACCGGCTACACTATAAACAGTGTTGCTTACTCAAAACAGTGTTGCTTACTCAGGAGGTCGTTATGCGTAACTGGCTGTTATCCGTTATTTTGCTGCTGTCCCTGCCCTTGAGCGGCTGCGGCTACAATACGTTGCAATCCACCGACGAGCAGATCAAGGCGAGCTGGTCCGAGGTGCTCAACCAGTACCAGCGCCGGGCCGATCTGGTGCCCAATCTGGTGAACGTGGTCAAGGGCTATGCAGCGCACGAGAAAGAGGTGCTGACTCGGGTGACCGAGGCGCGCGCCAAGGTGGGTTCGATTCAGGCGACCCCCGAGCTGATTAACGACGAGCAGGCTTTTGCCAAGTTCCAACAGGCGCAGGCCCAGATGACCAGCGCGCTTTCCCGCCTGCTGGCGGTGTCGGAGAACTACCCGCAGCTCAAGGCCGATGGCTTGTTCCGCGACTTGCAGGCGCAGCTTGAAGGTACGGAAAACCGCATCACCGTCGCTCGCAACCGCTATATCAAGGCGGTGCAGGAGTACAACGTGACGGTGCGCTCCTTCCCCGGCAATCTCACCGCGATGATGTTCGGTTTCAAGACCAAACCCAACTTCAGCGTGGAAAATGAGAAAGAAATTTCCACCGCGCCCAAGGTGGATTTTGGCACCGTGCCGGCCGTCAAGTAAATGCAACGCTGGCTGACCAGCCTGCTCGCTGCCCTGTGGCTGCTTTCTGCACCATGGGCGGTGGCGGAGGTGGCGGTGCCGCCCCTCAAGGCGCGTGTCACCGATCTGACCGGGACGCTACAACCCGGCCAGCAAGCCGCGCTGGAACAAACCCTGCAAGCCTTTGAAAATAGAAAAGGCAGCCAGATCGCCGTTCTGATCGTTCCCACTACCCAGCCTGAAACCATCGAGCAATACGCCATCCGTGTGGCCGACGCCTGGAAGCTCGGGCGCAAGGGCGTGGATGACGGCGTGCTGCTCCTGATTGCCAGGAACGACCGCAAGTTGCGCATCGAGGTGGGTTACGGCCTGGAGGGGGCGATTCCCGATGCGGTGGCGAAGCGCATCGTCAGTGAAATCATCACGCCCCACTTCAAGCAGGATGACTACTACGGCGGCATCCGCGCCGGGGTCGATCGCATCATCAAGGTGGTCGACGGTGAGCCGTTGCCGGAGCAGAAATCGTCTCCGTCGAAAGACGGTGGCGGCGTCAGCGGAGATTGGCTGGCTATTGGTTTCGTGCTGGCAGTCGTTGTGGGGGGCGCGATGCGCGCTCTGCTCGGCCCGTTTGTCGGCGGGATTGTTGCCGGCTCTGTCGCAGTCGTCGTCGCTTGGCTATTGTTCGCCTCGCTAATGATGGCGCTGGTTGCCGGCTTGTTCGTTTTCATCTTTACCCTCCTTGGCCGCCACGGTGGCGGGGGCTGGTCCAGCGGCGGCGGTGGTGGCTGGTCGGGTGGAAGTGGTGGGGGATTTAGCGGTGGGGGCGGCGGTTTTGGCGGCGGCGGCGCATCGGGAAATTGGTGAAAAGATGAAGATCAGGCGACTTGTCAGACATTTGTTGACACCCCCATGGCGGATGAGGCGGGTATTCCCTCAGCACACGATGCGAGCCATAGAGGCGGCGATCAAGGAATCCGAAGCGACCCATTTCGGGGAGATCCGCTTCGCCGTCGAGGCGTCGCTCGATCCCATGGCGCTGCTGCAAGGCCGCAGTGCCCGCGAACGCGCTGTGGAGGTGTTTTCACAGCTACGGGTGTGGGATACCGAGCGCAATAACGGCGTGCTGATTTATCTTTTGCTCGCTGATCGTCGTGTGGAAATTGTCGCCGATAGAGGCATCCATCGCGATGTCGGGCTGCCGGGCTGGGAGGTGATCTGCCGGGAGATGGAGCGTTCGTTCCGCCAGGGGCGTTTCGAGCAGGGCGTGGTGGAGGGAATCCGCGCAGTAGCCAGCCATCTGGTTCAGCATTATCCGGCGAGTGGAGCCAACGAGAACGAACTGCCGGACGAGCCGGCCATTCTGTAAAACTTAGTGCCGGGTGTCGTCAAGCAGTGCGACATCATCGAACTGGCGCTGATTGTTCTCGTGCCGCTTTTTCAGGTAATACATCATCCCGCTCACGAATAGCCCAAATAGTGCAATGATTGCGT
>PFJY01000064.1 GCA_002784065.1 Hydrogenophilales bacterium CG_4_10_14_3_um_filter_58_23 | reverse complement strand
AGGGACACCTTGCGACTGCCTGGAAACATAGATGGTTATTGGTGTTGTGCCGGGTCGGTTGCCGATAACAACACGGTTTGCGAAAAGAGCCAGAGGGAATATAGCTAAATATGCTACCCGTATGTTATGCAACCCAGTACCGTAGCGCATGTTTGTGCGCTGCGCGCAAAACCCAACTACAAATACCGATCCCCGCCATCCCGCCAGGGCGCGACCTTGAACAACAACGCCATTCCCGGCAACGCCAACACCGCACACAACAAAAAGAAGGCGAACCACCCCATCTGCTCGACCAGAAATCCGGTGGAAGCATTGATGAACGCGCGCGGCACCGCAGCCAAGCTGGTGAACAGGGCGAATTGGGTGGCGGTATAAAGCGGGTGGGTGGTGCGGGCGATGAAGGCGACGAAGGCCGCCGTTCCCAGGCCGACTCCCAAGGCTTCGAAGCCGATCACCAGGGCGAGCACGACCTTGTCGTGGCCGACCAGCGCCAGCGCGGCGAAACCCAGAACCGACACCACCTGCACCACGCCGAACAGCCACAGCGCGCGGTTGATGCCGAGGCGCATCATCCACACCCCGCCCAGCAGCCCGCCGATGACGCTGGGCCACAGGCCGGCGTGCTTGGCGATCAGGCCGATGTCGGTCATGCTGAAGCCCATGTCGAGATAGAACGGCGTCGCCAGGGCGGTGGCCATGCTGTCGCCGAGCTTGTAGAGAAAGATGAAGCCGAGGATCAGCAAGGCGGAACGCCAGCCCTGGCGGTTGATGAACTCGCGGAACGGCTCGACCACCGCCGCCCGCAACGTTCCCGGGCCGGATTTGACGAGATCGGGCTCGGTCACCATCAGCGTCATCATGATGCCGGGCAGCATGAACAGGGCGGTGATCAGAAATACGCTGCTCCACGGCAAATGGTCGGCCAGGATCAGGGACAGCGAGCCCGGCACCAGACCGGCGAGGCGGTAGGCGTTGACGTGGATGGCGTTGCCCAACCCGAGTTCGACATCGAACAGGATTTCCCGCCGAAAGGCATCCAGCACGACATCCTGCGTGGCAGAAAAGAAAGCGACCGCCAGGGCCAGGTAGGCGATGCTCCAAAGATCCAGCTTCGGCTCGAACCAGCCGAACAGCGGCACCGAAAGCAGCAGCGCAATCTGGGTCAACAGCATCCAGCCGCGCCGCCGACCCAGCTTCGGCCAGGCATAGTGATCGAGCAACGGCGACCAGAGGAATTTCCAGATATAAGGCATCTGGATCAGCGCGAACAGGCCGATCACCTTGAGGTCAACCTGTTCGGAGCGCAGCCACGCCGGCACCAGGCCAATCAGGAAATACAGCGGCAGGCCGGAACTGAAGCCGGTGAAAACGCAAATGAGCATTTTGCGGGTGAAGATCGCCCGCCACAGAGAGGAATTTTCAGACATACGGGAATAACAATAATCGGAGACGCTACCTTACCTGAAAAGGCACGGCAGAAATAGCAGCATGTAGGTCGGGCACCCCGTGCCCGACGAATGATGGGGGCATGGTGATTTTGGGTTTGTCGGGCACGGGGTGCCCGACCTACGCAACTACATAACTTGGTGGGGCAGGGCCGGCTGTGTCAAAATGGTCGGCCATGTCCTATTTACACCTCAAAAACCATGCCTGAAGTCAGCCTGATCTCGGCGCTGCTGGTCGGCCTGCTCGGCGGCACCCACTGCGTCGGCATGTGCGGCGGCATTGTTGGTGCGTTGAGCCTGCAAATGCCGGCTGATGTGCCGCAATGGCGTTTCCATCTGGCCTACAACCTGGGCCGCATCGCCAGCTATGGCGCGGCCGGAGTGCTGGTGGGCGCGGCCGGAGCGAGCAGCATGATGCTCTCCGACATGCTGCCGGTCAAACAGGCCCTGTACCTGATTGCCAACTTGCTGCTGGTTTTCCTGGGCCTGTATCTGGCCGGACTTTCCCACGCGGTGGTGCAGCTTGAGCGCCTCGGCAGCGTCATCTGGCGGCGCCTGCAACCTTACTCGAAAAAGCTGCTGCCGGTGCGTTCGGTACCGCAGGCTTTCGCCTTGGGAGCACTGTGGGGCTGGGTGCCGTGTGGCCTGGTCTACAGCGTGCTGGTGGCCGCGATGGCCAGCGGCAGCGCCGCTACCGGCGGAATGATCATGCTTGCGTTCGGCCTGGGCACGTTGCCCAACCTGCTGGCGATGGGCTATTTCGCCCGGCAACTCAAAAGCTTCATGCAGCACCGGGGGGTGCGCCTCACCGCTGGGCTACTGGTGGCGGGCTTCGGCGTGCTGGGCTTGTACCGGTTGGCGATGTTTTAGACTGGGTAGGATGGGTGTGGGAGCGACCTCCTGGTCGCGAATTCAACGATTCGCGACCAGGAGGTCGCTCCCACGTAATCCTACGAACTCGTCCCTATCCCCTGCTCTCAAACCGATATACCGCTAAATTCCCCAGCAGGTTCGGCAGCAAACTCACATCCTTGCCATCGCACATGACATGGCGTTCGAGGATGTGTACGCCATGGTCGCGGCAGAACGCCTCGAAATCAACGAAGGTGCAGAGATGGATGTTGGGCGTATCGTACCACTGGTAGGGCAGGTCCCGCGACACCGGCATCCGCCCCCCGATAATCTGCAAGCGGTGGCGCCAGTAGCCGAAGTTGGGGATGGTGACGATGCCGTGTTTGCCGACGCGCAGGATTTCCTTCACCACCAGCTCGATGTTGCGCATCGCCTGCAAGGTTTGCGACAGGATCACGAAGTCGAACGATTGCGGCTCGAATTCGGACAGCCCTGCCTCCAAGTCCATCTGGATCACGTTCACGCCCTTCCCGGCGCATGCGATGATGTTGGCATCGGCGATCTCGATGCCGTAGCCGTGGGCGTTGCGGGTTTCCTTCAGGTATTTGAGCAGGCTGCCGTCGCCGCAGCCGAGGTCGAGCACCTTGGCGTTGGGCGGGACCCAGCGCGCGATGGCGGCGAAATCGGCGCGCGCGATCATAATCCCAGCTCCTCGGCGGCGTTGCTCATGTAGGTGCGCACCAGGCGGTGATAATGCGGGTCGGGCATGAGGAAGGCATCGTGACCGTGCGCCGCAGTAATTTCCGCGTAGCTCACGTTGAGGTTGTTATCCAGCAGCGCCTTGACGATTTCGCGCGAGCGCGAGGGCGCGAAGCGCCAGTCGCTGGTGAAAGACACCACCAGGAAATCGGCGCTGGCGGGCTTGAGCGCCGCGCTCAGGCTGCTGCGGTGGTGGTGGGTGGGGTCGAAGTAATCGAGCGCCTTGGTCATCAGCAAATAGGTGTTGGCATCGAAGCTGTCGGCGAACTTGTCGCCCTGGTAGCGCAGGTAGGATTCGACTTCGAACTCCACGCCGTAGCCGAACTGGAACACCTCGTTCTTCAGGATGCGGCCAAATTTTTCGCCCATCACGTCGTCCGACAAATAGGTGATGTGGCCGAGCATCCGCGCCAGGCGCAGGCCGCGCCGTGGAATGACGCCGTGCTGATAGAAGTTGCCGCCGTGAAAATCCGGGTCGGTCAGAATCGCCTGCCGCGCCACGTCGTTGAAAGCGATGTTCTGCGCCGTCAACCACGGCGCGGCGGCGATCACCAGGGCATGGCGCACGCGTTGTGGATGGAGGATGCTCCACGACAGCACCTGCATTCCGCCCAGGCTACCGCCCATGATCGCGGCGAAGGTCTCGATGCCGAGCCGGTCGGCGAGACGGGTTTGGGCTTCCACCCAGTCTTCCACCGTCACGAACGGGAAATCCTTGCCATAAGGCTGGCCGGTTTTTGGGTCGATGCTGGAAGGCCCGGTCGACCCGTGGCAGCCGCCCAGGTTGTTGAGGCCGACGACAAAAAAACGTTCGGTATCCACCGGCTTGCCGGGGCCGATCATGTTGTCCCACCAACCCGGCCGCTTCTCCTGTTCGGAATGGAAGCCGGCGACATGGTGATGGCCGGAAAGCGCGTGGCAAACCAGAATGGCGTTGGATTTGTCCGTGTTCAGCACGCCGTAGGTTTCGTAAACCAGGTCGTAGCTGTCCAGCGTTGCGCCGCTTTTCAGGACAATCGGCGTATCGAAGTGTGCGGTCTGCGGGGTGATGATGCCGACGGAGTTGGGTTGCGAGTGCATGGCGGGAATTATAACGCTATTTGGACAATCACGTAGGAGCGGGCTTGCCCGCGATAACCGGCGTCCACCGCAGGCAAGCTCGCTCCTACAGTTTATTCAAGCATTCATCCGCGCCAGCAACTGGTGAAGCTTCTCCGGTTCGTATGTTTTGAGCATTTTCTGAGCCACGCCGGTGAGGTGGGGCAGGTCGGATGTCAGGATCTGTTGCTTGACCGTGAGCACGTGCGCCGGGTGCATGGAAAACTGGCGCAGCCCGAGACCGAGCAGCAGGCGGATGAGTTTGGCATCGCCCGCCATTTCGCCGCACACCGAAACCGGAATGCCCGCACGGTCGGCGGCGGCAATGCTCATGGCGATGAGCTGCAGTACCGCCGGGTGGAGAGGATCATAGAGGTGCGCCACGGTATCGTCGGTACGGTCGATCGCCAGGGTGTACTGGATCAGGTCGTTGGTGCCGATGGAAAGAAAATCGAGGCTCTTGGCGAAGGCTTGCGCCGAAAGCGCCGCTGCGGGAATTTCGATCATGCCACCGACCGGAATGAGGGTGTCGAAAGGGACGCTCTCCTGAGCCAGCTCCTGCTTGGCGTGTCCGATCAGGTGCAGAGTCTGGCGCAGCTCGGAAAGCGACGACAGCATCGGGATGAGAAGACGAACCTTGCCGTAATGGGAGGCGCGCAGAATCGCTCGCAACTGGGTATGGAACATCTGCGGCTCGGCCAGGCACAGGCGGATGGCGCGCAGCCCCAGGGCGGGGTTGTCGCCGCTGCGGTCGGCGAAGCGAAGCTGCTTGTCCGCGCCCAGGTCCAGGGTGCGAATGGTCACCGGCAGCCCCTTCATGTCCTGCGCCACCTTGCGGTAGGCGGCAAACTGCTCCTCCTCGTCCGGCAAATCGTCGCGGTTGAGGAACAGGAATTCGCTGCGGAACAGGCCAATGCCGGTGGCGCCGGATGCCTTGACCTGCGGGATGTCCTGCGGCAATTCGATATTGGCATGCAGTTCCACCGCAGTGCCATCCAGAGTGGCGGCGGCAGTGGATTTGAGGCGCTTGAGTTTCTGCTTCTCGATTTCCCACTGGCTCTGGCGCAGCTTGTATTCGGCCAGAATCTGCCGGTCCGGGTTGACGATCACCACGCCCTGCTGGCCGTCGACAATCAGCAGCTCGTTTTCGCGGATCAGTTGATGCGCGTGGTGTAGCGCTACGATCGAGGGGATGTTCAGACTGCGGGCGACAATCGCGGTGTGCGAGGTGGCGCCGCCGACATCGGTGATGAACGCGGCGAAAGGCTGCTGTTTGAACAGCATCATGTCGGCTGGGCTCAAATCATGTGCCACCAGAATGCGGCCCAACTCGGCGCTGACCGGCGGAGGCATATAGCTGGAATGGCCCAGCAAAGCCTTGAGGACGCGCTCCACCACCTGCACCACATCGGCCTTGCGCTCGCGCAGGTAATCGTCCTCGATCTGTCCGAACTGCGCGAGCAGGGTATCCATCTGTTGCTTCAAAGCCCATTCCGCATTAAAACGCTGGCTCTTGATCAGGTCGATCGGTGTTCTGGAAAGCGTGTTGTCGCCCAGGATCAGCAGGTGCAGACCGAGAAAGGCGCTGAATTCTGCCGGTGAACCGGCGGGGATATTTACCCGCAATGCCTCCAGTTCGTTTCGGGTGGTTGTTATCGCCGTTTCGAAGCGGGTAATTTCGTCAGGAATCTGGGCCGAGGGCAGGACGTAATAAGGAACCTCCAGGATGGCATGGGAAATCAAATGGGCATTGCCGATGGCGATGCCGCCGGACACGCCAACGCCATGCATGGAAAAACTCATTGCGCCTCGCTCCTGCTGACGGCTGACGACTGACAACGGATAGTCCTTTCCATCATTCCCCCTCGCCGAAGCGGTCGGCGATCAAGGTAGTCAGAGCCCGCATCGCCGCATCTTCGTCGCTACCGTCGATCTCGAAGCGGATGGTGCTGCCTTTGTTCGCCGCCAGCATCATTACGCCCATGATGCTTTTGGCGTTGACGCGCCGTTCATTGCGCGTAATCCAGATTTCGCTCTTGAACTGGCCCGCCATCTGGGTCAGCTTGGCGGAGGCACGGGCATGCAGGCCGAGCTTGTTAACGATCGCTATGTCTTGCTGTAACATCGCAGGCTTCCTTGGTTATCCGTTCTATTTGTCCCCGTTTTGGCGGAACGGACAACTGGTAATGTGAATCACACCATCCTGGCCGCCGGAGAGCGCCTTCTCTGCCAGCGCTTCCAGCGGATCGTTGCGATAAGTGATCGCCCGTACCAGCATCGGCAGGTTGACCCCGGCCACGCACTCCACCCGGCCGGGCTCGACCAGGCGACAGGCAATATTGCTCGGCGTGGCGCCATACATGTCGGTCAGCACCAGCACCCCGCCGCCATCGTCAAGCCCCTCGATAATCTCCCTCACCTGCGGCAACAGCGCGACAGGATCGTCCTGGACCGCCACCCCAAACTGCTGCAACCGCGGCTGGGTGCCACCGAATACATGGTTGGCGCAGTGAATCAAGCTGTCGCCCAAAGTGCCATGCGCGATGATTAGAATGCCGATCATTGGGAGTCCCTGGTTCCTGCCAAACGAAAAACAGCCAGTTTACCGCAAAGACAAGCCGCTGAATCAGGGAACTTCATGAAACACCAGCCCCTTTTCCTGAAACTCCAGACGTTTTTTCATCGCCGCTGTCAGGTAGACTTCGCCGCGCTCATCGATCAACATTGCGCTCTCCACTCCCATGGCTTTCGCCGCCGCGCTCCAGCCTTTCACCCCGGCGATAAAAGCCGGCTTGGAGGCGACATCGGACAGCGTGCCGGCACGGTTCCCCTTGGGAATCAGCACCGTCACCGCCTGTACGCCCTGCGCCGGGTAACCGGTGCGCGGGTCGATGATGTGGCAGTAGCGCTTGCCGCCGAGCTCGAAATAACGCTGGTAATCTCCCGAAGTGCCGATCGCTTCGCCGTCGTGTAGCTCCAGCGAGGCAATTGCCGTTGCCTTGCGCGGATGTTGCACACCGACGCGCCAGGGCTGGCCACCTCGGCTGCCCACCGCGATGATATTGCCACCGATGTTGATCAGCGCGCCTTTCACTCCCTGGCTGCGCAGGTATTCCGCCGCCAGATCGAGCGCATAGCCCTTGGCATAGCCGCCCAGATCGAGCTGGACGGCGGGGTTTTTGCTGTAAAACTGAATCCCCTCGAACACGATATCGGCCATGCGCGGATTGGCCTGAACCAGCGCCTTGATTTCCGCCGGATCAGGTTGCTGAGGCTGGAACTCGTCGGACTGGAACCCCCAGAGTTTAATCAGCTTGCCAATAGCGGGATTGAACAAGCCTCCCGACATTTCCGAAAGGCGCGTGGCATCCCGGATGATCGGGACCAGACCGGGCGCGACCGCCGCTTTGGACGGGCTTTGCGCGAACACCGCATTCATCCGCGACAGCGCGCCCGGCTCCCAGGCATGCAGGGTGCGGTGTAGGTAATCGAAATCGGCCAGCACCTTGCCTGCCAGCTCCCTGGCGCGCGCCTCTTCCTCACCGGAAATCGTCACCTCCACCATCGTGCCGAAGACGAAGCTCTGTTCGTGGTAGACGGGGGCTTCCCTGGCGCAGCCGGCCAAGCTGATCACCATGATGATGGCAATCAGGTAGGGTGGGCACGTTTTTGTGCCCACGCGGAAATAACCTCCGGTGTCCGCGTGGGCACAAAAACGTGCCCGCCCTATCAAATTCAGAACTCGCATTTTCTCTCCAGTGCATCCACAAACATTCCCGCCACGTCAAAGCCGGTCTGGTTCGCGATTTCCTGCATCCCGGTCGGGCTGGTGACGTTGATCTCGGTGAGCCAGTCGCCGATCACGTCCAGGCCGACCAGGAACAGCCCGGCTTCCTTGAGTTTCGGCCCCAGCGCGGCGGCAATTTCCCGATCCCGCCCGGAAAGCGGCTGCGCCACGCCCTTGCCGCCGACAGCAAGGTTGCCACGGGTTTCGCCTGGTTTCGGGATGCGAGCCAGCGCATAAGGCGCCGGCTCGCCGTCGATCAGCAGGATGCGCTTGTCGCCCAGCGAAATCTCCGGGATAGTGCGCTGCGCCATCACGGTTCTGGCGCCCAGTTGCGTCAGGGTTTCGATGATTACGTTCAGATTGGGGTCGTTGCGCTGGATGCGGAACACCGAGCTGCCGCCCATTCCATCCAGCGGCTTGAGGATGATGTCGCCGTGTTTTTCGATGAACTCGCGGATCAGCGCCCCCTGCCGGGTGACCAGCGTGGGCGGCGTGAATTCTGGGAATTTTGCGGTGGACAGCTTTTCGTTGAAGTCGCGAATCGCCGCCGGGCGGTTGAAAATCCGCGCTCCTTGCGCCTCCGCCAGCTCCAGCAAATAGGTGCTGTAGAGGTATTCCATGTCAAAGGGCGGATCCTTGCGCATCAGCGTCACGTCGAAGTCGGAGAGCGTGCGCCAGGCCGGCGTTTCCAGCGTGTACCAGCGCAGCGCGTCATCGATCAGGTCGAGCTTGCGCGCAAAGGCGGCAACCGCCCCGTCCCTGAGGATCACATCCTGCTGTTCCATGACATAGAGCGCATGGCCGCGCCCTGCGGCTGCCCGCATCACGGCGTAGGTCGAATCCTTGTAGGTCTTGATGGACTCCAGCGGATCAAGAATGATAGCCAGTTTCATGAGCTTCATGTGTGCAGACAAAATGCCGCGCTACGCTCCAGACAAATCCACGGTATTGAGGCCAATTTGAACCGCCGCACCGATCTGTCGGCGGTCGGCCGACACGAAAACATCGGGCTGGTAGGCCACGGCGCAACCGAGATGAATGGCATCCATTGCCCGCAGCGGATTATCTTCCAGAAAACGGAGCGTATTCGCCATGACGGATGGCGTGATTTCGCACATATCCACATCATCGAGATCGGCCAGAACCCGTTTCTTCGCTGCGCGATATTGACCGTCCGAGAGTTTCGCTTCACGCACCAGGCGGGACAGGGTGGACACCATCTCGGGCAAGCAGATGACGCTCACCGCCAACGCATCGGCTTGGCCGCACAGGGCCAGCACTTGTTGCGAACCGTCTTCCCGAATATACCGTTTGGCGAATGCCGAGGTGTCGAAAAACACCCTCATGCCGCCGATTCTTCGCGGTCGTTCAAAATCTCCCGGCTCAGAGAAAGACCCTTGATCGCCAAAGGCGAGGCGGGCTTTTTCCAGGATGGCGTTTCTTTCCTGAGCGGCACGATTTCGGCTACCGGTTTACCGTTTCGATAGATTAGCACGGTCTCTCCGCCCTCGACCGCATCAAAATAAATTTTGGCGTTGTTGCGCAATTCAGTAAAAGTGGCTTCACGCATCAAAGTTTCTCCATGACATAGCAATGAACATTAAAGTGTACATTATTGACCTTGGTCAGAGAAGTTGCAAGGCCTTCGGCAGGCCGAGCAGTCAGGCTGCTAGGAAAAGCGGCAAGCTTTATCCGGGATTTCCGAGCCATGAAGCCCTCTCCTCAATCCCGTCTCGCCAGTGCGAGCAGCTTTGCTGCCGCTCTCGGCGGGGACACTCCTTGCGGGTGCAAGCGGGCTGTCCTCATCCCAACCTTCTCCCCGCAGGAGAAGGAGCAATGGCAAAGGACACTTGTTATGAATTGGGCGCCAGCCGCTCCAGCTCGATCGCCGCCGCCAGCAACGCCAGCCGGGCTACCACGCCATAGGCGTAGAAACGGTTGAGCGCGGCATCGGGCGCGGCGGCGCAATCCGGCAGGGTGCAGGCGGTCTCGAAGGCCAGCGGTTCGAAGCGCATCCCCGGCGCATTCAGGTTCTCGTCCTTGCCGCGGCCGGTATGAACGCGGTAGAAACCACCGATAACAAAGTGATCCATCATGTACACCACCGGTTCGGCTACCGCATCGGCGATGCTCTCGAAAGTGTAGACCCCTTCCTGAATAATCACGTCGGTAACCTCCACTCCTTCCTTGCCCACTGCCATCTTGTTGCGCTGCTTGCGGTTCAGACCCCGCACTTCGGAGGCGTCTTTCACCGTCATGATGCCCATGCCATAAGTGCCGGCATCCGCTTTGACGATGACGAAAGGCTCTTCGTTGACGCCGTATTCCCGGTATTTTTCGCGGATATCGCCGAGCAGTTCGTCGACATGGGTCGCCAGACACTCCTCGCCGCGCCGCTCCTGAAAATCGATCTCGCCGCAAGTGGCAAAAAACGGGTTGATCAGCCAGGGGTCGATGTGAACCAGCTTGGCGAAATCCTCGGCGACCTGATTGTAAACACTGAAATGACCGGATTTGCGTCGGGTGTACCATCCCGCGCCCAAGGGTGGGATCACCGGCTGATCGAGGTCTTTCAGAATATCGGGGATCCCCGCCGAAAGGTCATTGTTGAGCAGAATCGCGCAGGGGTCGAAGCCGTCCAGCCTCAAACGGTCGCCATCGCGCGTTAGCGGCTCCAGCGTCAGGGCCGAACCATCCGGCAAATCCAGCGTGGTGGGCGCGGTGATTTCTGGCAGCAGGCTGCCGATGCGCACCTGCAAACCGGCATGTCGCAGAATGGAGGCGAGCGCCACCACGTTCTGCAGGTAAAAGGTATTACGGGTGTGATTTTCCGGGATCAGCAGAAATCGCTGCGCCACGGGACAAACCTTCTCCACTGCCGACATCGCTGCCTGCACGCAAAGCGGCATGAAATCGCGGTTCAGGTTGTTAAACCCGCCGGGGAACAAATTGGTATCCACCGGGGCGAGTTTGAAGCCGCTGTTGCGCAAGTCCACCGAGGCGTAGAACGGCGCGGCGTGATCCCGCCATTGGGTGCGGAACCAATGCTCGATGCGCGGCTGCGCGTCCAGAATATGCTGCTCCAAAGCGAGCAGAGGGCCGGTAAGCGCGGTAGTTAAATGGGGAACCATGGCTGTCCATGAAAAGTTCGGAAGTGATGATATACCGAGAAACGCCACAATTTACATTAACTAATTACTACAATTCACTGTATTATAGGTGTTGTCGAGTTGCTTATCGAGGTGATGAATT
>PFJY01000093.1 GCA_002784065.1 Hydrogenophilales bacterium CG_4_10_14_3_um_filter_58_23 | reverse complement strand
TCAATAGTCGTTCTATTGACCAAAAAAACGGTGAAATATGGACCGCCCAGGCGGATTCGCAGCCGATTCATCATAAGTCCGACAGGCTCCTAGGAGAAGGTTCTGCCTTCAGCTTTGCCCTCACTGCGCAGATTTGCGCTACGCTTGAAACGCAGGGGCGCTCGCTCGGCACGGTCGTCGATATTGCCGCCGCCGACCGCGGCAGGCGCATTCTGGTTGTCGATGATAATGCGGAAGCCCGCATGTTGATCCGCGACCTGCTCGAACCCTATGGCTTCGCGGTGATGGAAACCGGGGATGGCGCCCTGGCCGGGAAATCGGTTGATTCCTTCCAGCCCGATCTGATTTTTATGGATTGGCGCATGCCCGAGATTGACGGTTTGGCAGCGACGCGGCAGATTCGCGCCAGTAAAACCCTCCGCCAGCCCAAGGTGGTGATCCTCTCCGCCTACGCTTTCGAGGAGAACCGCCGGGAGGCGCTGGCGGCAGGGGCGAACGACTTCATGCGCAAGCCCATCAGGAAGGAGGAGCTTTACGCCTTGCTGGAAAAACATCTCGGCATTCACTTCGTGCGCGAAAGCGAAGCGGGCCGGGAGGAAAAACCGCAGGAACCGGAGCTGACGGCAACCGACCTGGCAGGCCTTTCGGCAGAAAGGCGGGCGCTGCTTACCGAAGCCGCGCGCGAACTCAACCCCGCGAAGATGATGGCGGAACTGGGCCGCATTCGGAACGAAAATCCTGAGCTGGCCGCACGGCTTCACGATCTGGTCAAGAACATGCAATACCGGCGTTTATGGCAGTTGCTCGGCATCGCCGGACTGGCGTAACACGGACTGGAGTAGCGCGAAATGAAACACAGCGATAACTTGCCGGGCGAAATCCTGATTGTCGAGGACACCCCCGCTTCCCTCCAGTTGCTCTCCGAGCTTCTCGCGCAAGCGGGCTACTGTGTGCGCCAGGCGCAGGACGGCGAGATGGCGCTGCTGTCGGCGTGGGAGCGTCCGCCCGACCTGGTGCTGCTGGACATCCGTATGCCTGGCATCAACGGCTACGAAGTCTGTCGGCGGCTCAAGGAAGCACCCGGTACCCGCGACATTCCGATCATTTTTCTCTCGGCGCTGCATGAGGCGGAAGACAAGGTGCAAGGTTTCAGGCTTGGCGCGGTCGATTACATTGCCAAGCCCTACCACCCCGATGAAGTGCTGGCTCGAGTACACACCCATATCGAGTTGCGGCGTTTGCAAATTGGGCTGGAGAAGCGCGTGCAAGAACGCACCGCCGCTCATCGGCAGGCCGAAAAGCAATTGCAGGAACTCGCCGAGTTCCTGCAAACGGTACGCGAGGAAGAGCGCAGCCACATCGCCCGCGAAATCCACGACGAGCTGGGACAGTCGCTCACCGTCTTGCGGATCGACCTGGCTTGGCTACGTACCCAGTGTTCCGGCAGCGACCCGCGCATTGCCGACCGGCTGGCTTCTTCGTTCCAATTGGTCGTGCGAACGCTGGATGCCGTGCGCCGCATCGCCGAGGATTTGCGACCGGGAATGCTGGACAATCTGGGGCTGGCGGCGGCCATCGAGCATCATGTGGCGAAATTTACCGAGCACGCGGGTATTCCTTGCCAGCTCTCGATGAACCGCGAGGAATTCGAAGTCAGCGACAAGTTGGCGACGGCAATATTCCGCCTCGTACAGGAAGCATTGACCAATGTGGCGCGCCATGCCTCCGCCAGCAGCGTCACGGTGCAACTTAATGACTTGAACGATACCCTTCAGTTGACCGTGCAAGACGATGGGTGCGGACTTGCCGCGCCGGTCGACAAGAAAACCTTCGGGTTGCTCGGTATGCGGGAAAGAGTCCATATGCTCGGGGGGCGTTTCGAGATCGAAAGCACGCCCGGCAAGGGCACCCGTATTGAAGCCTGGCTCCCTAAAGAGGTAACAACGTAATGGCCACCAGAATACTGATCGTCGATGATCACGCCCTTCTGCGGGAAGGAATAAAACACATTCTTTCCGAATACCCCGACCTGGTGGTGGCCGGCGAAGCGGACAACGGTCTCGATGCTCTCGCCAAACTGCACGCCGAAAATTGGGATATCGTGGTGCTGGACATGTCCATGCCTGGCAAAAGCGGCATTGAACTGATCAAACAGATCAAGAGCGAAAAGCCGAAGCTGCCGATCCTGATCCTCAGCATGTACAAAGAAGACTCTTACGCGGTACGCGTCCTCAAGGCCGGTGCATCGGGCTACCTGTGCAAGGACAATGCCGAATTGCAATTGGTTCATGCCATCCGCAAAGTGGCGAAGGGTGGCCTGTTCGTCAGCCCCACGGTTGCGGAAAACCTGGCGGTCGAAATGTTGACCGGCACCCCCGATGCGCCGGCCCACACGCTGCTGTCCGACAGGGAATACCAGATATTCCTGTCCATTGCGCACGGCAAGGGAATCACGGACATCGCCCATGAACTCAACCTGAGCGTAAAAACCGTCAGTACCCATAAGACCCGGCTGATGCGGAAAATGAATTTTGCCAATGTTGCCGAACTCATCCATTACACCATCAAGCAGGGCCTCATCACCGAGGAAGATGGAGGCTAAGACAACGCAGCACGCTGTTCAAAATCGCCCCATTGATGCACCTCCCAATCCCCTTTCCGCGTAGGAATCGTCCTACATCTTTCTGCCTTAATGAGATTTTCCCTACTGATAAATTCAGCGTTCGCTGATATTTATTCGTGCGCGCAAAGCGCAACATGATTTTTGCCCAGTGAGGCGACAAGCCGGAACCGCCAGCCGACTTCGATCTTTAACCTATCGGGAGAACTCATAGCATGGCATTACCGGATCAGTTTTTCGAAGAAATGCGACATCTCTATCTGTTCGAGCCTCTCGACGACACAGCGCTCAGACAAATGATGAGCCATGCCAAACTGCTCGAATTATCTGCGGAGGATGTGCTGTTTGCGCAATGCGACGTCAGCCGGAATTTCCATATTGTCCACAGCGGCATGATAAAACTGTTCCGAATTTCGGCGGACGGCACAGAAAAAATCCTGGAGCTAATCGCGGCCAACCAAGTGCTGGGGGAAGACGCCATGTTCGTCGGTGAGCATTCGGCGTATGCCACTGCGCTTGAGCCGACCCAGATTATTTCCATCGATTGCAGTTATCTCACTACGCTGCTGAGTAAAAACACGAAACTGTGCTTGCGCATGATGACCCTGATGAGCCTCCGTTCTCAAAAATTGATCGAAGAAATCGGCAGCATCACGCTTCAGAGCGCTTTCCAGCGTGTCACCCAATACCTGATCGGAAAAAAGGGCGTCATTGGCGACATCGCCGACCCCATCCGGCTCAATCTCCCCAAGCAAGTCATCGCCTCACGCCTCGGCGTGAGACCGGAAACCCTCTCGCGCATCATTACAAGGCTCCGCAATGAGGGAATGATAGATTGCGCCAGGGACATCGTCGTGCTTAAAAACATGACGGCTTTGCAACAGGTCGCTAACGGGATGATCGGGTTGAAGTTGTAGGGAAGCTCCATCCGCACTGTGGGTTATATCGCGCACACGCAATCTATTTTTTTGCGCGGCAAATAGAGAACACCCCCGCTGCTTTTTTCCTGGAACTGCGGTAATACATGGGGTTAAATGTTTTGGCTTGATTTAGATCAAGGAGTTTTTATGTGCTATACATTTAAAATCCGAGTGTGCCAAATCGCACACTCGTATGCTTGGTGGGTTTCATTATCATTAGTGGTGTGTTTTTTTAATTAGGGTTGATGAATAAGGGGGCGTTATGAAACTTTTCAGTAAGCGAACAGCCGCGCTGGTTACCGTGGCGGGGATAGGTCTTGCAGCGGCGGCCAGTGCCTGGTCGGCGGAATCGCTGCAGGACGTGATGAAGCGTCGTGGTCTGTCGCAGCAGGATTTATTGGCCGCGTCCAAAACCTATGTGCCGACCGGCAAGCGCGATGACTTCGTCGCGTTCAGCTCCGGCGGTCAGTCTGGTCAAGTGATCGTGTATGGCATTCCGTCCATGCGTATCCTGAAATATATCGGCGTGTTCACGCCCGAACCCTGGCAGGGCTACGGCTTTGACGAGGAATCCAAGGAAGTGCTGAAAGGCGGCCGCATCGATGGCAAGGATATCACCTGGGGCGATACGCACCACCCGGCGCTTTCCGAAACCAATGGCGACTATGATGGTCAGTTCCTGTTCATCAACGACAAGGCCAATCCTCGCATCGCGGTGATCGACCTGCGCGATTTCGAGACCAAACAAATCGTTGCCAACCCGATTTTCAAGTCGGAACACGGCGGCGCCTTCGTGACGCCGAATACCGAATATGTGATCGAGGCCGTGCAGTATCCGGCTCCGTTTGCGAAGAAGTTCGTTCCGCTCGAACGCTTCAATGAGGAATATCGCGGTGGCGTGACTTACTGGAAGTTCGACCGCAAGGCCGGCAAGATCGATGTGAAGAAATCCTTCACGATCGAGCTGCCACCTTACAGCCAGGATTTGTCCGATGCCGGTAAGGGCCCGTCTGACGGCTGGTCGTTCACCAACTCCTTCTGCTCCGAGCGTTATGTCGGGGGTATCGAGAAAAACCGTCCTCCCTATGAGGCTGGTTGCTCCGCGAAAGACACCGACTACATGCACGTGATCAACTGGAAGAAAGCCGCGGAGCTGGTTGCTCATGGCAAAGCCACGAAGGTCAACGGCATGGATGTGATCTCCATGAACACCGCCGTCAAGGAAGGCATCCTGTTCCTTATTCCGGAACCGAAGAGCCCGCATGGCGTGGATGTGACCCCGGACGGCAAACTCATCACGGTGGCCGGCAAGCTGGATACCCACGTTTCGGTATACAGCTTCGACAAGATCATGGCGGCGATCAAGGCTGGCAAGTTCGAAGGCAAGGATCCCTACGGCATCCCCGTGATTTCCATGAAGGACACGCTGCACACGCAGGTCCAACTCGGTTTGGGCCCGCTGCATACCCAGTATGATTCGAAACCCTGTATCGCCTACACTTCGATGTATGTGGATTCCCAGGTTGCCAAATGGAACTACTGCGAAGGCAAGGTGCTGGACAAGATCAACATTCACTACAACATCGGCCACTTGATGACCATGGAAGGCGATTCGGCGCATCCGAAAGGCCGCTATCTGGTCGCATTGAACAAGCTGGCGATTGATCGTTTCAACCCGGTCGGCCCGCTGCATCCGCAAAACCACCAGTTGATCGACATTTCCGGCGACAAGATGCAACTGTTGTACGACATGCCGATTCCGCTGGGTGAGCCGCACTATGTGGTGGCGATCAATGCCAAGACCCTCAAGCCTGGCATCCGCTACAAGGTCGGCACCAACAGCCGTACCGACAAACCCAGTGCTGGCGCCACTCATGCCGGTGAAGAGAAAACCGTGAAGAAACCTGGCAAGGTGGAAGTGTTCGGTACGCTGATCCGTTCGCACATCACGCCGGAAACCATCGAGGTGACGAAGGGTGATGAAGTGACGATCCACCTGACCAACCTCGAACGTGCCGAGGATGAGACCCACGGCTTCACGGTGAGCACGTACAACGTGCATGCCTCGGTCGAACCTGGCAAAACGGTGACGGTGAAGTTCAAGGCGGATAAGGAAGGCGTGTTCCCTTACTACTGCACCGAGTTCTGCTCCGCGCTGCACCTGGAGATGGAAGGTTACCTGCTGGTCAAGCCTAAGGGCTACAAGGAAGTTAAGGTGGCCGCAGCCAAGGCCGATTACACCAAGGCTGACTACGACAAGCAACTGAAGAAGATTGCTGGTACCCAGGCGGTGATCGACAGCGTGGTGGGCTTCATCACCAGCCACAACTACAAGGACTTCCCGGATGTAGTGTCATTGGTGGAAGACGCGACCGACCAGTTGGGCCGCATGAAGGAATCCAAGGCCAAGCACGAAGAAGCGGCCAAGAAGGGCGATTGGCAGCAAGCCACCCTGTGGGCTGAGCAAGTCTTCCAGTACCAGGTCAAAGCCGCCGACATCGGTCTGCGCGCCAAGACATACCTGGAAGAGCATGGCGCCAAGAAAGTAGGTAAGTAAGCCTGCTGACCAGGTTGTAACCACTGAGGCGGGGGGCATGGAAATGCTCCCCGCCTTTTTTAACTGAAAATTACGAATAGGGAAAAAAGGGCATTTTCACCTTTAATGTTGGTTGATCTGTGTCAATATAGTAGTTAAAATCATTGCGCCGTAAGACGGCGTTGTTATTTCGTTCAGGAGCCTAAAATATGAAACTTTTACCAGTTATCGCCGCCGCCGTGTCCGCTGCCTTGATCTGCAGCTCCGCCTTTGCGGTCGATGGCGCCAAGCTGTTTGCGGAAAAAACCTGCACCGCCTGCCACGGCAAGGATGGGAAAACCCCGCTGTTGCCGGATTACCCGAAAATTGCCGGCCAGAACAAGGCTTATATTGAAAAGCAAATGCATGACATCAAGAGCGGGGCGCGCGCCAACGGCAACGCCGCCGCCATGAAAGGCGTCATGGTTATCGTGAGCGAGGCGGATATCAAGGTGCTCGCCGAGTATGTCTCCAAGTTGAAGCCTTGAGATTGCGCAAGCGAAAAACAGGGTGGTATTGATCTAAATCAATGCACTTGGTAACGGCATCCCATATATTGCCGATTGAACTTGATTGCTGGAACGGATGTTCCAACAGGCTTGAATTTTGAGAAATATTTAGAGAGGAAGGCGATGAAAAAAGTATTAGTAGCAGCACTGGCCCTGGCTTTGGCTCCCACCGTTGTTTCTGCGGCAACTGCCGAGCTGCATAAGGAAGGTATCGCGTCCAAGGGTTACGTGTGGAATGAACAGGCGGGCGAGAAGATCGAAGCCCTGAAGCTCAGGGGCGACTCCGTTCGCGGCAAGGACGCCTATGAGGTGTGCGGCGCCTGCCATCTGCCCAGCGGTTCCGGCCGTCCCGACGGCACTTTCCCGCAGTTGGCCGGCCAGCACGCGACGGTGATCATCAAGCAGATCGCCGACATTCGTGGCGGTCTGCGCGACAACCCGACTATGTACCCGTTTGCCGTGACCCTGAGCAATGCGCAGGAACTGGCCGACGTGGCGACCTACATCCAGACCCTGTGCATTCCGCGCGAACACGGCATGGGTTCGAAAAATCCCGCTATTCTGAAGCACGGCGAAGAACTGTACAAGAAGGAGTGCACCACCTGCCACGGTGTGACCGGCGCAGGCGACAAGGCGAAGTTTTACCCCGTGCTCGCCGGCCAGCACTACAAATACATGCTGCGCCAAGTCACCGATATTCGTGACGGCAAGCGCCGCAATGCCAACCCGGACATGGTGAAAATCGTCAAGAAGTACAGCGATCACGATCTGGACTCGGTGGTGACCTATATGTCCACCCTGACCATGCCCGGCACCCTGTGCGCGGAGAAGAAAGGCGCTGGCAAAAAGAAGAAGTAAAGGCTTGGCAGATACTGGCGGTTCAAGAAAAACCATATAAAGCAGGGATCCCTGCTTTATATGGCGTCATAATATAAGTTTTTCAGAATATCAATAACTACTGTTGTTACCAGGTGTTGCCAAGACATTTTAAACAAGGTGTCTTTGCGGATGGCCCTACGCCTTATTGGGCATGCGTTCAAATTCAGCAGGGTGAGTTAACACGATGAATGTCGAAAAAAATCAGAATTTACTCGTCAGAGGGCTAACGCTGGCCGCTGTGGTTTTGTTGGTGGCGTCCTATTTTATGCCGATCTGGTGGGTATCCCTGACCGCGCCGAACTATCCCAAGGAAGCCTTCCCGGATGGCATTCGCATCCATTTCCACTTTAATGGGGTGTTTAACGGATGCAAGGCCCCCCCCCAGAAAAAAGGCTCTCATGCGAGCGAAGTGCTTCAGGCCGATCTGGGGGATGATATTACAGAACGCACCGGAGGCGCCGCACAAGGTAACGTTGAAGTCGGCCTGAACTGCGTGGATGAAATGAACACCATCAACCACTACGTGGGCATGTACCCGATCGTGACCGGCTCGCCGGTGGAACTCCGCTTGTCGAAATTCATCTTTGGGTTCCTCGCCGTGATGCTGCTGGGGTTCATGGCGACCCAGCGCAAACAGCAACTGATGATACTCGGCGCGGGTTTTGTGGCGGTGAGCGCCTGGATGGTGGGCGATCAGATCGTCATGGGCAATCTGGATAAGTTTGCCGTGGTTTATCATGATGCTGCGGCCACTTTTTTCAATCAACCCGAGGTACTGAGCCGCTGGGTAGCCAATCTGAAATTCGCTACCCATGCCGCGATCGGAGGACTGATTGTGTCCATGGTGATTGTCATGCTGGGCGTCTGGAAAATCCGTCGGTTTTCTCTGTTACTGGCTCTGGTTCCTGCCTTGCTTCCGGTTTTCTTTGTGCTGGATTACGCGGGGTGGTTGTGGTTTTTCGGTCATAACATGCATCCCTGGGGGGCTTTCACCGTCAAGCCTTTCATGCCGACCGTGTTCGGCGAGGGCAAGGTGGCGCAGTTCAGCACCTACTCCTACCCTTACTATGGTTATGCCGTTTTGCTGGCCGTGTCTGCCGCGCTGCTCCCGGCACTCCTGATTCGCCGCAAACAGATGAAGGAAAATCAGGCTTCTTGAAAGGATAGGTTCGTAGGATGGGTTGAGGCGCTTGCGCCAATACCCGTCGCTATTGATGGGTATCGCTACGCTCTACCCATACTGAACGAGAGGACGCGAGCCGTTTCCGGTTTGCGTCCCATCCGCCCCCGGCATTACGTAAAACCCATGATTCCACGCATTCTGCTTCTGCTGACGTTTTTCTCCCTCCTCGCGGTGGGCGTGCGCGCGCAAGTTCTGGGCGGCGCGGACAAGGACGATGGCATGGCGGCACAGGCCCAGCAGAAAGGCTGGGTGTCGCAGCCGCCACGGAGCTGGGGCAAGTCCGGGGAAAAAACCCCGCCTCCCGTGGCGCCGAACGTCAAGGGCATTCCCTGGTTCCAGACGCTGGTCAATCGGGCGGCGCCGGGCTCCACGCTACGACCGCCGCCCGGCGTCTATTCCGGGCCGGTGCTGGTGAACAAGCCGCTCATCATCGACGGCGGCGGCAAGGTCGTCATCGACGGCGGCGGCACGGGCACCGTGTTCACGCTGGAAACCGAGGGGGCAACCCTGCGCGGACTGCGCATCACCCATTCCGGGCCGTCGCACGATACCGACGATGCCGGCCTCAACGTGCGCGGCAACCGCAACGTGATCGACCATAACGTCATCGATAACTGCCTGTTTGGCATCGACCTCAAGCAGGCGAACAACAACCTGGTGAGCTATAACCGCGTCAGTTCCAAGCCGGTCGAGCTCGGCGTCCGCGGCGACGGCATCCGCCTGTGGTACAGCATGAACAACCGCATCCACGGCAATACCGTGGTGGATTCCCGCGACAACGTGGCCTGGTACTCGAACGGCAACGTGTTCTCCGGCAACTATGGTTCGAGGAGCCGCTATTCCCTGCATTTCATGTTCGCCCACCACAACGTGGTGGAAAACAACCGCTTCTACGACAACGCGGTGGGCATCTTCCTTATGTACAACGAGGACACGGTGGTGCGCAACAACATCATTTCCCACGCCAACGGACCCACCGGCATGGGGATCGGCTTCAAGGAGGCGAGCGCCACGCTGATCGAGGGCAACGAGATCATCTACTGCTCGCTCGGCATGTCCGCCGATCTGTCGCCGTTCGATCCTGACACCAAAATCGTGGTGCGCAACAACCGCCTCGCCTACAACGGCATCGCCTTCAACATGAACAGCGACCGGCCGGGTTGGGAACTGACCGGCAACAGCTTCGAGGGCAACATCTCCAATGTCGCCGTGGCGGGCGCGGGATCGGCGCAGCACAACATCTGGCGCGGCAACTACTGGGACGATTACCAGGGCTTCGACCGCAACAATGATGGTATCGGCGACAAGCCCTACGAACTGTATGTTTACGCCGACCAGATCTGGATGGAAATCCCCGACGCGCGTTTTTTCAAGAACGCCCCGCTGATGGAGGCGCTCGACTTTCTCGAACGGCTGGCGCCATTTTCCAGCCCGGTATTGATACTGCGGGACGAGGCGCCCTTGTTCAACAAACCAGGGAGGGCAAGACATGGCAGATGAAAGCAAACCAAAGGCTCCCGCACCGAGTGGCATCATCAACAAGCGCAAGCTTGAGGAACGCCGTCGATTCCTGCGCTCGATCATTCTGGGCGCGGCGGTGTTGGGGATTTCCACACTGGGCTACATCCCGGTGGCCAGCGCGTGGCGCGTGCGTATGCGGCCACCAGGGGCGCTTGAAGAGCCGGATTTTCTTTCTTCCTGCATCAAGTGCGGTCAGTGCGTGCAGGTTTGCCCGGTCCAGGCGATCAAGCTCGACGACATCGACCATGGCTTCGGTGTGGGCGTGCCCCACATCGTCTCGCGCGAGCAGGCGTGCGACTTCTCCTGTGACGCGGTGCAGTGCATTCTGGCTTGCCCCACCGGCGCGCTGGTTTACAAGAAACCGGCCTTCATGCCGTTGCGCGGCGAGATGAGGGTGGCGAATCCCCCCATCCTGATTGCCAAGGAAAAAGACCCGGAACCGACGCTGAACCTGATGGAGCGTACCGGATTGGCGCGCCTGGCACGCCCGGACGCCTGCCTGGCCGTTCAGGGCAAGGGCTTCAAGGGACAAGCTCGCGGCGCCGATTTCAAGGGCAAGATGCGCTTTATCGAGGTGGACCGCTGGAAGCCGATCCCTCTTCGGGATCATCCCTTTGACTTGCCATTATGCGACTTGTGCGTGCGCACCTGCCCGATCAGGGGCGCGATTTCGCTGCAGGAAGTGGTGGGCAAGGACGGCGTCAGGCGTATGACGCCGACGGTGCATGAGCCTTGCCTGGGGTGCGGCGTGTGTGAAATGATTTGTCCGGTCGAACCCGCTGCGATTGTGGTGGATGCGCGGAAAGGTTGGGTGGCGTGATGGCAAATAAATATTGGGAATCGGTGCGGGTGATGCTGGGTGGCGAGCCGCGCAAGGCGCAACCTGCCGAGTATACCGAAGAAGCCAAGACCATTCATTTTTACAAGAAAAGCGAGAAGCAGGATTTCGGCGCGCTCAAGCTGGAGGCCCGCGAGCACCAGAAGAAAAAATACTGGCTCAAGCGGCGCTGGATCGTGCTGCTCTCGATCAACCTGCTGTTTACGGTGTCCTACTGGTTCGACATCCAGATACTGGAAGGCGCGCTGACCGCCTCGCGCATGTTGGGCTTTCACCTGATCGACCTGAACTCCGCGTTGCAGGTGATGCTGGCGCACAAGCACATCATCGTCAACCTGTTCATCGGCACTGGCACGGTTTTCGTCCTGTGGCTGTTGCTGGGCGGACGCACTTTCTGCTCCTGGGCCTGCCCCTACCATTTCCTGGCGGAAAACGCGGAGCGGTTGCATGTGTACCTGGTGGAGAAAAAGAAGGTTACCGACCATACTTTCCACCGCGGTGTGCGCACGGTGTTCTGGGCGCTATTCGCCCTGATGGCGTTTGTTACCGGCTATACCGTGTTCGAAACCCTCTCTCCGGTCGGCATCGTCAGCCGTGCGCTGATCTATGGGCCGGGGCTGGCGCTGGGATGGGTGGTGCTGTTGCTGCTGTTCGAGGTATTCTATTCGCGCCGCGCCTGGTGCCGTTATATCTGCCCGATCGGCCTAACTTACGGTTTCGTCGGCGTGTTTTCGCCCCTGCATGTGACTTACAGGCTGGCCAACTGCCATCATGAAGGCGAATGCCGCAAGGTCTGCGAGGTGCCGCACGTGCTCGATTGCATCATCAAGGGCCGTGCGCCGGAAGCCCAGCTCGACATCGGCGCCGACTGCACGCGCTGCGGCATGTGCGTGGATGTCTGCCCGAGCGGCGCATTGCAGTTCGAAATCAAGGGCCTGAGAAAGATAATGTAATGATCCTGGAAACCTCAGTTGACCGCTTATCTATATACCTAATGCAATGATTTTAATAAATTTCTTTATGACTCATGGATTTACTCGTTTGGTGAGTCCGCTACAGGATGAATTGCACGGTTTTGCGGGCACATGGCGGCGTTGTAACTCCTTGGAATGGAACAACCATTCCGCGTCGTTACGCCTTGCCCTGCACCCGCAAAACCGCACACTTCGTCCTGTCCAACTGGGGTTTCTAGGATGATCCATTTCAATCACGTATCCAAGACCTTCAAGCGCAACCGGGTTCTCGACGATATCGAGCTGAACATCGGGCTCGGCGAGCGCATCGCCTTGGTCGGATCGAACGGCGCAGGGAAAACCACCCTGATCCGCTGCCTGCTCGGCGAATACACCTACGATGGCGCGGTCACGGTAAACGGGCTGGCACCACGCCGAGAACGCACCAAGGTGTTGCAAAAGATTGGCTTTGTGCCTCAGCTTCCGCCGCCACTAAAAATGCCGGTCGGCCAATTGGTCGGTTTTTCCGCATCGCTGTGCAATAGTGAGCGGAAACGCATGGAAGACGTCGCCTTGCGTCTCGGTCTCGACCTGAGCAAGATCGCGCGCCTGCCATTCGTCAAGCTGTCCGGCGGCATGAAGCAGAAGCTGCTCATTTCCATCGCCATGGGGCGCGACACCAATATCCTGGTGATGGACGAGCCCGCCGCCAACCTCGATCCCGATGCGCGCCACATTTTTTTCGAATTGCTGGCGGAGAGGCTGCAAAATACCACCATGCTGATTTCCAGCCACCGCCTCGATGAAGTCGCGCCCCTGGTCAACCGCGTGCTGGAACTGGATCGTGGCAAGGTGGTGCTGGACGACCGGGTTGCGGATGACGCCTCGCTTTCCGGCAAGCTGGTCTGCCGTCTGACACTGCGCCGCCCCGAAGAGGCCATTGCCAAGGCGCTGTCGGGCTGGGGCTTCCGTGACGCGGGCAACGGCATCGAGTGGGAGGGCCTGATCGCCGGGCCGGACCGGCTGCGCTTCCTCGGCATGTTGTCGCGCTATGTCGGCCTGCTGACCCGCATCTCCATGGACGAAACCGGGCCGGGCAGGGAACACTGATGCTTCTTTCGGCCAGAGCCCTCATTCTGACTGCGGCGCTGCTGATCCTGGTCGCCTGCTCGCGCGATCCGGAGACCGGCCCGGTCAGGATCAAGTGGGATCGTGACACCTGCGTGCGTTGCAGCATGGCGATCAGCGAGCGGAATTTCGCCGTCCAGGTGCGCGGCGGGCCGAAGAAGAAGGTGTACAAGTTCGACGACATCGGCTGCGCCGTGCACTGGCTCAAGAATCAGCCATGGGGCAATGACACGGCCATTGAATTCTGGGTGGCCGATTACCGTAGCGGAAAATGGCTGGATGCCCGCAACGCCCGCTACGCGACCGGAAAACGCACGCCGATGGGCTACGGCTTCGGCGCCACGACAGAGGCGCCGCCCGGCAGCATCGACTTCGAGGAGGCCAGAAAACGGATTCTGGCCACGGATTGACCATTAACGGACAAAACAAAAAATGAAACATCTCTGGCTCACCGCCAAGCTCGACATCGTGGAATCCCTGCGCGCGCGCTGGTTCATGATCTACACCCTGGTGTTCGGCGGCATCGTCGCCTTGCTGTTCGCCTTCGGCCTGACCGAATCGCGCGTGCTCGGCTTCATCGGCCTGTCGCGCCTCTTGGTCACCTATATCCAGCTCACCATGGCGATCCTGCCGATCTTCGTGCTCATCACTACGGTGCGCTCGGTGGCGGGCGACCGCGAAGCGGGCGTGTTCGAGTACCTTCTATCCCTGCCGGTTTCGCTCTCCGCCTGGTTCTGGGGCAAGATCATCGGTCGCTACCTGGTGGTGTTCCTGCCGGTGTTCGCGGCCATGGCGGCCGCAGCTGGCTGGGCCATGATCAAGGAAGTCGAGGTGCCATGGGAGATGTTCCTGTATTACACTGGCTTGCTCGCTGCCATGTCCTGGTGTTTTCTCGGCTTTGGCATGTTGATCTCCACTCTGGCGCGCTCGATCGACGTCGCCCAAGGCGCGGCCTTCCTGGTCTGGCTGACCATGCTGCTGTTTCTCGATCTGATCCTGCTCGGCATCATGATCCAGGGCCACGTCTCGCCCGAGGCGGTGGTCGCCGTCGCTCTGGTCAACCCGCTGCAGGTGTTCCGCACCGCCGCGCTGATGCTGTTCGACCCGCAACTGGTGGTGATCGGCCCGGCGGCTTTCGTTATTTTCGATTATTTTGGCGGCCCGCTGTTCAAGGTTTACGCTTTGATCTATCCGGTGGTTCTGGGCACGCTGGCGGCTACCGGTGGTTTCCTTCTGTTCCGCCGTGGCGATTTGCCTTGAATCCGGTGCCCCGTGCGTTTCGTGATGGTGTGACACCCCTGTAGGAGCGGCCTTGGCCGCGATTAGCGGCTAATCGCGGCCAAGGCCGCTCCTACAGGGGAATTCATTTTTAGGCCAAACGATCATGCCCGACCTTTCCCATACCTTCGGTTACCAGGACGTAGCCCAGGACGAACGCCAGCGCCGTATCCGCAGGGTGTTTGCCAGCGTCGCCCGGCGCTACGACCTGATGAACGACGCCATGAGTTTCGGCATCCACCGCCTGTGGAAGCGTTCCCTGGCGCGCGCCGCCCATCCTTTGCCGGGACAGGTCATCGTCGATCTGGCGGGAGGAACCGGGGATGTGGCTAAACTGATGGCAGATGGCAACCGCCAGGTGATGGTGTGCGATCCGAGCCTGGAGATGATGGGCGTTGGCCGCGAACGTGGCCGATCCCACGTTTCATGGCTCGCCGGCAGCGGTGAGGGCATTCCGCTGGCCTCCTCTTCGGTGGACACCCTCACCATTGCTTTCGGTATCCGTAACGTCACCAGTCTGGAACGCGCGCTGGGAGAGGCGTTGCGCGTACTCAAGCCGGGTGGCCGTTTCCTGTGCCTGGAATTTTCCCGTCCCTGGGCACCGATCAGACCCTTCTACGACCTGTTTTCGTTCACCGTGATTCCACGTCTCGGCGCATGGATTGCGCGCGAACCGGAAGCCTATACTTATCTGGTCGAGTCCATCCGCCGCTTCCCCGACCAGGAGGCGTTCAAGCTCACCCTGGAGCAGGCCGGGTTTGCCGACGTGCGCTACCGCAACCTGAGCTTCGGCATTGCCTGTTTGCATCGCGCGACGAAAGATGAGTAAACGGGTGAAACACTGGAATTGCAAACCCACATCGCGCAAAATGTCACATCACTGCTGAACTGAGCAAGGAGGAATGCCATGACTATCGACACCGTGGAAGACATTGCACTGCATTTGCCGCCGCAACAGCGTGCTGAACTCGCGCACAAATTGCTGCTCAGCCTTGAAGAGCAAAACGAAGACGAGATTGCCGAGGCATGGTGTGTCGAAGCACTGCGCCGCGCTGGGGAAATTGATGGCGGACTGGTCGATACCGTTTCCGCCGAAGAAGCGAGTTCCGCTGCCCGTGCGCTGCTGCGATGAATTACCGGTTTCACCGCGCCGCCGTTGGCGAGCATTACGATAACGTCACCTTTTACGAAGACCGATTGCCCGGTTTTGGCCTCGGTCGCGGTATCCATGAATCCGACGTTTCACACGATTAGGTGACGATATATGAAAACCATTTTTCTGATTTTTTTCTGGGCATCGGCCATATCCACGACGGCATTTGCGGGTACGCCCGGCGAGGTTAATGTCGGCGGTTATCTTCGCGAGGCGACGTTACATGGATTTTCCGGCAATACAAAAAAATTCGCAGACTACCGTGGAAAGCCACTGATCATCAACGTTTGGGCCAGTTGGTGCGCGCCCTGCCGGGCAGAAATGGGATCGCTGGAGCGGCTTTACCGCCGCTACGGGGGAAGGCAATTCAATGTTATCGGCATCTCGACCGACGACGATGGCAACGCGGCTGCGACGTTTATCAAGCAGTCAAAAATTTCGTTTGTAAACTACCTTGATAGCAAGGTATTCCTGGAAAACATGTTGGGAGCCAATATGATTCCATTGACCGTCCTGGTGGATGCCAACGGCCGCGTGGTCGATAAAGTTCATGGTGCCCATGAATGGGATAGCCCGGAATTTATTGAGGCGATAGGGAAAACGTTTCACATAAAAATGTAACAGCGCCTGTCAGATAACGTCGGAATTACGACAACGGATCACCTTGAACCTCCTCGCTTCCTGGGCCGATCGAGTGGCAGCCACCCGCCCCGACGTGGTGGCGCTGATTCTGCCTGACGAAACCCTGAGTTACCGTCAACTGCTCGATCGTTCGCATACCCTGGCGCAACAGCTTGAGTCCACGCAGGGAACCGTGCTGGCATTGCCCGCCGAGGCGATGGCCGAGGTGGCGCTGTCCGCCCATGCCGCTTCCCGGCTGGGTCGAGCCTTTTTCCCGCTTAATCCTGCACTTTCCCCGCAGCGGCGCGAGGTGTTGCTGCAAGCGGTTGGCGGGCCGGTGGCGGAGGGCATCGAATTGTTTATTGCGACCAGCGGTACCCAGGGCGAACCGAAAGCCGTGATGCTGGGCAGCGCGAATTTGCGGGCCGGGGTGCTGGCCTCACGCAGCCGCCTGCCGCTGCAAGCGGGGGATGCCTGGCTGGTCTGTCTGCCGCTCTACCACATCGGCGGCATGGCGATCCTCTACCGTTGCGCCGAGGCTGGGGCGGCGGCGGTGCTGCATGAAGGCTTCGACCCGCAGCGGGTCTGGCATGATCTCGAAAGATACCGCATCACCCATATTTCGCTGGTGCCGGCAATGCTGTCCCGGCTGCTGGAGATAGGCCGCGACTCTCCGCCTCCTGCGCTCAAGGTTGCGCTGGTCGGCGGTGGGCCGCTGTCCGCAGAACTGGCGGAACGCGCCCACACTGCTGGCTGGCCGATATGCGCCAGCTACGGCATGTCCGAGACCGGCTCCCAGGTGGCGACTATCTGCGAGTTGTCGCAAGGCTGGGCGCCCGGCCAAGTCGGTTCGCCCTTGCCGGGGTTCGAAGTGGAAGTGGTGGGCGAAGATGGGCTGCCTACTTCCGGTATCGGTCGCATCCGCATTCGTGGGGCTGCGGTCATGGCGGGCTACGCCAGCCCGCAGCGGCAAATGGGGCTGGGGCTAGCTCAGGGTTGGTTTGCCAGCGGCGATCTGGGCCGTATTGACGCGCAGGGCAACCTGACCGTGCTGGGCCGCCATGACGACATGCTGGTGAGCGGCGGGACCAATGTTCATCCCCAGCAAGTGGAGGAAGTGCTGAAGCGCTGTCAAGGCGTCGCGGATGCCGCGCTGACCTCGGTGACGGATGAGGTCTGGGGCGACCTTCTGGTGGCAGCCGTGGTTGCCGAAGCCGACGACGCCACACTGGAAAAATGGTGCCGAAACGAGTTGGCTGGTGCCATGCGCCCTCGGCGCTTTATCCACTTCCCCTCGCTGCCCCGCAATGCGCTTGGCAAGCTGGACCGGCAGGCGCTGCGCGATTGGGTCAGGCAAGATTCTGCATAGGTTGATTGCTTGTCCGCGTGGGCACGATAAAGCTGTGCCCACCCTACCTGACTGGGATAAAATCAAAACATCATGGCACAACCGGCACATCGCACTCCTTCCTTGCTGCAGGCTCTGGAAACGCGCCTCGGCAGCTTGCTGCGCCGATATGGCGGAGGCAATGGATTGCTGAGTCTGACGCTGGAGACACCGGAACTGGCCTTCGACCGATTGCCCGATGGCTTGCATAATTGCAGCTACTGGGCTCGGCCTGCTGACGGCCTTTTTCTGCTCGGCTTGGGCGTGGCGGCCAGCGTCGAGGCGCAAGGCGAAGGCCGCTTCCGCGCCCTGGATGCCGCCTTTGCTGAATACCGCCGCCTGTGGCGGGAGGTGGATGCGGATGGGCTGGGCTCTCAGGGATTCCAGCCGGTCGCTCTGGCGGGCTTTGCCTTCGGCCAGGAAGGGGCGAGCGAAGCGCTGCCCAATTCGCGCCTGACGATCCCGACCCTGCTGGCGCAGCGGCGCGGGGAGACTTGCGCCATGACCTTTACCTGCGACAGTGGCTGCTCGCCGAATAAGGTGCTGGCCGACTGGCTGGCGCTGGCCGGTGAGGTGGTGGCGGCATTGGATCGAGACGCGCACCCCTTGGCGCCTACTTTTCTGCAGCGGCTTTCCAGCCAGCCCGATGACACTGTCTGGCTTGCACGGGTGGCGTGCGCAGTGGCGGATATCCGTGCCGGCGAACTCGAAAAGGTGGTGCTGGCGCGCAGCGTCCGCGTCCGTTCAACGCAGCCGTTTGTCCCCGCTACGCTGATGGCGGCGCTGGCGACGCGCTATCCCGGCTGCATTCATTTCACCCATTTCTTCCCCAAAGGCGGCGTGTTGCTCGGCGCCACGCCGGAGTCGCTGGTGTCGCTTGCCGCCGGGCAAGTGGCCAGCGATGCACTGGCGGGCACCGACTGGCAATCCGGGCGGCTGGACGACGAAAAAAGCCTGCACGAGCACCGTCTGGTGGTGAACGCGATTGTCCGCGCCCTTGAGCCGGTATGCGGTTTCCTGCAAATTCCGGCCCGTCCGAAGGTGTTCGAGCTGCAGGAACTGCGTCACCTGCGCAGCGTGATCCGGGGTACCGCCGACTCGGGCGTGAGCTTGCTGAATCTGGTCGAGCGACTTCATCCGACCCCGGCGATAGGCGGCGCTCCCGCCCGGCGCGCGCTGGACTGGCTGGCGCACCACGGCGAAACGCGGCGCGGCTGGTACAGCGGCGCCACCGGCTGGATCGGCCACGACGGCGACGGCGAGTTCGCCGTGGCGCTGCGCTGCGCCTGGCTGGACGGCGACGAGGCCGATCTGTATGCCGGTGCGGGCATCGTCGCCGGTTCCGATCCCCGCACCGAGCTGGAAGAAACCGAGGCCAAACTCAATGCCATGCTGCGTGTGCTGGAAGCGCAGGCATGAGCGACGTCGCCGTTGCTAACCTGCTCTGGGCGATGGCGCTGGTGGATGGCCTGGCTGCGGCGGGAGTAGGACATGTCG
>PFJY01000110.1 GCA_002784065.1 Hydrogenophilales bacterium CG_4_10_14_3_um_filter_58_23 | reverse complement strand
GGTTCGATTCCGCCCCGGGCCACCAAATAAAATAAGGCTTGCAGCGATGCAGGCCATTTTCTTTTTGGTCGGTTTTTTTGACTTGTAACCATTTTGTAACCACATTTTTTCAATACCCCCCCAAAAAAACCAATAAAAAACCGCCGGGCTATCTCTAGCGGCAGCGTCATAAAGTGTAAAGCGAGTTGTGCGCAATGGATTAAACCCCATTGTTCGGCTTGCGCCCGCACAACAATCTGTTATGTCTCGCGCCCTTCAGGCAAATACCGCCACACAAGTCAAAGTCAACGTCCATCACCTGCGGTGAGGGGCAGCAAAACGGGGCTGGTGTTGCGCCGCCCCTTCGCTTTTTGCTGCGTGGTCGCTGCGCGGGCTTGTTTACGGCAGAAGTGCATTTGATGTATCGCGGCAACGTCACGGCGCAGGCATGAACTAGAAGCGCCTTCACCGTCACGCCACCGCTGCCGTTTGCGGGTCGTGCGCGTTCTGTTTATTGTCCCCGCCCTCCCAGCCTGTCAGGTTGCGCGGGATCGCGCTGCGCTGCTCCTTTCCCGCTCATCCTGCCATGCTTCCCGTCCGCCCCAAGGTGACTCCCTGAATTCAATATGACATAAGACTTCGACACACTGGATGTTTTTTCAGCATCTCTTCAAGAGCATGACATTCAATCAATTCAACATTGTTTAGATGAGCCTGCTCTTTGGTGGAGCCATTAAAAAACTGATTTGTTACTGCCACCTTTTGAAACGCCACTCCGGCGTATTTCATCTCGTAGGCCGCCGCTCCTGCTACCACATCCTTGACCGCTTCCCACCCCAAGGTGTGCCCACTGACTGATGAGCTTTTACATTGAATCAATTTACCCGCATTACCTTTGATTGCCACTACGTCAATGCCACCATCACCAGTGCTTGGTGTCACTACAGTCTTATAGCCCAGCTTACCCCATAAGACAGAGCAAAACATCTCGAATGCCAGAGGTTCCATGACGCTAAGGTCTGATGCCGTAATAGGAGAATTATCCATTACGGCTTCACCCCCCGGCGCTTCCAAGTCACCAAAATCGTTCCCAGATAAGTCGCCGACACCATTAAGCATATCGCCAGACAACTTCCGTTTCCGCTCCAGCAAAACATTAAGCTTGGTGTCGAAGGTGGTGAAATCTTCTGCCCAGACCAGCGGGCAATATACGAATACCTCTTTGCTCTGACCAATGCGATAAGCTCGGTCGGTGGCCTGATCTTCCTTCGCCGGATTCCAAGTGCGTGTAAAGTGAACGACATGGTTGGCAGCTTGGATGTTAAGACCAAATCCTGCCGCCAGCGGCGATAGGATAATTACCCCAAACCCCAGCTTTTCCTGAAACTCCCGAATCTGTTTTTGTCGGCTTACAGCACTTTTGCTGTTGGTCGAAGTGTCGCCATTGATGATGGCAGGTGTAAAGTCGAAACGCTCAAGAACTGCTCGTTGCAACAACCGCTGAACGTCGCGCAACTCACAAAACAGAATTACCTTTTCGTTTCGCGCTTTGATTGCCTTCAACTCAGCCAGCAGCCACTTCATTTTCGGCGAGTGGGTTTCGATTTCTGCCAACGGCGCTGCCAAGTTTGAAAGCTGCCCCATCGGCTGCGGGTCAGCACAAAGACGGCGCAAATAAATCAGCAGCCCAAGATAATTTTTCAACCCAACACCTTCGGAGGATTGTTCACGTTGCCGTGCAATAGCATTAGCGTAATAATTACGCTGCCGCTCCGAAATTGGCAAGTTATTGCAGGTGTCAACGATAGTTTTGCGTGGCAGGTCTCTGGCGACATCAGCTTTGGTGCGGCGCAGCAATTGCGGTTCAATGATAGATCGCAACTCCTCCACGCATTTTTTCTGCTCCTCGGTCTCCGCTTCAATTGGCCTGCGGTAGGTTGAACCAAACTCGTTGAGAGCACCCAACAGCCCCGGTTGAATAAAATCAAACAAACACCAAAGATCAGCCAGGCTGTTTTCAACCGGCGTGCCGGTACAAGCAATTTTGAATCGAACATTTTGCTTCTTGGCTGCCCGCGTCATCATCGCATTCGGATTTTTGATTTTCTGCGCCTCATCGCAGATCACTGCCGACCATTTTTGTGCTGCCAGTGTAAACTCCAAGTCGCGCAACGTTTCGTATGTCGTCAATACCACCTTGGCGTTGCCTAACCAGTCGCGGCAAAGCAACCTGATCCCAACCAACTCATCGTCCATGCCATCTCTTGGGGCGCGCAGCCTGGCAAGATCGTCCCCATAAAGCATCAGCAACGGGAAAGTTCCAGGCATGAAAAACTTCTCCATTTCCTCACGCCAATTTTCCAGCAGCAACACGGGCGCAACAATCAAAAACGGTTCCGCTGTTGGATTTTCTTCTAAGCAGGCAGCAATGAATGTCAATAATTGCAGTGTCTTACCCAGCCCCATATCATCGGCCAACAGCGCGCCACGGCATTCGTGTGGGGACAAACCCCACAGATGCTGCAACCATGCAATACCAGAAAACTGGTATTCCTTGAGTTTAGTCCCACCTTTCAGCGAGCCAGGTAACTTGGCTTGCCTGCCTGTTGGCATGGCAAGCACTCCACGCCGCTCTTCATAATCAACTTTTACGATGTTCGGCTTGAGGATTAACCCGGTGCGAGGTTTGTGATCCCGCACAATCTTTGGCATCTTGCCTTTACCAACATCTTGTTTTGCCGCGCCGATGATGGAAATAAACTGCTCCGCTTCGGCGACCGGAATGGGCTTCGGGCAGCCAGGAAAATCAAAGCTCGGCAGCCCTTCCGACTTCGCCTGTTCACATTCGCGCTGGAATTTTTTTAATCCCTCCTCGGTAAGTGGCAAATCAACTGGCTCCGTCTCGCTTTCCGGTACAAAACTGAAACCGCACACAATGTTGTCCGGGAACCAGCCAGAATCATCGTTCTTGCGCGCAATGAATGCGGAGTAATAAGGCTGCTCTTCGCCTATCCCCTCGATCTTCCCATCGGCATAACGCGATAGATCGAACACTTCAGCGGCGCTGAACCACTCCCTGTGGCGTAAGTCACGCAACGCTAATTCGAGCAGCGCAAGCTGGTCGGGCGTGTCCCCCAAGATTTCCAGATCGTAGCCTTCCCAGAAACAGCACTGCGCCCCTTGCGTTATCCGCTCCCTCAGCTTTTTGATGAACTTTTGCAACACCTCATCATCCGCCAAGGGTAAGGTTTCACTATGTATATCACCAGCAATGAATTCCTCTATCAACAGCGCACATTCAATTGGGAAGCCACACTGATCGCGCATTACCTTGGCGGTAAAACGGGCGTAAGAAATCCCCGCATTCTCTCTCGCCTGCTCGAACTGCTCCGGGTCAATAACCTTGGCGGCGTCTGGCCCCAATACAGCTATCGGGTTACGCAAAAACGCTTCGGCACGTTCGCCCGCCACACGCCGCCCCGGCATCCGCTTGATCTCACGCAATACGGTCTGAGCTTCCGGCGAAAGAAGGACATGAATCAACCCCGCGCCATCTGGAATTTCATAACGTTCCAGCACTGTATTGAAACTGTCGAATCGTTCCAGCCAGCTGCTAGGCCGCCCTTCAAATTCTGGAATCACCTCCACAGTCTTGCTGTCGCCAAACTGCGTCTTACGCAAAACAATGTTCAATCGCTCCGGCGTCAATACAACCGTTCTATACAGAAAATCTGAAAGATCAGCCTTGGCGGCCAACGCATGGCGGCGTATGCCTGCCCAAGCACGCCGGTTGCTATCTGCACTGCGTTGTTCATGCGGCCTGCGGTGAAACTCGCCCAGCGCACACACGGCCTGCCACGCCGCTTCTGGCAACAAAATCTCACGCTGGCCACACTTCAATACCGCCCCCTTAATCTCCACATTGCCTTGCACCGGACAGTTATTCGCGTCAATCCATCCAGCCAACAAGATCAAGAAACTGGTATCGGTCAGTCCGCCCCGGCTCTCCAGCTTGGGTCGCCACGCTTCCAGTTGCGGCAAGCCGAGTAATGAAACGCTGTCTTGATAGCTCTCTGTTGCCAACAGTTGATATAGTGAACCCCACGGCAGTTGCAGTGCAGTGCCGTCAGGTTCGGCGAAGCCTTCTTCCGCCAGTTGCGCCAGTAGCGCTACCTGTCCGCTTTGCGCGCCAAATTTATATGGGGTCTCTAACCACTCAGAGATTGCTGCTGAAAATGAAACGCCCGTTTCGTGGTATTCGGTACAAAGTGCCACCTGTCCAGAATGAGTAGAATTACCTGTGTTTGCGGACTTGAAAGGCCATACCATTCTCATTCCCTCCACCAACCCTTGCCGTATTTATAACGAAACCCCCAATTTTTCAGTGCGTATGAAATAGCAGCGCGACTGTCATCCGTACACACCCAAAGGGCACCTCCTGCGGGACGATTATCCTCAATTTTAAGCTTCCAGTCTGCTGCAAACTTTTCAATATTTAGTGCGGTATCTGATTGAGGCATCACCACGTTTAATTTATTACTTTCCGGTTGCACTACCTTCCATATTTTTGTAATGTTCGGGATTTTACTAGACGGCCAATGCCCAACTTTCGGACAAATAGCCTGATCGAAATTGCTCTCCCAAGAACTAAGCCCATCTTGATGACGAAGCGATTCCCCTCGATACTTGTCTTTTAGATCATGCAGAGAAATTACCACTCCTCCCAACGAGAAAGGCATTGGTGTTGCAGGATAGACATAGCAGGCGTTTCCCATCATCCCAAATTCTACAATTAGCCATTCGCCCATCTTCATAATGAAGGCGTTATTGCTTGTAGAGCCGGGGTTTTCAAGGCGTAGCAGGTGACCATTTGCCCTTTCGCGCAAGTCACGGTAAGGCTGTGTATTATTACGCAGAGAATCAGGCCCTAATGCCAGCCAAGGGGTGCCTTCAATCGCTGGCACAAAACGGAGCCAGTAATTGAGCCTACGTTGATCCGCCCGGCCATCCGCGCTGAGCAACTCAAAAAAGTCTGTGATCAACTGCCGCGTGAGCCAGCCGTTGACCAGTTCGCGTGCTTCGTCATCAGGTTGATCGTTGGAGTTTTTCACCCAAGCATCCCATGCCGTCCGCTTCAACCAAGGATTGCCAATAATGGACACCGCTGCGTCACGTAATACTGGCTGTTCCGGTTTGCTCGCGCAGCGGGCGTAGCGGCTAATCAACAGCGCAATCGCTCGGCGTTTAAGAAGATCGGAAACCTTCACTTCCATTTGCCCAAGCACCAGCTTGAGCAATGAATCGAGGTGTATCTTGAATAAGGCATCGCCCAATGCTATTGCTGCCTTCATTTGAGAAAGAATTGCTTCTTCCATAACCCAAGAATCCCCTGGAATGCCCAATCCTTGTCTTGCGTTTTCAATGCTGGTGCCATCGCCGCGCAGCAATTCTTCTCCGTAGCGGTCGCATGGTGTAGAAGTCAGCAGCATTACATGTTCAGTCAAAACAGCAAACCAGCCGGGCAGACAAAGTAAATTCTTCGCACCATCGCGCTGGAATTGCACCCTTTTATATGCCAGCCAGAAGCGCAATGCTTCCCAGCCATTTCTCGCGGCTTCGGATGTGTGTTCATCATAAAGTGCAAAGCTAAAATAGCTACTTAACAACGCTTGGAAACATTTGAAGCGACGCCGAGGTTCGCCTAATTGTTCAATATCTGCAAACAATTTGTCGCGCAGCTTTTCATTGCCCAACACACACCAGCCATCTTCTGGAAGCTGTAATGCCGCACCATAGCAAACGTATTTCAGGTCGCGGAAGTTGTTCACATTCCGTGTCCGGCGGTATGCCGCAACCACTTGCGTCAAGGAATTACTGGCAGGCACGGTCGACATACCATCCATCTCATGATTTATTTTCTTCAGCCTTTTGATAGCATCCGAATTTTCCCAGCGTGACGCAGCAGCCAACTCCTTACGAAAAATTCGTGTCAGCGAAAATTGAAGTTGAGCAAGGTTATTCATTTATCCAGTGGGCAAGGTGCGTCGTCCAGCGGTGCATCGCGCGGTATCGGGCGATCTTCGCCAAGCTCCATAAATTCCAGCTTCAACTCAATACGGCGGCTTTCTTCGAGGCTCGCCTTTAGTCCATTGAACGATGAGCCCCCCACAAGAAAGAGTTCTCTGACCTGCAATCTATCTACATCACTCAAGGCATTTGAAACAGATTGCGGCGAGGCCAACAAAACACACAGCACACGCTCAGATCGTTGCAAGCTCAAGTTGAGGTTATGAATGTAGGTGCCACGTTGATCGGCAAAGCCCTCGACTACAATACGCTTTAACCATTTTTTGCCAAGCGGGTCACGCACTTTTGATAATATCTTTGGAACAAAAGCGCGCAACGTAGCGGCCTGTACATCATTCAGTACAGAGCTATTGGAAGCAAAGTTGGCGCGTGAGCCAAAATCAATAGCGTGCCCATTCACTACAATGCCGGGGTACTCTTTTGCTGCCTCAGCGATTTGATTCAATAATTCTTGAATATCGCGTTCCCGTTGTGCTTGCTGCTTGGCAACTTCGTCTGGTTTTTGCGTGATTGCGAACAGTGCCACCGTTACTGAAACCAAAAACAGCACCATCAAAGCAGTCATCAAATCTGAAAATGAAATCCAAAACGGTTTTTCCGCTTCATCGCGGGCGCGTTTTCTGGAGGGGAGTTTCAGACCTATCACAATCTATTAGCCCTTCTTGCCTGGCAGATCGTCAAGGGTGTCGCCCAAATCTCGAATGCCACTGCTCAACAAGCTAACAGCCTGTGACAACTCCTGCTGGAACTGGCTGTTGCCCTGCCTCAAGGTGTTTGAAATTTCGTTGGCAAAACTCTGATGAGCTTCAGAAAGCACCTTGTTAATACCCTGCAAATAAGAATCTGCCTGCTGTTGCGCCTGCCCAAGTTGGTCGGCGGCAGCCTTAAGTTGACTAACCAGTTGAGTCGTCAAGCCCGCTTCTTTTTTGGCTGTTTCCATTGTTACCTTGATATCAGTCAACATGGCAGCCAAAGCATCGCTGGTGTGCCGGTAGTCGGAAAACATCTGTTGAACGGATGTTGCCGCAGAGCTTAACGATTGTGCAGAAGACTGTATTTTCCCGGTCGCATCGGCAGCAGCGCTCATGGCTCCAGTCACACCTTGTCCCGCCTTGGCAAAATCATCCGCTGCAATCACCAAAGTTTCAGCGCCGGAATTCATGCGATCAATGGCGCTGGTGGTCACCGAAGTCAAAGCCGAAACATTGGATGACAAGTCGCCGCTCGTTTTCACTAATTGAGCAATGAGCGTTTCTACTTGCCCAGAAAGATTGGTTACTGCATCGGCTTGGGTGGTCGTATTTTCCCGCGCTTGCTCTTGGATTTGCCCGATCACGTCAGCAACTTGCTCGCCCAGCTTATCTAATGTTTCTTGTAATTTTTGCGCAGATTCTGTTTGTGACTGGCTCACTGTCGTGCGAATCTGCTCGACGAATTCACCCATTTGTTTGTTAAGCGCACTTTGACGAGCTTCCATTGATGTAATGGAATTATTAAGCCGCTTAGCCATTGCTTCTGCGGCATTTTCCCCTGCCGTATCCATGTTGGCTGCTAGTTTGTCGAATCGGGCGGCAGTAGCCTGCATCGATTGTGTCGTTTGTACCAGCAACTCGTTCATGCCATGCAACTGCCCGCCAAACATTTTTTCCATCCGATCGGAAAAGTTGCTTAGCACATCCGTCAACATGCGATTGACTGCATCGCCCTGATTTGCGCCTACACCCTCGACCGCTCTGGAAATTTGTTCCATCGGTTCGCGCAGACTATCCGCAAAGGTTTGCCCGATACCGGAAGGCATCTCCCTGATCTGCCTCTCGGTTAGCTCGGTCAATACCTCCTTCAAATCAGTCACCAGCGAATCCTTAAGCTGGATAGCCTGAGTTGCCGAGGTCTCGGATGCCTCCACCAGCCGCGCAAAATATTCTTCGCCTGCGCCGGCATCGAAGAAACTATCAATCCTCTGGCAAAGTCGCTCGACCTGCCGGTAGCGCAAAGTCAGTTCTCGGTTCGTCCACCACGTGCATGCCATTGCCAAGAAAATGGCAACAGCCGAAATAACAAAGGCGTGCCCCACTCCTTGAATCAGCATGCCAAGGGAGTCACGAACCGCTTTTGGGTCGTCGGTGACTTGAAATCCATTCAACCCGTAAATCAGGCCGGAGAATGTACCGATAATGCCTAAACCGGTCAGGATGCCGGGTAGGTGTTTATAGAATGCAGTATTGAGTGGTGTTTCCACCAATGCCTGTTCGGTGAAAAATACCTCGGCCATTGCAGTCGCACGGTAACGCCATATTTCTAACTGCCCAGATTCGTCTCCCCGCTTTTGTGGATGCAATGTTTCTGCGTATTCTTTCCACAGGTGCTGCAATTCATTAGTCACCATCACGGCCTTGATTTTCTCAAGGTCGATAATGGGAGAATCCTTTAGCTGCTGCTTGACTTCATCCAGCTTTTGAATCGCAGCACCAAGCTCCTTGTGCAAACGCCGCGAGGGGGAAAAGAATTGCCGAAAGAAGAAGAAGGTGGCAACCAGCAGCACAACACCAACAGTCTGTGGAAGGTATTGCAAAAATATTAAACTTAAAAACTCCATGCTGAATCCATCCATTCAATAAGTTCGTTGCCTGCCGGAGTAAAGCGAAGACTCTGCATACTAACAAAAGCGGCATGGAATTGTTATATGCAAAACGGACTATTTCCGATAGTACCCTATCACAACGCTACCGCGTTGCCCCAGAATTTTGCCTGCAAAAAAATGTGGCATCCCTCATGCGATTAGAAAATTTGGAGGGGGGCGGCTCAATTGGGCGGCGAAATAAACCTGAGAACAAAATACTTCACGCCCTGCGCATTGGGGTCGTGGCCATATCGGCGGATGCAGTCCTCACTTGTCTCGTTGTGCGCCGAGATCACAGTCACAAACCGCTCTATTGACTCGCTTGCGGTTTCTTCCAGCCTTTCCAATCGCTTCTCCAGTAATATGCTCATGTTTGCGCCCCTTCGAGGAGTTCTACTCGGCACAGGCTGTTTCAACGTGGCTACGTGTTTCTTGCTCCAGCGGCAGAAATTGCAGGTTGTTAAACGTCATCATCAATACTCCAAACATTCCCCGCGCCGGGCGGTATGTGAGTATTGATTGCTTGCCGATAATCAGCTCTCAACACCTACATGTTCCGCCCTTTGCAGGGAGTTACATCGGCATGGAGAACTGTAGTGCTTAGATGGGTTGCTGTACGGTCAGCGGGGAAGTTGGGAGGGAAGTTGGGAAGCGGACAGGGAAGTTTTCGCGCTATGCTCACGGCGTTGCTGACGGTTTTTTTCACTACACGCTGCCCTGTTACCATGTCATCTATCCAAAATAATTCATCAGCGTTGCCTTTATTTAGTAGACGCTCATCATTCAATCCACGCAGATATTTTATGACTGCCCTAACGCTGGCTTTTTTGACGGCATCTATTTGCTTGATATTTGAGTGCAGGATTACACGCCAATAGGCTATCCTGAATATTACACAAATAGGGCGAATAACACAGTAAGTATTTGATATAATTGGAATTATCAAGAAACCGATTCGTAAAAAATGCCTACTTGTACTCGCCCTGCCGCTGATTTTACCCCAGAACAACTTCG
>PFJY01000209.1 GCA_002784065.1 Hydrogenophilales bacterium CG_4_10_14_3_um_filter_58_23 | reverse complement strand
TAGGTTTCGGTATCCTCGGCAAAATCGTCCTCGTAGATGAAATCGCTCCCCGTGTTATACGGCGGATCGATGTAAATCATCTTCACCTTGTTAAGGTAAGTTTCCTGAAGCAGCTTCAGCGCATCCAGATTATCGCCCTCGATAAACAGGTTCTGTGTGGTATCAAAATCCACGCTCTCCTCACGGCAGGGGCGCAGGGTCTTGGCGATGGGCGCATTGGCAGTGAGCAGTGCCTCGCGCTTGCCCGGCCAGTTGAGCTGATAGCGTTCCTGCGGGCCTTCAATGATGGCGGTGGACAGTTCCTGCCGCAATTGATCGAAGTCGATGGCGCGTTTCAGCGTGCCGTCTTCCGCTCTCGATTCCGTCATGCAATTGGGAAATAACTTGGCCAGTTTGGTGATATTGTCCTGCGTTAAATCGGAACTGTGCAGCTTGAGTTTTTCCATGGTCATTTCTCGTGTTCAAACATTTAACGCGCTAAGGTTTCTATTTCTGTTTTAAGGGTTCGCAGTTGGGTATTCATTTCAACTTTTCGGTTGAACTGCTTTTCTTTAAGCAAGCGTGCTTCCAGCTTGGTGTATTCGTTCTGCTTACTCTGGAGCTGGCTTAGTCGCTCCACATGACTTTTAAGCGTTTCACCTGAGCGCGCTGGGGTCGGCATCAGGCGGCGTAGCATCTGTTCATACAGGCCGGCCATGTCCAGTGCGACAGGCAGCGCTGAGCTTTCACCATCCGCTGGCAGCCACGGACCTGCAAAATAGGCATCCACCACCCAGCGGCTGGCATCGGCATCGCTGGGGCGCTTGTACGCAGCCACGGTTTTGATGCGGCCTTCAAAGCTGAGATTGTAGAAGATCGGCAGGGGGATTGCTTTATCAATGCAGCGCAGCACGTCTTCACTGACCTCAGCGGTTTTCAGCTCAAGCGAGAATATTTCGATTTCCGGCACGCCGGGGCGCGACGGCAGGTTGATGGTTTCAGGGGCGAGCTTGTATTGCCAGACGATTTGATTGATCTGCGCGACGAAGCCATCGCGTACGGCACGGCTGGGTTTGCCGTGATCGTAGATCTTGCTCTTGGGCAGCACACGGTTGAACTCTGCCTGCCTGGGATAGGCGAAAAGCGGGAAGTTCAATGGTGTCTGGCTCATTCCGCAGCCTGAATAACCAGAAAGGCGATAAGCTCGAAATCATCCAGCCCCGCAATGGTGTTGACCAGTGCCGTGGTGCGGCCACCGCTAAAGAGGCTGTCGATGTCCTTGTCTTCCTTCAGGTCCACCATGGAGCGGATGGCTTGGTCGAGCAGGTCGGAATAAACCTTCATATTGCGCCCGTCGTCGGTGGCCTGGTTGAACAGGTGGCACACTTCCGGCAGTGGCTGGCTTTGGCCTTTGCAGGCGCTGCGCACCAGGTCGAGCAAGCGTTTGACTTCGGTGTGGTCGGCGATGACTTCGCCATTTTCACCGATGTAGATCAGGTAGTAAGGGTGCAGGCGGTTGTGCTGATTGATGTTGACGCCATTATTGCGGTTGCGAAGCGTAAACATGGCACCCGGTGGCAAGCCCCGTGCCGGGTCGGCTGCCACTACGGCATTCATGCCGGTGGGCACGCTGCCAAGATCGCCATGGGTTTTGATGTAATTCAACAAGTCCATGCGGAAATCATTGAGGCCAAGGTCGGTGATGGAGACGCCGGTTTTGAGGTCTTCCATTTCAATCACTTCTTCTTGCAGGCGGCGCAATTGCTCCTTGCGGTAGGACACGTCGTTGGATTGGGTGTTGAGCACGTTGTCGTCGGCGGTCGCAGTCACGTCGGCAATAACCATGCGGTTTTCAACGCGTTCCTTGAGGTTGATGTATTCGTCGAGGGTAATGTCCGGCCAGTAGTTCACCAACTGAATGCAGGCGTTTTGTGAACCGATGCGATCTATCCGCCCGAAGCGCTGAATGATGCGTACCGGGTTCCAGTGAATGTCGTAGTTGATGAGGTAATCGCAGTCCTGAAGGTTTTGGCCCTCTGAAATGCAGTCGGTGCCAATGAGGATGTCGATTTCTCGCGGTTCATTGGGGAGAATGACCGACTTCTCTTTGGAGCGCGGCGAAAAGAGTGTCAGCAGCGATTGGAAGTCGTAGCCCTGTTTTGCTTTGGACTTGAGTGTGGAGACGGGGCCATCGCTGCCGGTAACTTTGCCGGTGTGGATTTGGTGCGATTGCAACAAGCTATCCGCCAGGTGTTCGTAAAGATAATTCGCCGTGTCCGCGAAGGCGGTGAAGATCAATACCTTTTTGTTGCCCGGATTGATGGGTGTAGCCAATTTGCTGTTGATCTGCGTTTTGAGGTGCTGAAGTTTGGCATCGTCAGCCGGGGTGATCTTGAGCATTTCGGTGAGCAGCGCATCGATCAGGAAGAGGTCGGCCTCTAAATCATGCTTCCATGAAGGCAAGTCCATGTCAGACAAGCTAATCTGCACCTTGCCGCCAATTTTGGCGTCGTCAATATCAGGAAGTTCGTCGTCATCCGGTTCGGCGTTTTCAAGGGCAATCGCTACATCGGCAAAGGTGGCGTCTCTGCCGGTCTGCTCGAACACTCTGATTTTCTCAAGCGTGCCCAGGTGATTGTCTTTCAGCTTTTGCAGGGTTAGCCGGAAAGATTGGACGGAGCTTTCAAGGCGTTTGAGCAAATTGATGGTCATCAGCGCCTGGAGGCTGCGCTCGCGATCTACCTGCTTTAACTTGCCTTTCCCGCCCTCGACCTGGGTGTCGTAAAGTGCTTCGTATTTGGCGAGCCGACTTGCCAGGATGTAGCTGACAGGCGCGTAAACAGACAGCTTCAACAAAGAGAGCTGGTCAAATATCTCGTTGAAGCCGATAACATCGGTGCGATGCGTGAGCTGGCAATGAAACGATAGCGGTTTGAGGCGTTGGGGGAACTTGCCAATGTCCTTGGTATCGTAAAAAGTTTCGATGTGCTTGCGGGATCGGGCAATGGTGACGCTATCGAGCAGTTCGAAAAAGTCGAAGTCCAGCGCGCCTAGTATGGCATTAGCGGTTCGATCTTCGGGGGGCAGATTCGTCCAGCTATTGAAGGCACGCTGCGCCCGGCGGAAAATCTCGTCAATGTCCTTCTGGGTGCGCAGTTTTTTATTGAGGTTATCCGAATCCCCTTCATAGGCGAGCGCAAGCTGATTGCGCAGGTCATTGAAGCGGTTGTTGACCGGGGTGGCCGAAAGCATCAGGACTTTGGTTTTTACGCCCTGCTTGATGACGGCATTCATCAGCTTTTGATAGCGGGTCTCGCGGTCTTTGAAAGCGTCGTTATTGCGGAAGTTGTGCGATTCATCGATGACGACAAGATCGTAGTTTCCCCAGTTTATGCGATTCAGTGGCGTGCCGAATGACTCGCCGCTGGTGCGCTGCAAGTCGGTATGGCTCAGCACATCATAGTTAAAGCGGTCTTTGGCAAAAATATTGGTGGTGAGGTTGTGATTGTAGTTCAGCCAATTGTCCGCAAGCTTCTTGGGGCAGAGCACCAGAACCGAACGGTTGCGCAGCTCGTAATATTTAATCACGGCCAGCGCGGTGAAGGTTTTGCCGAGGCCAACGCTGTCCGCCAAAATGCAGCCGTTGAAAGTTTCCAGCTTGTTAATGATGCCGGTGGCCGCATCCTTCTGGAAGTTGAACAGCTTCTGCCAAATCAGGCTGTCCTGATAGCCGGTTCGATCATTGGGCAAGTCGTCCTCATTCAGGTCTTCAAGAAACTCGTTGAAAATGTTGTAGAGCATCATGAAGTAGATGCGCTCCGGGGAGTTCTCCTGATACACCGAGGCGATGTGGTCACAGATGCGTGACGTGACATCTTCCAGTTTTTCCTGATCGTTCCATATTTGGTCAAACAGGTTCAGGAAAATACCGGTGTTGGCTGGTTCGTCAAACTTGTTAATGATGTTCGATACCGCGTCGCCACGCTGATAACCAAGATCAACTGCCGTAAAACCATGGAGCGGCATGTAAATAGCCGATGTTTCCAGTGTTTGAACACCTGCGAATTGTTGCATGGGGGCCGTGCCACGATTGGAACGGAAGGTGGCCTTGCGACGCACCCAGTCTGCACATTCCTTGGCAATCGCCCGCTGTGTAAGTTTGTTCCTGAGCTGGATTTCGAACTCGTTGCCGTAAAAACTGCGCTCACGCTCTGCCTTGGGAATATGGTACTGGCGGTGCTCTTTTTTGAGTCTATCGGTGACTTCGCTGGGCACGAAGGTCGGGGAAGTAAAAATGAACTCCAGCGACTCAATGCGTTCGAGTTCCTGCTTCAATGCTTCGAAAGCATAAATCGAAAAACAGGACGCCGCAATCTTCAGCTTTGAACCGGGCTTGATGGCCTGCCTTAGATCATCCCCGAGCAGGTGATTTATGTTGTCGATTATTTCCATATTTAGCTGAAGCGCACAGCCCCTTTCAGGCCCGGTTCGATGCAAATGGTTAGCGTGGCGGTCTTGGCTGCGGCCATTGTTCTTCCTCAAGCGGTCTATGTAATGCGAATGTGCTGTAATGTACCGTAATGTCCTGCATAATCCTAAAAATCGATTCTACCACCTAAGGAGCGAACGCATGGCCCGGCACTACTCCACCAAGGACTTTTTCCGGCAGATGCCGAATGCGCTGCTTGCGCGCAACTTTGAAGGGCGGGAGGTTTTCGGCGATCTGGATTTTTTCCGCCATGAAGGAGACCAAGCTGGACGGGTTGTTTGTGGCGTGAAAGTAAAGGGGCTGTGTCAGAAGTGAAGCCGCCTGTCGGCGGCTGTTTTTTGATGGCGGGGGGATTGCTCGTCTTTCGCGTTGCATCCGCGAAAGCCTCGGCCCTTCGGGCCCGCCATGCAGAGCATGGCGTCCTGCGCGAGCGGTGCTCGCTGGTCGAACCCAGGGGGCTTCTCATCCACCCTGCCGCCACAAACAAAAATGGCACCCCGTGGGGTGCCATTTGTTGTTTGGTGGTGGGGTGGCAACCCCCGTCAAACCTAGCTAACTTGGCTCGTTACAGGTTGTAAAAGCTGCTACGAACAATCGCGTAAAGCGCCAGAATCGGCCGCCAGTCTATCAGAGGCTGAGGGTTGAGCGCATCGGAAATGTGGACGTCAGTTCGATTCCGATGTGGAATTGAACCCGCGTCCGCATGCCCGCTACTGCGGAGAATATCGCGTTCATTCTCCGCGCAGTATGCGGCGAATAACTTGCCTTTGCGGGGAATGCGCCCCATAATCTCCGCATGAATAGCGGTGATTATGCTTACATCTGGCAAGCCAGCGATTGGCCGAACTGGCACTACGATCTGGCTTCCCTGGCTGGGCCGTTGGCCGATGTCAGTTATGCCCAAGGGCTGTTGCTCGGTCGCTTGGCTGACGTTGGCATGGCGTTGCGCGATCAAGCCAGTCTGGCGGCGCTGACCGAGGATGTCATTAAAACCAGCGAAATCGAAGGCGAGCAACTGGATGTCGAGTCCGTTCGTTCTTCCCTTGCCCGTCGTCTTGGCGTCGACATCGGCGCGCTCGCGCCAGTGGACCGCCATGTCGAAGGCGTGGTCGAAATGGTGCTGGATGCGACGGCTCGTTGCGATGCAGAACTGACCCAAGATCGGCTGTTTGGCTGGCATGCCGTTTTGTTCCCTACCGGCTACAGCGGACTTGCACAAATTCGCGTCGGCGCATTTCGGGACGACGCAAGCGGCCCCATGCAAGTTGTGTCCGGCCCGATTGGTCGCCAGCGGGTGCATTTCGAGGCTCCGCCGGCAAATCGGCTGGATGCGGAGATGGCGCGCTTTATCGAATGGGTCAATGCCAGTACCAATGACTCCCCGATCCTGAAGGCTGGCTTGGCGCACTTGTGGTTAGTCACCTTGCACCCCTTCGACGATGGCAATGGCCGTATTGCGCGTGCCATTGGTGATCTGTTGCTGGCGCGTGCCGACGGCAGCCCTCAGCGTTTCTATAGTCTGTCAGCACAAATCCAACGGGAACGCCGTGATTACTACGACATCCTGGAGCACACACAAAAGGGTTCGCTGGATGTGACGCCCTGGCTAAAGTGGTTTCTGGAAAATCTGGCGACGGCAGTTAATGCCGCGCAGCACACCCTGGATGCAGTGCTGGCCAAGACACGCTTCTGGCAACGCTGGGCCACTACGCCGTTGAACGAGCGGCAAGTAAAACTGCTCAATCGCTTGCTGGATGGTTTTGATGGCAAGCTGAACAGCAGTAAGTGGGCGGCTATTGCCAAGTGCTCGCCGGACACAGCCCTGCGTGACATCAATGAACTGCTGGCGCATGGAGTGTTGCGCAAGTCTGCGGCGGGTGGGCGTAGCACCAGCTATGAGCTGAATGAACTGGTCGAGGGACAGCACAAGTAATTGTCGCCAACCCCGCACGTATTCCTGACGCCCGTTTGCACCCAATCCCTCGAGCCCCAAGCTCGGGACTTGGCTTGCGGACGGAACAGCGCCTTCATGGACTCCCACCAACCCGTTCGGAGTCCTACATGGAAATCATTCATTTCAACCAAAGAAGCCTGGCCAAGCGCTGGGATGTCAGTGAGGCGACCCTTGAACGCTGGCGCAGCGAAGGTATTGGCCCCATGTTTCTTAAACTGCAAGGGCGCGTTCTGTATCGACTGGTCGATATTGAGGCCTACGAAGAGTCCTGTTTGTCGACTTCTACCAGATCTGCCGTGGCCGCGAATGTCGCAGCCTGAATAAGCGCCGGCTCCAGTCTCGTTCGAAGCGTCGTGACCACTTCGAGCAGAGGCGTAACGGCAAGCTGATTCTTCTTGAGGAACGCATGCCACATGGCCTGCCGCGAGGGATCGGTAGCAAACTCATCCGTCAGGCCAATGGGCAGAGCGGCTGGAACCGACATCCCCCGCCGGACGAAGGTTGCGGCGATTGCTCTCGCCAACGTGTGGGCATTGAGCGCCTCCCGATCCAGCAACACCCAGAGGTCCAGGTAATCTTTCAACCGGCTGTTGGTCATGCCGAGCAAGGCAATGGCGTGAAGCTTTTCCGAGACGACGGTGTGGACGGGGTATGTTCGTAGCCGAGGAGCCGGTAGGTCATCGATCAGCACCGGGAAGACGGCGTGAACCGGGCCAGGGGTGACTGCATCACCGAACCCGATGTCGATCTGCGTTTTGCACCGTGCCTTGGCAATTTCGCCGGTAATCAACACCCGAGCGCCGGCGTATCCCGCATCCTTGCGGATCTCCTCGACGCTAACCGTTGCCGGATCGAAGATGATGCCGTCTTCAACCTCGACGCTGGCAATGTCACGGAAGGTCTGGGCGATCGATTCGAGGTCGCTGGGCCCGAAGCCGAGCAGATCGACGTCGCGCGTGGTGCGGTGTGGCATGTCGTACCAGAGGGTAAAGAGCAAGGCCCCCTTGAGCAGAAAGTGATCTGCGTGCGCCGACTGGCTCAGTCGGTAGAGGATTCGCTCCAGCGCGAAACGCACCAGCACCTGGTTGAAATCCGCACCCTGCGATTTTGCGACAGCCAGCAGACGGGCTCGAACGGAGGCGGCGAGGTCTTTCTTCATTCCACAGCCTCAAGATATGGGCGCATCACGTTGGCGACACGACAGATTTTGGCGTAGTGCCAAAGATCATCGGCGCTGACCTTCTTGCGTGAACGGGCGTCCTTCAGTGCTTCTAGAGCCACGTCGAGCCCGATCTTATTGCGGTGCTTGAAACAATCCGCGATCGTTTTGGCGATGCCATAAACGCGTAGCGTGACCTGATCGCGTTTGTGCTCTTCGATGCCCTGTGCGTAGGCTTCGCCGGAGAACTGGATCATCTTGACCGGGGGATAGTCGATCCTGGGAGTGTGGCTCCCTCGAGGCATGGCAATCCAGATCTGGCGAGGCAGTTGGGTGGTCAGCTCATGAAACTGCAGTGCTGTCAGCAGACAGAAGACAGCCTGCGGCACTCGAGTGGCCACGGCGACGAGGCTATCATGCTCGGAAAGCGGACTTTCGGGGAGTCGGTAGAGGCCACGACCTACTTTTTCCAGTTGGCCGCTCGCAGTGAGGCGCGTCAGGTACACCCGAGGGACGCCCATTTCATCCAGATCACTGGGGCGCAGGGTGCCCTTCTGGCGTACCAGTTGAAGCAGATGGTTGGTATGAGTGTCTTCGCGCATTGTCCCTGAAGTATGTTCCATTGTTTCGTCAAATGCAAATTAGTGACGAACTAATGGAACAGTCATAATTTGGTAATTCCCATGTGCACTCCAATTATTAAGGCTACGCCTTGCTCACGGGATAATACCCATCCGAATCTTGGTCTTGATGCCTGACAGCCAATCGTCCCGGTACTGCAGGGCGAGCGCGTCAAGGTTGGTGCGACCGACCCCGGCTTTACGTGCCAGATCCTCCAGAGACACCGCGCAGTCAAGCCAGCCAAGTGCGTGCGTCGCAATCAATGCAGCCTTATCGGCGGTGGTCACGACAACAACAGATGATGGCAGCAGCTTGTTGGCGAGTAGCCACGCCAGCAGATGCTTCTCGCCGTCGTCGAGCGTGCCACAGGAAGGATGGGATAGCACCAGTGAAGCAAGATCCTTGCGTGTCACTGGATACTGACCTGCAAGTCCCGCATTCAGGTCTGCCGGAGGAACTGAAATGTGGCGCGGGTCGCTAGGGTTGCCGGTGAGAGTCTCTTCGACACACTTTTCGACAGTTTCGATAGAAAAATGGCTGCTGATTGCTGTCCAGCAGCCGGTTCGGAATGCTTCGAGGATGACATTTGTGTCAGCGAAAACTCTGGTTTTCGGCATATGGTCTGCACCTCAAAGTTCAAATGGTGCAGAGAGGTCATACTGAGCAAAAAGCTCGGTCAAGCCACCCAGTCCCATTCCCATAGCCTTGGCTGCTTTGCGCGCCGACAATCGCCCGTTCTCAAGTGCTTCGTGCAGCATATGCACGAAGGCTGTTGAAAACCGCTTAGGCGGGCCTGACACGGATGAACGTTGCTTCTCCTGAGAGAGACTGCGGCGGGTGTCGTCACTGATACGCTTGAGGTTGAACAGCCGCCATGCGAGGGCAACCGGTGCAACGCGCAGCAGTGCTGCGACTTCGCACAGATGCGCGATATCGTCTTGCCGATCATGGTCGATCAGTTTGTCGAGAGACGCACGCGGCATCAGCAGCGCGGCAGCAAAGTTGTCCGCGAGTTGCTCGATGCGCTTCTTCTTGTTGCGATCCTCGACGGAGTTGGATTCGCGGTGATCCGGCTTCATCGCATCCCAGGTCAGCGCGTGGAAAAGTTCATGCGCCAGATCGTAAAAACGGCGTGCCTCGGTCTCATTGCGGTTGATCAGGATGACCCCCATCTCCTCCAGATGGCAAGTCGCGCCGGAAATGGACTGACCATCCTCGGTCTGAACGGTGTCCACAAACAGCACCGGGATATCGAGCTCGCGCTCGATCTTGTCGATTAACGTCTCAGCCGGGATTACGCCGAGTTCTAATTCTGCGGCTAGACTCTCGGCGCGTTCCTGTGCGTCCTCAAACGAGGACTGCGCAGACAGGCGCAGAGCGCGCTTGAGCACGCTCGCCCGGCTGTCTTGCTGCTCACGCAGCCAACGCAGCAGTCCGATCCACTGACCGGCCTTTAGCTCAAAGCCGTCGAGGCCATCCTCGGGCACTTCCGGGGCGGCACGCCACGAGAACTGCGCCTCGCCAGCGACGGCGAATGGATCGATGAAGAACTCGATGTCCCGATTCA
>PFJY01000123.1 GCA_002784065.1 Hydrogenophilales bacterium CG_4_10_14_3_um_filter_58_23 | reverse complement strand
TACAGTGAATTGTAGTAATTAGTTAATGTAAATTGTGGCGTTTCTCGGTATACTTGAGTAGGTGGTAGTTTAGTTTGCCTTTGCCGCCAGGTGGGGTGCGATGGTCTGTAGTAGTTGCACGAACACTTTAGGATTGCCGGCAACGATGTTGCCGCTTTGCAGGTAGTCCGGCTCGCCCTGGAAGTCGCCCACCAGTCCACCCGCTTCCTGCACCAGGAGCGCACCGGCGGCGATGTCCCAGGCTTTCAGGTCGAATTCAAAGAAGCCGTCGTAGCGGCCGGCGGCGGTGTAGGCCAGATCCAGCGCGGCGGAACCGGGGCGGCGCAGGCCGACGGTTTTCTGCATCAGCTCGCGGAAAATGCCCAGGTAGGCGTCGAGATGAGTGAAATCGCGGAACGGGAAGCCGGTGCCGATCAGGGCATCTTTCAGGTACTCGCAACGGCTGACACGGAGCCGGCGGTCGTTGAGGAAGGCGCCGCCGCCGCGCGTGGCGGTGAACAGGTCATTGCGGCTGGGGTCGTAGATGACGGCGTGGGTCAGCACGCCCTTGTGCTGCATGGCGATTGAGACGGCGTACTGTGGGAAACCGTGGAGGAAGTTGGTGGTGCCGTCGAGAGGGTCGATGATCCACTGGAACTCCGAGTCGCCCTGTGCGCCGCTTTCTTCTGCTAAAATCGCGTGCTTCGGGTAGGCTTCCAGCAGGACTTCCTTGATGGCATCTTCCGCTTTTTGATCCACTTCGCTGACAAAATCATTAAAGCTCTTGTGTTTGATCGTGAGCGAATCCAGGTTTTGGGAGGCGCGGTTGATGATCTGACCGGCGCGGCGCGCGGCCTTGACCGCAGTGTTGAGCATGGGATGCATGGGATAATCCTGGGAAAGTTAAGGAACAAAATGCTGGGTCTATTTTAATGGGAAACCACGGATGAAGAAACCCAATGCACTGAATAACATTCGCATCGTGCTCAGTCACACCAGCCACCCCGGCAATATCGGCGCGGCTGCGCGGGCAATGAAGACGATGGGATTGGAGCGTCTTTATCTGGTTAACCCCAAATCTTTTCCCGATCCGGTTGCGGATGCTCGCGCGGTCGGGGCTGCGGACGTGCTGGAAAATGCGCGGGTTTGCGCTACTCTGGACGAGGCGTTGGCCGGTACGGTGCTCGCCGTGGCGGTCACCGCCCGGCGGCGCGATCTCTCCCACGAAATGCTGTCGGCGCGTCAGGCGGCGTCCCGCATGATAGCGCTTGCTCCCCAAGGGGAAGTGGCGTTGCTGTTCGGCACCGAGATGTCGGGGCTGTCCAACGCAGAGCTGGACAAGTGTCAGATGCTTGCGACTATTCCCGCTAATCCTGAATTTACTTCGCTAAACCTGGCTTCTGCCGTGCAAATCCTGGCTTACGAACTGCGTATGGCATTTCTTGACGAGGCTGAAGTGCCTGCTGCGAAGGCGCTGGAGGCCGCCAGTTTCGAAGATGTGGAGCGGTTCTATCAACACTTGGAGCGGGCCATGATAGACACCGGTTTTCTCGATCCGGCTTGCCCAGGGCGCCTGATGCAGCGGTTGAGAAGGTTGTTTGCACGGGCGCGCCCGGAAAAGGAAGAGGTCAGCATCCTGCGCGGGATTTTGACTTCGGTGGAAAAATTCACAAATAAATGAAAAAACCCATAGTTGACTAATGGAGTCTGGAATATAATATTTTCCTTATATTATGGAAACGAGTGATGTTCGATCATTTGCGTGAAGACATATCGGTCGTGTTCGAGCGCGACCCGGCAGCGCGTTCGACCTGGGAGGTGCTGACCACCTATCCGGGTCTGCACGCGTTGCTGGTGCATCGTCTGGCGCGGCGTCTATGGCGCTGGAACCTGAAGTGGCTGGCGCGCTTTGTTTCCCACCTGGGGCGCTGGCTGACCGGCATCGAAATCCATCCCGGCGCGCAAATCGGGCGGCGGGTGTTCATCGACCACGGCATGGGCGTGGTCATCGGCGAGACCGCCGAGATTGGCGACGATTCGACGCTTTATCATGGCGTTACGCTGGGCGGCACCTCCTGGAACAAGGGCAAGCGCCACCCGACTCTCGGCAAGGGGGTGGTGGTCGGCGCTGGCGCCAAGATTCTCGGCCCGATTTTCATCGGCGACGGCGCCAAGGTAGGCTCCAATGCGGTGGTGGTGAAGGACGTTCCGGCGGGCGCCACGGCGGTGGGTATTCCGGCACGGAATATCGATCCGACCCAGGCGGAAATGCGCGAAAGCAAGGCTCAGAAGATGGGATTCTCCGCATACGCCATTAGTGCCGACATGAATGATCCGGTCGTCAAGGCGATCCACGGTCTGCTTGACCACACCGTGGTATTGGATCAGCGCGTTGAGCTGATCCTGGCGCAGTTGAAGAAGATGGGGATCGAGATGGAACCGCTCTCGCCGAGCCGGGAACAGTTCGATGCGAGCTATTTGAATAAAATAGTTGACTAAAACGATAAGGTATTATAAAGTTGCAGCGTAAATTCATGGGAAGGAAATAATATGCGACTGACAACCAAGGGACGTTTCGCGGTAACCGCAATGCTTGATCTGGCTTTACGCCGGGGCGGTGGGCCAGTGACGCTGGCCGGGATCAGCGAACGTCAGAAAATTTCCCTGTCTTACCTGGAACAGCTGTTTGGCAAGCTGCGTCGCCACGCGCTGGTGGAGAGCGTGCGCGGGCCGGGTGGCGGTTATTATCTGGCCAAGAGCCTGGATGAAATCGCGGTCTCGGATATTATCAAGGCAGTGGATGAGCCGATTGACACCACTCAGTGTGGCGGACTGGGAAACTGCCACGACGAGCACGAATGCATGACCCATGAATTGTGGACTAATCTGAGCGGAAAAATTTACGACTATCTGGCGTCGGTGACGTTGGCACATCTGGTGGCGCAGCAACGCGGAGTCGGCGTGGCAGAGATTCAAGACCATACCCAGTCTGTGTCGGGACGTAGAGTGAGGACTAAAACGGATGTTGCCAGCGTACTTTGACCACAACGCCACTACGCCGCTCGACGAGCGCGTGTTGCAGGCGATGCTGCCGTTTTTTCGGGAGCATTATGGTAACGCCTCCAGTCGTCACGAGTACGGGCGGACGGCGCGCAAGGCGGTGGACGATGCGCGTGAACAGGTGGCGGATAGGGTCGGCGCGCATCCTTCGCAGGTGGTTTTCGTTAGCGGTGGCACCGAAGCGAACAACTTGCTGATTAAAGGTGCGGCGGCGCGGTGTCAGCCTTCACAAATCGCGGTGAGCGCGGTGGAGCACCCGAGCGTGACCAAGCCGGCGCAGGCATTGCGCGAACGGGGCTGGAAGGTGAGGAAGCTGGCGGTGGACAGCGCTGGCCGGCTCGAAATGGATGATCTGAAAATTGCACTGCATGAGTCAGCTACCGGGTTGGTGTCGGTAATGCTGGCCAACAATGAAACGGGTGTGGTGCAGGATGTGGCGGCGGTGGCGGAGCAGGCGCGCGGCGCGGGCGCAATGGTGCATACCGATGCGGTGCAGGCGCTGGGCAAGATGCCGGTCAGTTTTGCCGCGTTGAACGTTCATGCGATGACGATTTCAGCGCACAAGGTCTACGGGCCGAAAGGTATCGGCGCGCTGGTTCTGAACAAACGCCTCGATATCCAGCCGCAGATCACGGGCGGCGAGCATGAGAAGGGGTTGCGTGCCGGCACCGAGAACGTGCCGGCGATCGTTGGTTTCGGTGCGGCTTGTGCGCTGGCGGCGGGCCGCCTGATCGAGCTTCCGCCCAGGCTCCTGCAAATGCGGGAGCGGATGGATCAAGGGTTGCGGACCATGGGTGCGGTGCTGTTCGGCGATGGCGCCGAGTGTTTGGCCAATACCCGCTATTTCGCCATTCCCGGCATCGACGGCGAAACGCTGGTGATGGCGCTGGACCGTGCCGGGTTTGCGGTGGCGAGCGGGTCAGCCTGCGGGAGCGGCGGCACTGACCCGAGCCCGACATTGCTGGCCATGGGTGTCGAGCGTGAGTTGGCGCGGTGCGCGGTGCGCGTCAGCTTGGGCAAGGATAATGAAATGAGTCAGATCGAGGGGTTTTTGCTGGCGTTGCAGGGCGAAATTCTCGGGCTGAAGAGGCGGGTTGCGATTTGAGCCGTTCTTGGCGAACGGGAACATTGGGAAAATGGAAGATCGGGTGTTTCACGTAGGTCGGCTCAAGCGAAGCGGAGCCAACAAACAACTGGAGAATCTAAATGTTTGTGCCCTATAAATTTGTACATGCGGAATGGGATGATGAGGCGTTGGTTTGGGTCGCGTCGAGCGATGATGTTCCTGGCCTCGCGACAGAGGCGGAAACAATGGAAGCGTTGGTCAAGAAACTGAAGATCATGATCCCGGAATTATTGGAAGCGAATAATGCCTTTGGCCAAAACGAAGACATCCCTTTTGAACTCCTGGTCAGGCGATTCGACATTGCATATAGAAATCCAGTTTGATGTCCGATTACTCCGACAAGCTCAAGGAGTTACTGAGAAACGCGGGGTGCTATTTTGATCGGCATGGCAAAGGTGACCACGACATCTGGTTTAGCCCCGCGACTGGCATTCGCTTTCCAGTTGATAGCAAGATCAAATCCAGGCATACCGCTAACGCAGTATTGAAACAAGCGGGGTTACCTAAACAATTTTGAGACATGAATTTCTCAAGTGGAGAAGTGAAAAATGATTAAACAACCGATTTATCTGGATTATTCCGCAACGACGCCGGTTGATCCGCGCGTGGCGGAAAAAATGATTCCTTACCTGACCGAAAAATTCGGCAACCCGGCGAGCCGTTCCCATGAATTTGGCTGGGAAGCGGAAAGAGCCGTTGAGGAGGCGCGCGAGCAGGTTGCCGCGCTGGTTGGCGCCGATCCCAAGGAAATTATCTGGACCTCGGGTGCAACCGAATCGAACAACCTCGCCATCAAGGGTGCCGCGCACTTCTACAAAAGCAAGGGCAAGCATCTGGTCACGGTGATGACCGAGCACAAGGCGGTGCTCGATACCATGCGCCACCTCGAGAGCGAAGGCTATGAAGTCACCTATCTCATGCCGGAATCGAATGGCCTGGTGGATATGGAGAAATTCAAGGCGGCCCTGCGCCCGGATACCCTTCTCGCCTCTGTCATGCTGGTCAACAACGAGATCGGGGTGATTCAGGATGTTGCCGCGCTGGGCGAGGTTTGCCGCGCCAGGGGCGTGCTTTTCCATGTGGATGCCGCACAGGCTACCGGCAAGGTAACGATTGATCTGGCCAAACTTAAAGTCGATCTGATGTCCTTCTCTGCCCACAAGACTTATGGCCCGAAGGGCATCGGCGCGCTGTACGTGCAGAGGAAGCCGCGCGTGCGGCTGGAAGCGCAAATGCACGGCGGCGGCCACGAACGCGGGCTGCGCTCCGGCACTTTGGCGACGCACCAGATCGTTGGCATGGGCGAGGCATTCCGCGTCGCGCGCGAGGAAATGGCCGTCGAGAATGAGCGCGTTCGCACTCTGCGCGACCGGCTCTACCAAGGGCTGTCGCAAATTGAGGAAACGCATGTCAATGGCGACATGGAACAACGGGTGCCGCACAACCTCAATATCAGCTTCAACTTTGTCGAGGGTGAATCGCTGATCATGGCAATTCGCGAACTCGCGGTTTCCAGCGGCTCCGCCTGCACTTCCGCGAGCCTGGAACCTTCTTATGTGCTGCGCGCACTGGGCCGCAGCGACGAGCTGGCGCACAGTTCGATCCGCTTCACTATCGGTCGTTTTACCACCGAAGAGGAGATCGACTTCGCAATTGACCTGTTGAAGGCGAAGATCGGCCGTCTGCGCGAAATGTCTCCCCTGTGGGACATGTTCAAGGAAGGCGTCGATTTGAATACCGTGAAGTGGGCGGCGCATTAGGTGTAGGTTGGGCACGCCGTGCCCAACAAATAATTCGGGGGTGTTGAAATTTTGGGTTTGTCGGGCACAGGGTGCCCGACCTACTCATTGCTTTCCAGGGAGAAACACATGTCTTACAGCACAAAAGTATTGGATCACTACGAAAATCCCCGCAATGTCGGAACCTTCGGCAAGGACGATGAAGGCGTCGCCACCGGCATGGTCGGGGCGCCCGCCTGCGGCGACGTGATGAAGTTGCAGATCAAGGTGAACAAGGACGGCGTGATCGAGGATGCGAAGTTCAAAACCTACGGTTGCGGTTCGGCGATCGCATCGAGCTCGCTGGTGACCGAGTGGGTCAAGGGCAAGACCCTGGACGAGGCGCTTTCTATCAAAAATACCCAGATCGCGGAAGAACTGGCGTTGCCGCCGGTAAAAATTCACTGCTCGGTGCTGGCGGAAGACGCCATCAAGGCGGCCGTGGCCGATTACAAGGCCAAGCATGGCGCGATGGTTGAAACCGCGGCCTGCAAAGGTTCGGATTGTTCTAACTAAGAATGTAGGTTGGGCTGAGCAGTTTTATCGCGATGCCCACCAGAAGTAGGCGCTTCTAGGCGACAAACCCAAACTTCAAGAACAGATTTTGTTGTTTAGGTCTGTTGGGTTTCGCAAAGGGCCGCTCAACCCAACCTACATGTCGCGGATTGTTCTATTTAATGGAGGTGAAACATGGCAGTTACCCTGACTGAGAAGGCCGCGACCCACATCAAGAACTTTATCGCCAAACGCGGCAAGGGCGTTGGTTTGCGTCTGGGTGTACGCACCAGCGGTTGTTCCGGCATGGCCTACACGCTGGAATTCGCCGATGAATTCAACGATACCGACAGCCAGTTCGAGAGCTTCGGGGTGAAGGTTCTCGTCGACCCGAAGAGCCTGGTTTATCTCGAAGGCACCGAGCTGGATTTCGTGCGCGAAGGACTGAACGAGGGCTTCAAGTTCAACAACCCCAACGTCAAGAACTCGTGCGGTTGCGGCGAGAGCGTCAGTTTCTAGGCGGATGCAGGAACGGCGCGCAATGAATTTCGATTTCAGCAAGAACCATTTCGAGCTGTTCGGCATCCCGCCGCTCTACCAGATCGACGCTATCCAGTTGGAGCAGGCTTACCGCGATATCCAGAGCCAGGTCCATCCCGACAAGTTCTCGCACCTTTCCGATGCTGAGCGCAGGCTGTCGATGCAATGGTCGACGCAGGCCAACGAGGCCTACCAGACACTCAGACAGCCTCTCGGCAGGGCGCGTTATTTGTTGCATTTGAATGGCGTCGAGCTTCACGAGGAAACCAATACGGCGATGTCGCCCGCCTTCCTGATGCAGCAGATGGAGTGGCGCGAGGCGATCGGCGAGGCCAGGGCGGCCAAGGATGTGCCCGAACTGGAGCATTTGAGCGGCCAGCTGCGCGCCGATATTCAGGCGCAGCAGGACCAGCTGGCTGATTTGTTGGATAAAGACAAGAATTATCCGAAGGCTGCGGAAATTGTCCGCGAGCTTAAATTCATGGGAAAATTGCGCGAGGAAATCAACGTCGCGCTGGAGGCTTTGGACGCATAATGGCTTTGTTGCAGATCGCAGAACCCGGCATGAGCACCGCGCCACACCAGCATCGGCTGGCGGTGGGGATAGACCTGGGCACGACCAATTCCCTGGTGGCGACGGTCAGGAGCGGCATGAGCGTCGTGCTGCATGACGAAAATGGCCGTGGATTGTTGCCTTCGGTGGTGCGCTACCATGAGGACGGCAGTGCCGATGTCGGTTATTCCGCACAGGCGATGCAAAGCCGGGATCCCCTCAATACCATCGTTTCGGTGAAGCGCTTCATGGGCAGGGGGCTGCGCGACCTGCCCGAGGCCGGCAGCATGCCCTATCAGTTCGTCGATGCGCCCGGCATGTTGCAGCTCAAGACCGGGGCCGGCGCAAAAAGCCCGGTCGAGGTGTCCGCCGAGATACTCAAAGTGCTGCGTGATCGTGCCGAGAAGGCGCTGGGCGGCGATCTGGTCGGGGCGGTGATCACGGTGCCCGCCTATTTTGACGACGCCCAGCGCCAGGCCACCAAGGATGCGGCCCGGCTGGCCGGACTCAACGTGTTGCGCCTGCTCAACGAACCTACCGCGGCGGCGGTCGCCTACGGGCTGGATAATGCGGCTGAAGGTGTTTACGCTGTTTACGACCTGGGCGGTGGCACTTTCGATATTTCCATTCTGCGTTTGTCCAAAGGCGTGTTCGAGGTACTGGCGACCAATGGCGATTCCGCCCTGGGCGGCGACGATTTCGACCACCGCATCTATTGCTGGATACTTGAGCAGGCCAAGCTGGCCGGCATGAAGCCGCAGGATGCGCGCCTGCTTCTGACCCGTGCGCGCGAAGCCAAGGAAGACCTGACCTTCCATCCCGAGGTGCGCATTACCGCAGTGCTTGATGCCGGTGAAATGGTGGATCTCACGCTCACCGCTGAAACCTTTATCGATATCACCAGCGGCCTGGTCAACAAGACCCTGGCGCCCACCCGAAAAGCGTTGCGCGATGCCGGCCTTGCGGTCGAGGACGTGAAAGGGGTGGTGATGGTGGGCGGTGCGACGCGCATGCCCCAGGTTCAGCACGCGGTTGGGCGGTTCTTCCGCCAGGAGCCGCTGAACAATCTCGACCCGGATAAAGTGGTCGCGCTGGGCGCAGCGATTCAGGCCAATGTGCTGGCCGGAAACCGCTCCGATGACGACTGGCTGTTGCTCGACGTGATTCCGCTTTCCCTGGGCCTGGAAACCATGGGCGGACTGGTGGAGAAGGTCATACAGCGCAACTCCACCCTCCCCGTGGCGCGCGCCCAGGAATTCACCACCTACAAGGATGGCCAGACCGCGATGAGCATCCATGTGGTGCAGGGCGAACGCGAACTGGTGAGCGACTGCCGCTCCCTGGCCAAATTCGAACTGCGCGGCATCCCGCCGATGGTGGCGGGCGGAGCGCGTATCCGCGTCACCTTCCAGGTGGATGCCGACGGCCTGCTCAGCGTGGGCGCGCGCGAGAAAAGCAGCGGCGTGGAGGCTTCGGTCGTGGTGAAGCCATCCTATGGCCTCAGCGATGACGAAATTACCCGGATGCTGCTCACTTCGCAGGAAAACGCCAAGGACGACATGGCGGCGCGCGCACTGCGCGAGCAGCAGGTCGAGGCAGGGCGACTGATCGAGGCGATCGAGGCGGCGCTCGCCGAAAACGGCGACAGCCTGCTCAGCACTGCGGAGCGCGCCGAGATCGATGACGGAATGGCGGCGCTGCGCCGCGCCCTGGAAGGATCCAACCATCCGCTAATCAAGGAGCAGGTCGAAAGCCTGAACCACATTTCCGAAATGTTCGCCGCGCGACGCATGAACCAAAGCGTACAAAAGGCACTGACCGGCCATAAACTGGAAGAACTTGAGACTTGACCATGCCCCAACTGATCGTATTACCGAATGAGCAGCTCTGTCCCGATGGCGCATTGATCGAGGCGAAGCCTGGCGTATCCCTCTGCGACACCCTGCTCGAGCACGGCATCGAAATCGAACATGCCTGCGAGAAATCGTGCGCTTGCACCACCTGCCATGTGGTGGTGCGCGAGGGCTACGAATCGCTGGATCCCGCCGAAGAACTGGAGGAGGATATGCTGGACAAGGCTTGGGGGCTGGAGCCGACCTCGCGCCTTTCCTGTCAGGCGATCGTCAAGGATCGTGATCTGGTGATTGAAATTCCGAAATACACCATTAACCTGGCCAGTGAGTCCCACTGACGGAGGGCATCATGAAGTGGACCGATACGCTGGATATTGCCATCGAGCTTTACGAAAAATTTCCCGAAGTGGACCCCCGCTATGTCCGCTTTACCGATTTGCACCGCTGGGTGACCGAGCTGGCCGGTTTTGCTGACGACCCGATCAAATCCAGCGAGAAAATTCTCGAAGCGATCCAGATGGCGTGGATAGACGAAACTGAATGATTCCCTTCCGCTGCATGGTTATGGCATAACTGGTGGGTTTCCACCATTCGATAAGACGCCGTCTTCCCTACTATATCTGGTGGAAATGATGTAGACTGCACACCAGATATGCTACCCGCGCTGCCCTATAGCCGAGGGGGATAAATGGCGGAAGACAGCGATTTAGAACGAACAGAACCTGCGTCATCGCGACGCATAGAGCAGGCCCGCGAGAAGGGACAGGTCGCCCGTTCCCGCGAATTATCGACATTCACCGTGTTGATCGCTGCCGGCGCTGGCTTGATGATGATGGGCCCGCAACTGGTAGACAGCCTGGCTGGGGTGATGCGTGGCGGCCTGATGCTGGATCGGGCTGCGGCATTCGACCCCCTGATGATGCTGGCCCGCCTTCATCAACTGTCATTGAGCGCCCTCATTACTTTTATTCCTTTCATCCTGTTGATGGTCGTTGCCGCAATTTTTGCACCGATGGTGCTGAGCGGCTGGCTGTTCTCCTTCCAGGCATTGCAACCCGACTTCAGCCGCCTCGATCCGCTTAAAGGAATCGGCCGCCTATTTTCCCGGAACAGCCTGGTCGAGCTGGCCAAGGCCTTGGGCAAGTCGGCACTGATTGGAGGCGTTGCATACTGGGTAATCATGCACCATAAAGAGGCGATGTTTTCTTTGGCGGGCGAATCGGTCAATCAAAGCATTGCTCGTTTGGGCAGCTTGCTTGGCGTGGCCTTCGTGACTATCGTCAGTTCGATGATTCTGATCGTGGCGATTGATGTGCCCTTCCAGTTGTGGGATCACTCCAGCAAGCTGAAGATGACCAAAGAGGAAGTGCGACAGGAGAACAAGGAGTCGGAAGGCTCGCCCGAAGTCAAGGCGCAAATCCGCCGGATGCAGCGCGAGATGGCGCGTCGCCGCATGATGGCGGAAGTGCCCAAGGCCGACGTGATCGTCACTAACCCGACCCGTTACGCCGTAGCGCTGCGCTACCAGGATAAGCTGATGGGCGCGCCGGTCATCGTTGCCATGGGTTCCGAGCTGATCGCGGCGCGCATCAGGGAGTTGGGCGAGGAGCATCATATCCCGATCCTGGAAGCGCCGCCTCTGGCCCGAGCCCTCTTCCGCCATGGCGAGCTGGGCGAGGAAATCCCGGCCGCGCTTTATACGGCGGTGGCCGAAGTGCTGGCCTATGTCTACCAGTTGCGCAGCTATAAGACAGGTGGGGGTGAACCGCCTCAGCCGCCTCAGAGCCTGCCGGTGCCGCCGGGCCTTGACCCGGAAAGTGAAATCGCATGAACGCCAGGGTCGATGGAATGAACTGGCCGGTCGGCTTTAGCCTGAAAAAACTGGCCGGCCCGATCCTGATTATCATGATTCTGGGCATGATGATCCTGCCGCTGCCGCCTATCCTGCTCGACCTGCTGTTCACTTTCAACATCGCACTGGCGATGATCGTGTTGCTGGTCAGCCTGTATACCACCAAGCCGCTTGAATTCGCCGTATTTCCCACCGTGTTGCTGGTGACCACGCTGCTGCGGCTGTCGCTCAACGTTGCGTCCGCCCGGATCGTGCTGCTCGAAGGGCACACCGGCCCCGACGCCGCTGGCAAGGTGATCGAGGCCTTCGGTCATTTCCTGGTAGGAGGCAATTACACCGTCGGCATTATCTTGTTCATCATCCTGGTCATTATCAATTTCGTGGTGATCACCAAGGGTGCCGGACGGATTGCCGAAGTCAGTGCGCGTTTCACGCTGGACGCCATGCCCGGCAAGCAGATGGCGATCGACGCCGATCTCAACGCCGGACTCATCGGCGAGGATGAAGCCAGAACACGCCGCTCTGTCATCTCCCAAGAGGCGGATTTCTTCGGCTCGATGGATGGTGCCAGCAAGTTCGTGCGCGGCGATGCCGTCGCCGGCATTCTGATCATGCTGGTCATGATCATCGGCGGGTTGGCGATAGGCGTGTTGCAACACAACCTGGATTTCGCCACGGCAGCCAACAACTACACGCTGCTCACCATCGGCGATGGTCTGGTGGCGCAGATTCCCGCCCTGGTGATTTCGACTGCGGCGGGCATCGTGGTGAGCCGCGTTTCCACCGACGAGGATCTGAGCCAGCAAATGCTCGGCCAGTTGTTCAACAACCCCTTGGTGCTCTACATTACCGCCACGATTATCGGCGTAATGGGCCTGATTCCGGGCATGCCGAATTTCTCCTTCCTGACCCTGGCGACCCTGCTTGCCGGCGCTGCCTACTACATCGAACAGCGTGCGCGGCTACCCGAGACGCTTGAGGTTGCCGCACCGCCACAGGCGCCGATCGAGGCGGTTGAAGTGAGCTGGGATGATGTGATGCCGGTGGATATTCTGGGGCTGGAGGTCGGCTATCGCCTCATCCCACTGGTGGACCGGAATCAGGACGGAGAGCTGTTGCGGCGTATTCGCGGCATTCGCAAGAAATTTGCTCACGAAATGGGGTTCGTGGTTCCGGCCGTGCATATTCGCGATAACCTGGAACTCAAGCCAAATGGCTACCGTCTTGCCTTGAAAGGCGTCGAGATGGGGCGGGGCGAGGCTTATGTCGGCATGTTTCTGGCGATCAACCCCGGTCGGGTGCTTGGCAACTTGGCCGGCACGCCCACTCGCGACCCCGCCTTCGGTCTCCCCGCTGTCTGGATTGAGGCCGAACTGCGCGAGCAGGCGCAGGCTTTTGGCTACACCGTGGTGGATGCCAGCACAGTGATTGCAACCCATCTGTCCAACATCATTCAGTCGCACAGCGCCGAACTGTTGGGTCGCGAGGAAGTGCAGCAGCTGCTGGATCATCTGGCGAAGGAATCGCCCAAACTGGTCGAGGAACTGGTGCCGAAGCTATTATCCATTTCTACGTTGCACCGCGTCTTGCAAAGCCTGTTGGATGAGGGAGTGCATATCCGCGACATGCGGACTGTCATTGAAACCCTCGCCGAGCATGCGCCGCGTACGCAAAACGTCGATGAACTGGCGTCTCTGGTTCGTGTCGCGCTGGGACGTGCTATCATCCAGCAAATTTATCCGGGCGCAAATGAACTGCAAGTGATTACGCTGGATCCTGGCCTGGAGGGTATTCTGATGCAGGCAACACAGACGTCGGGCGCTGAAGGTGCTGGACTGGAGCCCGGTCTGGCGGAAAACCTGCTGGCACAGGCGCAGACCGTAGCGCAGAACCAGGAGCAGCTTGGCCTGCCGGCCGTACTGCTGGTGCAGGCCCCGTTGCGCGGTCTGATGTCGCGCTTCCTGCGGCGCGCTGTGCCGCAACTCAAGGTCATTTCTCATGCCGAGGTGCCGGATTCAAAAACCATTAAAGTGACCGCTGTATTGGGGGGTAGGGGATGAACGTCCGCAAGTTCTACGCCAGTACCACGCGCGATGCTCTGCGCCAGGTCAGGGATGCTTTGGGCGCCGACGCCATTATCCTGTCCAACCGTCAGGTGGCGGGTGGTATCGAGATCATGGCGGTGACAGATATGGATATGTCATCCCTTGCCGACAACCCGGTGAGCCCGCCCCCAAGCAAGGTGCGGCCGAAGCCTGCAGAACTTTCTACCCGCGCTGTGCCCACCCCTCCGCCCCCCCCCCACCCCCCACTGCCTTATCTTCTCCGATTTCACGCTCACAAATCGCCGAGTTGCAGGGAAAGGGCAAGCCGGCTGTGATGGAAACGGGAAGCAAGGATGCTCCGCCGGATCTGATGAGCCAGGAAATTATCCGCGAAATCAAGTTCCTGCGCGGCATGCTGGAAGGTCAGCTGTCCGGCTTTGCCTGGGGCGAGTTGCAACGAGAGGAACCCGCCAAGGTCGAAGCATTGCGCCACATGCTGAGCGTGGGGTTTAGCCCGCTATTATCGCGCCAGCTGCTGGACAAAATGCCGAGCGGCTATGATCTGGAGAAAAGTCTGCGCTGGCTGAAGGCGGCACTGATGCACAACCTGCATGTCGTGAAGGCGGGCGACGACATTGTCGAGTGCGGTGGCGTCTATGCGTTGACCGGCCCTACCGGAGTCGGCAAGACCACCACTGTCGCGAAGCTGGCGGCGCGCTGTACCTTGAAGCATGGCCCGGCCAGCCTGGCGCTGATCACTACCGACACCTACCGGATCGGCGCTCACGAGCAGTTGCGCATTTACGGCAAGATACTCGGCGTACCGGTTTACGTGATCAAGGATGAGGCCGATTTGCAATTCACTCTGTCCGATCTGCAGAACAAGCACCTGATCCTGATTGACACGGTCGGCATGAGCCAGCGCGATCGCCGCCTTTCCGAGCAGGTGGCGCTTCTGTCCGGCGCCGGACGCAGCATCAAGCGTCTTTTGCTGCTTTCCGCCAATGGGCAGGGCAGCACGCTCGAAGACGTTGTCCGTTCCTACAATAAGGATGATATGGATGGCTGCATCCTGACAAAAATCGATGAGGCGATCAGTATCGCTCCTGCGCTGGACGTGGTGATCCGCCACAAATTGATGCTCCATTATATTGCCAATGGACAGCGTGTGCCGGAGGATTTGCACCTCCCCAATCCGGTTTATTTGGTGGATCGGGTCTTGAAACCCGTCCAGGGAGATTCGCCGTTTACCCCGCTGGAAGCGGAATATCCCTTGGTTATGGCGGCGACCGGCGGGTTGTCAGGGGTGGAGCCGACCGCTTACACGGAAGTAAAGCGGGACGTGGGAGCTCTGCGTGGCTGATGTCCTGCAGGATCAGGCCGAGGGGCTGCGCCGTCTGCTGGCACAGGATACCGTGCGGGTGGTGACGCTGACCAGCGGCAGGACCGGGGTCGGGAAAACCAATATTGTCGTCAACCTTGCCGCAGCATTGGCCAAGCGGGGTCGACGTGTGCTGGTGCTGGACGAGCAGCAAGGCAAAGGCAGCATGGAAACGCTGCTCGGCCTTACCGCACGCTACGACTTGATGCACGTGATCCGGCGCGAAAAGACGTTGGATGAGGTGATGCTGCGCGGCCCGGAGGGGGTGGATATCGTTTCTGCCGGTAATGGACTGCGAGTGCTGGGAGAATTGGGGCAGGAAGACCAGGATAGTCTGGTGCAGTCATTCCGCCAGCTGTCGAAAATGGTGGACGTGGTACTGGTGGATGCCATTGCCGGGGTTGCGAGCAATGTCTTGCCGCTTTCTTTGGCGTCGCAGGAAATCGTGATCGTGGTGTCCCAGCATCCTTCCTCGATTAAAGACGCCTATGCGCTGATCAAGGTACTCAATCAGAATTTCGCCATGCACCGTTTCCATATCCTGGCCAGCAAGGTCAGGAACGAGCAGGAGGCGCGGGCGCTGTACAATAATATGGCTGAGGTGGCTGTGCGCTTTCTCGATGTATCTCTCGATTTCATGGGCTATGTGCCGTTTGACGAGAAGCTCAGGCAGGCCGCCCGGATTTGTCGGCCGGTAGTGGATGCATTTCCTGCCGCCGAATCGGCCAGAGCGCTCAGGGACTTGGCGGAAACCTTGGAGCAATGGCCGCAACCCTCGGGCGAGGACGGGCGCCTGGAAGCGTTCATGCAGCGCCTGATTCAGAGCAGCCGTATGGCGGCGGTGGGCTTTCGCCTATAGAATTGCGCTATGAACGCTAAAACCGGATCGGAGAAAAATCAATACGTCGTCCAATATGCTCCGCTGGTCAAGCGCATTGCCTATCATCTGATGGCGAGGTTGCCAGCCAGCGTTCAGGTCGATGATCTGATTCAGGTGGGCATGATCGGCCTGCTTGATGCGGCGAGCAATTACGACGACACGCAGGGCGCGCAGTTCGAGACCTACGCAGTTCAGCGCATCCGTGGCGCAATGCTGGACGAATTGCGGCAAAGCGACTGGTTGCCGCGCTCGGCACGGAAAACGTTGCGTCAGATCGAAATCGCAATGAATGCTCTGGAGCAGCGAGTATGTCGCGCTCCGACCGAGCGTGAGGTGGCCGACGAGTTGCACGTGAGTCTGGATGACTACCAGCAGATGCTGCTGGACGCGCGTGGTTGTCAGCTGCTGCATTATGAGGACTTGCAGAACGGCGAGGATGAGGACTTTTTCGAGCGTCACTGTGCCGACGACTCTTCCGAACCGTTCGCTAAACTGCAGGACGGGAGGTTCCGGGCGAAACTGATCGAGGCAATCAGCATATTGCCAGAGCGCGAGAAGTTGATGATGGCGATGTACTACGAGGAAGAGCTGAATCTGCGCGAAATCGGCGAGGTGCTGGGTGTTAGCGAATCGCGCGTGTGCCAGCTGCATAGCCAGGCCATGGCGCGCTTGCGTAGCAAGTTGAAGGAATGGCTCTGAAAATGGAAGGTCATTGGCTCATGAGTTGGAGCATTAACAGCGGAGCAGGCGCATGGATCTAGTCAGCATATTCGGTATTTTGCTGGCTCTTACCGCGATTATTGGCGGCCAGGTTCTGGAGGGGGGGCATATTGGCTCCCTGCTGCAGTTGACGGCATTCGTCATTGTCCTTGGAGGCACGACGGGCGCCATTATGCTGCAAAGTTCGCCCAAGATTTTTTTTGAGGGTATGAGACTGGCCAAATGGATCATCTGGCCACCCAAGGCGGACCCCCAGTTATTGATCGAGCAGATGCTGAAATGGAGCAACCTTGCGCGCAAGGGCGGATTGCTGGCGCTGGAGCCGCAGTTGGATGAGCTACAGGACGCCTTCACCAAAAAAGGCTTGCAAATGCTGGTGGACGGCGCTGAACCCGAGAAAATTCGTACTGCACTTGAGGTGGAGATTTCCACTTATGAGAAACATCATCTGGATGCTTCGAAAGTTTGGCAGGCTGCCGGCGGCTATGCCCCTACCATAGGCATTCTGGGTGCGGTGCTCGGCTTGATTCACGTGATGGAGAACCTGAGCGATCCAGCCAAACTGGGCGGAGGTATCGCCGTGGCTTTCGTCGCCACCGTTTACGGCGTGGGATCGGCCAATCTGTTTTTTCTGCCGATGTCCAACAAGCTTAGATACCTTATCGAGCAGGAAGTGGTGATGCGCGAGATGCTGATTGAAGGCCTGGTGTCCATTGCCAACGGCGAGAATCCCCGCGTGATCGAATCAAAATTGCAGGGTTACATCATTTAGTCATTAACCCGGATGTTTCATAAATTGACGCACGCCCTCGCTGGTCTTTTGCTTGATATGAAAATTTTGCTCGGTCGGGCGTATGAATAACTACGCCGCTCCTTCGCAAAACTTCCCTATCAAACAAAATCCTGCGCGATCATCGCGCGAATTTATGAAACATCCGGGTTGAGTCACTTCCAGCGGCGGTGTACGATGGCGCGCAGACAGAAACATGAAGAGCATGAGAACCTGGAGCGCTGGTTGGTGTCCTATGCCGACTTCATTACCCTGTTGTTCGCTTTTTTTGTCGTGATGTATTCGATTTCCCAGGTTAAACCATTACGGGAAATCCCCCGGCTGTGCCGGGGTGGCAGTAGAAGTTTGACTTTTGCGGGAGTCCACCGTGAAACTTCCAGAGTGAGCCG
>PFJY01000009.1 GCA_002784065.1 Hydrogenophilales bacterium CG_4_10_14_3_um_filter_58_23 | reverse complement strand
CAGATTTTGCGAGTTGGGCATAAAGCCGCCCATCCCTGCTTACCCCATTTGCCGGTTTTGCAGGTCAATAGTCGTTCTATTGACCAAAAAAACGGTGAAATATGGACCGCCCAAGCGGATTTGCAGCCGATTTCCTTTAAGTCCGACAGGCTCCTAGCAGCCTGCCGGGCTTGAAGAATCGAAGCGAAGCGGTCAACTGCCGTTTTCAGGCTAATAGCCAAGCAAAACGATCGGAAATGGCTGGTCTTTGCATGGTATAATGGCCGCGAAGCTGGCTAGACAGTCGCTGCGCGCGCAAGCGCGGAGAGGAAAGTCCGGGCTCCATAGAGCAGGATGCCGGTTAACGACCGGAGGCCGTGAGGCCATGGAAAGTGCCACAGAAAATACACCGCCGATGGCCGCGCAAGCGGATCAGGTAAGGTTGAAATGGCGAGGTAAGAGCTCACCGCGCACCCGGCAACGGGAGTGGCAGGGTAAACCCCATCCGGAGCAAGACCAAATAGGCAGGCGTTGAGGCGGCTCGTCGAGCCTGCGGGTAGGTTGCTTGAGTTCACGGGTAACCGTGCGCCTAGAGGAATGACTGTCCACGACAGAACCCGGCTTATCGGCCAGCTTCACCCCAATCAAAACAAGTGCCTTTCACCATTGCCCCTTCTCCCCCCGGGAGAAGGTTGGGATGAGGGAGGGTGGCTCACACCTCACACCTCACACCTCACACCTCACACCTCACCCCTCACCCCTCACCCATCACCCCTCACCCATCACCCCTCACCCATCACCAAAAGTCCTAATAAATCACTTCCGGTATTTCGCGTATCTATTTGCTTTTTAAGCATATTGATTTTTTCTGCGATTTGTTAATTAACTCGTTGTCACAAAAGAGAAAAATCCGAAATTTAGCTTGACCCCCCATTTTTTTTTCCCTATAGTGGGAATTAGTGGTGAGAAGTGGCGAATTGTGGGAACCCACTTCCTCAATCTGAATCTCAAGGGGGCGTCATGTTTCGCGGTGCAACAGCTTTGAATCTCGATGCGAAAGGACGCTTGGCAGTGCCAAGCAAGCATCGTGACGCGCTGCTGGTTCAGTCCGCCGGGCGGTTGATCATGACCGCGCACCCCCACCGCTGCGTGCTGCTCTATCCCCAGCCTGCCTGGCTGCCCATCGAAGAAAAAATCAATGCATTGCCGAGTTTCGATCCCGTGTCTTCTTCCTGGAAGCGCCTGCTGTTGGGCCATGCCGAAGAGGTGGAGCTGGATGCGTCTGGCCGCCTGCTGGTTTCTCCCGTGCTGCGTCAACTTGCCGGACTGGAGAAAGAAGCCATGCTGATCGGTCAGGGCGGGTATTTCGAGCTGTGGAGCATGGAGGGCTGGCGTGCCCAGATGGAGCAAGCGCTGTCGCCTGGTAATGCCATTCCGGCCGCGCTGGAAAACTTCTCGCTGTGAGCGAGGAATTTCGCCACAAGACAGTTCTGCTGGATGAGGCGGTCGACGGTCTGAATATCCGGCCGGACGGGGTGTATGTAGATTGCACCTTCGGTCGCGGCGGCCACAGCCGGCTGATTCTGGAAAAGCTCGGCGAGCGGGGCCGGTTGATCGCACTGGACCGGGATTTGGCCGGAGTGGAAGAGGCCAGAAAAATAACCGACCCGCGCTTCCAGATTGTGCACAGCAGTTTCAGCCGTTTGCGCGATGTGCTGAAAGATCTGGATGTGGCGCAGGTTGATGGTGTGCTGTTGGATTTGGGGATTTCTTCTCCGCAGATCGACGAAGCGGCGCGCGGCTTCAGTTTTCGTTTTGATGGGCCGCTCGATATGCGCATGGACACGAGCCATGGGGCTACCGCTGCTTCATTTCTGGCTGGCGTAACTGAACAACAACTCGGGGAGATAATAAAAAATTATGGTGAAGAACGGTATGCTAAACAGATTGCAAGAGCGATTGTTGCGGCTCGATCGGGGGAGCCCATCGTTACCACTCGCCAACTTTCCCAGATCGTGGCAAAAGCCTTCAAAAGCCGCGAGCCACATCAAGATCCGGCGACGCGCACCTTTCAAGCTATACGGATTTACCTCAATCAGGAGCTTGAGGAGTTGTCGCTAGTGTTACCCCAGTGCGTCGAGGTTCTGGCGCCGTTCGGTCGCCTCGTAGTCATCAGCTTTCATTCCCTCGAAGATCGGGTCGCCAAGCGCTTTATGCGCGATGGCGCGCAACCGGCTGTTTATCCGGCCAGGCTGCCGTTGCGTGCGGCGGAACTGCCTGCGCCGCGTTTGCGTCTGGTGGGCAAGGCTACTCGACCTTCCGGGGCGGAAGTCTCCGCCAACCCGCGCTCGCGTAGCGCGACGATGCGCGTGGCTGAGCGCACAGAGGCGGCGGCATGACCAAGCTCAATTTGTTGCTGGTGCTGGTTTTGGTGATGTGTGCGCTGGGGGTCATTACCGCCCAACACAAGGCGCGCAAGATTTTCATCGAGCTGGAGCAGGAGCAGGAGCTAGCGAAAAAGATGGAAGTGGAGTGGGGGCAACTGCAACTGGAGCAAAGCACTTGGGCGATGCACACCCGTATCGAGAAAATCGCCACAGCCTATCTGCAGATGCAGGTGCCTGACGCCTCGCGCATTCAGGTGGTACAGCCAGCAACCGATAGGGCGTCGCGGCCATGAGCTATGTGCTGAACAGGGCTATACGCGGACGCAGCTTGCCGATGCTGAAGTTGCCGACCGGGCGCGCGCGCATTCTGATCTGGCTGCTGTTGTTATGGTTTCTGATCCTGATTGTGCGGGCCCTTTACCTGCAGGGGCTGAACACCGACTTTCTGCGGCAGAAGGGCGACGCGCGCTACAGCCGGATGATCGAATTGACCGCGCATCGCGGCATGATTACCGACCGCAACGGCGAACCGCTGGCGATCAGCACGCCGGTAGAGTCGGTGTGGGTCAGCCCGAAGGATTTCGAAATCACTCCGGAACGTATCCGTCAGTTGGGCAGAATCCTGGAAATGAGCGAAAGCGACGTGAAGAGCCGTTTCACTCACAGCCAGAGCGATTTCGTCTACCTCAAGCGCCAGGTGCCGCCGGAAACTGCGGCGCGGGTGATGCAGATCGATGCGCCAGGCGTGTTCCTGCAGCGCGAATATCGTCGTTACTACCCTGCCGGGGAGGTGGTGGCCCATCTGCTCGGCTTTACCGGCGTCGACGACAACGGCCAGGAAGGGCTCGAACTGACCTACCAGGACTGGCTATCGGGCAAGCCGGGAAGCCGTCACGTCATCAAGGATCGCCTCGGCCACATCGTCGAGGACGTGGAAAGTATTCGCGCCCCGCAGGACGGGCATAACCTGGCGCTCAGCATCGACCGCAAGATACAGTACCTCGCCTACCGCGAACTAAAAGCAGCGGTCATCGCGCACAAGGCCAAAGCCGGCGCGATCGTGGTGCTCGACGCGAAAACCGGCGAAATCCTGGCACTGGCCAATCTGCCTGCCTATAACCCCAACAATCGCGCCAAGCTGAATCGTAACAGTACGCGCAACCGCGCTGTGACCGACACCTTCGAGCCGGGCTCGACGATGAAACCTTTCACTGCCGCAGCCGTGCTGGAGTCGGGAAAGTTCACGCCGGAAACGACCGTCCAGACCGCGCCCGGTACCTTCACCATCGGTTCGGCGACGATCCATGACGCCCATCCCAATGGGGTGCTGACGGTGACGCAGGTGATCCAGAAGTCGAGCAACATCGGTGCTGCCAAAATGGCGCTGTCGCTCGAACCCGAAACCCTGTGGAATGCCTTCGACCGTTTCGGCTTCGGCCAGCCGCCCCATGCCGGCTTCCCCGGCGAGGCGTCAGGCAGGCTGCGCCCCTACAAATCCTGGCGGCCGATCGAGCAGGCTACCATGGCTTACGGCCACGGTATTTCCGTTAGCCTGCTGCAACTGGCGCGCGCCTATATGGTGTTTGCCGGAGATGGCGAAATCAGGCCAGTCTCTTTACTCAAGGTGGATGTCCCTCTGGCAGGGGCGAAGGTGATCGCGGCGAAAACCTCGCTGGCCGTGCGCAGCATGCTGGAGCTGGTGGTGCTGCCGGGTGGCACAGCGCCGCGCGCCCAGGTAATGGGCTATCGCGCGGCGGGCAAGACCGGTACAGCGCACAAGGAAGAAAACGGCCATTATTCGTCGGATCGATATATCGCTTCATTCGTCGGCCTGGCGCCGGCGTCCAATCCGCGCCTGATCGTGGCGGTGATGATTGATGAGCCTTCCAATGGCCAGTATTACGGCGGCACAGTGGCCGCGCCGGTATTCAGCCAGGTGATGTCGGGCGCGCTACGCCTGCTCTCCGTGCCGCCCGATGCGCCAACCGGCAATATCCTGCCGCTGGAAAACGCCCCCGAAGTGAAGGAGGTGGTGTGAAGACAGCTGTCAGCCATCAGCTATCAGCCATTAGCTTTCTGGCCTCAGCCGGGGTGCGGGGCTTAGTCGTGGATAGCCGCCGCTTACAACCCGGCGATGCCTTTGCCGCCTACCCCGGCGAGCGGATGGATGGGCGCAAGTTCATTGCACAAGCGGTTGCCGCCGGCGCCAACGCGGTGCTGTGGGAGCGAGAGGGTTTCGAGTGGAATGACGAATGGGAAGTACCGAATCTTCCGGTCGATGGCTTGAGCGACAAAATCGGCGCGATAGCCAGCCAGGTTTATGGCGAGCCGTCGCGCAAGTTGCGGATGATCGGCATCACCGGCACCAACGGCAAGACTTCGTGCTGCCACTGGATTGCGCAATGCCTGACCGGGCTGGGCAGAAAAACCGCCCTGGTCGGCACGCTCGGCAACGGCTTCCCCGGCGCGCTGGCGCCTTCCGCCAATACCACACCGGATGCAGTCAGCCTGCATGGTTTGCTGCGCGACTACCTGGCCGACGACGCGAAGTGCGTGGCGATGGAAGTGTCGTCTCACGGCTTGGCGCAGGGCCGGGTCAACGGCGTGCATTTCGACATCGCCGTGCTCACCAACCTGTCGCGCGACCATCTGGATTACCACGGCGACATGGCGTCCTACGCCGCCGCCAAGGCCGGCCTGTTCGCCTGGCCGGAACTGCAATACGCAGTGCTCAACATGGATGACCCGTTCGGCGTCGAACTTGCGGCCACGCTCGGGTGCAGCGGCGTGCAGACGGTAGGCTACAGCCTGGAGGGGAGAAATGAGGGTTGCCGCTTCGCCGTTCTGGCGCGCGATCTGGTGGCGGATGCACAAGGCATCCGCTTCAAGGCGTTTACGCCATGGGGGACGGCACCGTTGAGCAGCAAGTTGCTCGGCCGCTTCAACGCTTCCAACCTGCTGGCGTCGCTGGCGGTACTGCTGGTGAGCGGCATTGCGCTGGAAGACGCGGTGCGCGAGCTGGGCAAGGTTGAATCGGTTGCGGGCCGTATGCAGCGCCTGGGCGGCGAGGGCAAGCCGCTGGTGGTGGTGGACTACGCCCATACCCCGGATGCGCTGGAAAAAGTGCTCGGTACTTTGCGCGAAATCACGGGCGGTAATAACCAACTGATTTGCGTGTTCGGCTGCGGCGGCGAGCGCGACCGAGGCAAGCGCCCGCTGATGGGCGCGGTGGCATCGCGTCTGGCGGACAGCGTGATCGTGACCAGCGACAACCCGCGTGGCGAGGATGCCCGCGCCATCATCGACGAAATTATCGTCGGCATGGGCGCCAACTATCGGGTGATTGATGACCGCGCCGCAGCCATAGATGCCGCAGTGCGCGGGGCGCAGCCGGATGACGTGGTGCTGATCGCCGGCAAGGGTCACGAGGATTACCAGGAAATCAAGGGTGTGAAATTGCCCTTTGCCGATGTCGATGTGGTGTCGCGCATCCTTGAGAGGGTTGCAACATGTTAAGCCTGAGCGCAGCAGCCAAAGCGATAAACGCTGAAACCAGCGGTGCGGATGTGACGTTTTACAGCGTCACCACAGACAGCCGTGCAGTGGTCGTCGGCGATTTATTCGTGGCGCTGAAGGGTGAGCGTTTCGATGGCCACAATTACGTCAAACAAGTGATGGAACAGGGTGCGGTCGCCGCGCTGGTGGAACGGCGCGACCCGGCTTGGGGCGATTTTCCGCTACTGGTTGTCAAGGATGCGCGCCTTGCTCTGGGTGAATTGGCCGCTCACTGGCGCAGCCGCTTCACGATTCCCGTGGTGGCGCTCACCGGCAGTAGCGGCAAGACCACGGTGAAGGAAATGATCGCGGCAATACTCCGCGAGCAGGCTGGCGATCAAGCAGTGCTCGCGACCAAGGGCAACCTCAACAACGACATCGGCATGCCGCTGACGCTGCTCGGATTGCGCGATACCTATCGCTATGCTGTGATCGAGATGGGCATGAACCATCCGGGCGAGATCGCATATCTGTCCGGGATTGCCAAGCCCGATGTGGCGCTGATCCTCAATGCCCAGGCCGCTCATCTGGCGGGTTTGGGTACTGTCGAGGCGGTGGCTCGCGCCAAGGGCGAAATTTTTCAGGGCTTGGCCGCTAACGGCGCCGCCGTGATCAACGCCGACGACCCGCATGCGGCGCTGTGGCAGGAACTGGCAGCAGGTCACCGCATCATCCGCTTCGGCCTCGAACAGCCAGCCGAACTATCGGCCAGCTTCGAATTGCAGTCCTTCGGCAGTGAAATCGAGATGGCCACGCCCACGGGAAAATTTGCCGTCGCATTGCCGGTGCCGGGCGAGCACAACGTGCGTAACGCCCTGGCGGCGGCGGCTGTGGCTCAGGCTCTGGGTGTCGACAACGCCACCATCGCCGCAGGGCTGGCCAAGGTTGCCAGCGTCAAGGGCCGACTGCGGAAAAGTCCCTGCCTGCATGGCGCCACCCTGATCGACGATACCTACAACGCCAACCCCGCCTCGGTGCGGGTGGCGATCGCCGTGCTTGCCGGCTTGCCGGGCAAAAAAGTGCTGGTGCTGGGCGACATGGGCGAACTGGGCGAAAACGCGCGCGCGCTGCATGCCGAAATCGGCGCGGCGGCGAAGGCGGCCGGGGTCGATCTGCTGTTCACTTTGGGCGATCTGAGCGCCGCTGCGGCACAAGCTTTCGGCGAGGGCGGACGGCATTTCGAATATATCGAGGATCTGTTGCACGAAATCGAAAACCTTCTGGCGCCAGAGGTGACGGTGCTGGTGAAGGGTTCGCGTTTCATGCAGATGGAGCGGGTCGTGAAGAGTTTCGTGAAGGAGGATATGGCATGTTGCTCGCATTGACCCAATGGCTGGGGCACGACATTCGCGCCTTCAACGTGTTTGGTTACATCACCTTGCGCGCGGTGCTGGCGATGCTGACCGCGCTGATGATCTCGTTCATCGTTGGTCCAGCAATGATCCGCAAGCTCACCGCCTACAAGATCGGCCAGTCGGTGCGCGACGATGGCCCACAGACACACCTGATCAAGGCCGGGACGCCGACCATGGGCGGCGCGCTGATCCTGGTGGCGATGGCGATTTCCACCCTGCTCTGGGCGGATCTGCGTAACCTTTATGTCTGGGTCGTGCTGGCCACCACGATAGGATTCGGCGCCATCGGCTGGGCCGATGACTGGCGCAAGGTGGTGCATCGTAACCCCAAGGGGCTGTCGGCCAAGACCAAGTATTTCTGGCAATCGCTGATCGGCGCCAGTGTTGCCGTGTTTCTCGCCATGACTGCCACGCTGCCGGCCCATACCGAACTGATCGTGCCTTTCTTCAAAATGTTGACGATCCCTCTCGGCGGAGTGGGCTTCGTAGTGCTGACCTATTTCGTCATCGTCGGCAGCAGCAACGCGGTCAACCTCACCGACGGGCTGGACGGCCTGGCGATCATGCCGACGGTGATGGTGGCGGGCGCGCTGGCACTTTTTGCCTATATTGCCGGCAACTTCGTTTTTTCGCGTTACCTCGGTGTTCCCTACGTGCCTGGCGCCGGTGAACTGGCCGTGTTCTGCACCGCCCTGGCCGGAGCTGGCCTGGGTTTTCTCTGGTTCAACGCCTACCCCGCCGAAGTGTTCATGGGCGATGTGGGTGCGCTGGCGCTGGGTGCCGCGATCGGCGTGGTGGCGGTGATCGTGCGGCAGGAAATCGTCCTGTTCGTGATGGGTGGGGTGTTCGTGGTGGAAACCCTGTCGGTGGTGCTCCAGGTGGGGTCGTTTAAACTCACCGGCAAGCGCATCTTCCGCATGGCGCCACTGCATCACCATTATGAGCTGAAGGGCTGGAAAGAAAACCAGGTGGTGGTTCGCTTCTGGATTATTTCGATGATGCTGGTGCTGGTGGGATTGTCCACCCTGAAGCTGAGATGAATAGGCGTAGGTCGGGCACTCCGTGCCCGACAAACCCAAATTTATTTGTTGGGCACGGGGTGCCCAACCTACATGGCTGAGATGAAATCTAACCTCGAACATAAAAAAGTGCTGGTGGTGGGACTTGGCGACACGGGTCTCTCCATGGCGCGCTGGCTGGACGCGAGAGGTGCGGTGGTGGCTGTCGCCGACTCGCGCGACCATCCGCCCCACGCCGCACGCCTTCAGGCTGAGCTGCCTGGCGTGCCGCTATTTACCGGCAAGCTCAAGGAAGAAGTCTTCTGCAATGCCGACCTGCTCGCGGTCAGTCCGGGCGTTTCCCTGCGCGAACCGGCCGTTGCCGATGCGCTGGCGCACGGTGTGGAAGTGGTCGGGGATATCGAGTTATTCGCCCAGGCGCTCAGGACTCAGGACTTAACGCTAAGAACCCGGGTGATCGCCATCACCGGCGCCAACGGCAAGAGCACGGTGACCGAGATGGTCGGTGCGATGTGCAAGAAGGCAGGCCTGCATACGGTAGTGGCGGGAAATATCGGTCTGCCGGTGCTGAATGCATTGAGCGATCTGAGCCGGCGCGGCGAGACTGCCGACGTGTTCGTGATCGAACTCTCCAGCTTCCAGCTGGAAACCACGCATACCCTGAATCCGGCTGTAGCGACCGTGCTCAACGTGACCGAAGATCACATGGACCGCTATCACGGTATGGCGGAGTACGCTGCGGCCAAGGCGCGCATTTTTGCCGGCAACGGCGTTCAGGTGCTGAACCGGGAAGACAGTTACAGCTTGGCGATGGCGAAGCCTGATAGCAAGGCGGTGACGTTTGGCCTGGACGCGCCGCAGAAACCCGAGGACTGGGGATTGCTGGGCGGCGAGAACGGCCCATGGCTGGCGCAGGGCGAAAATAGGCTGTTAGCCGTAGCCGATCTGCCGCTTGCCGGCTTGCACAACGCCGCCAACGCGCTGGCCGCTCTGGCCCTGTGCCGCGCCATCGACCTGCCGCTCCAGCCCCTGATCGAGGCGCTGCGCGAATTCAAGGGACTGCCGCACCGGGTGGAGAAGGTGGCGGAGATCAACGGCATCACCTTCTATGACGATTCCAAGGGAACCAATGTAGGCGCCACGGTGGCGGCACTCAACGGCATGCCGTGCAAAGTGGTGCTGATTGCCGGCGGCGATGGCAAGGGTCAGGATTTCAGCCCGCTGGCACCGGCGGTGTCGGCCCATGCCCGCGCCGTCGTGCTGATCGGGCGCGACGGGCCGAAAATCGGCGCGGCCCTAACCGACTGCGGCGTGCCCTTATTTGCAGCGGCGAGCATGGAGGAAGCCGTGATCCTGGGGTTCGAACAGACCCGGTCGGATGATGCGGTGCTGCTGTCGCCGGCCTGCGCCAGCTTCGACATGTTCCGCAGCTACGAACATCGCGCCCAGGTGTTCATCGCTTCGGTTAAAAAACTAGGGAAGGCGAAAGTATGAACACCTATTTGCTAACCACCGTAAAGCGTAGGGCGTCAATAAGCGAAGCGCATTGCGCCGTATGTTGCTCGAATACGGTGCAATGCGCGCAGCTTTTGACACCCTACGCACTGTTGATTTATTTCGTGTCTTTCGTGTTTTTTGTGGACGGAAAAAGGTTTTTGGCATGAATACCTATTCGCCGGTAGCCGTCGAGCACGCCAGACCCGACTACGACCGCACCTTGCTGTGGCTGGTGATTCTGCTGCTCGGCTTCGGGCTGGTAATGGTGTATTCCTCCTCAATCGCCATCGCTGCAGCGGATAAGCACACCGGCTTCCAGGAAAGCTATTACCTGGTGCGCCAAGCGATTTATCTCGGCGTCGGCGCCCTGTTCGGCCTGTTTGCCTTCCAGGTGCCGAACAAGGTGTTGCAGGAAACCGCGCCCTGGCTGTTCCTTTCCGGCCTGGCGCTGCTGGTGTTGGTGCTGATTCCCGGCGTCGGTCGCGAGGTCAACGGCAGCCAGCGCTGGCTGTCGCTGGTGGTGATCAATTTGCAGCCGTCCGAGTTCATGAAGCTGTTCGCTGTGCTGTACGCTGCCGATTACACGGTGCGCAAGGCTGCTTACATGGACAGCATCAAGAAGGGCTTTATGCCGATGTTCATGGTGATGCTGCTGGTAGGCGGCCTGCTGCTGCGCGAGCCGGATTTCGGCGCCTTCGCCGTGATCACCAGCATCGCCATGGCGATCCTGTTCCTCGGCGGCATGAACTGGCGGCTGTTCGCCGGCCTGATCGCCATGTTGCTGGTGGGCTTCCTGCTGCTGATCTGGACTTCACCCTATCGCATGCAGCGCATTGTCGGCTTCATGGATCCCTGGGCCGATCCCTACGGCAAGGGTTACCAGCTTTCTCACGCGCTGATCGCCTTTGGCCGAGGCGAATGGTATGGCGTCGGCCTGGGCGCGAGTGTCGAAAAACTGTTCTATCTGCCGGAAGCGCACACCGACTTCCTGCTTGCTGTGATCGCCGAGGAACTCGGCTTCGCTGGCGTGGCCGTGGTGATCCTGATGTTCGTCTGGCTGACTGTCCGCGCTTTCTCTATCGGCCGCCAAGCGGCCGGGATCGACCGTCATTTTGCCGCGCTGGCGGCCTACGGCATCGGCATCTGGTTGGCGGTGCAGGCGATCATCAACATGGGCGTAAACATGGGGGTGTTGCCGACCAAGGGACTGACTTTGCCTCTGCTGTCTTATGGCGGCAGCGGAATCGTCGCCAATTGCACCGCCATCGGCGTGCTGCTGCGGGTGGACTGGGAGAATCGCCAGGTGATGAAGGGGTATTCGGTATGAGCGAGCCACAGGTGAGGAGTGAGGGGTTAGGGGTGAGGGGTGAAAACGAACCCGCCGCTACCTGTGCGCCTTATGCCTCACGCCTCACGCCTCACGCCTCACGAACTTTGCTCATCATTGCGGGCGGCACCGGCGGGCATGTGTTCCCGGCACTGGCAGTGGCGGATTATCTGAAAGAACGCGGCTGGAAAGTGGTGTGGCTGGGCACGCGCGCCGGCATGGAATCGCGGCTGGTGCCGGGAAAAGGCTACGAAATGGCCTGGGTCAAATTCGCCGGGATGCGTGGCAAGGGCGTGCTGCGCTGGGCGGCGCTGCCGCTCATGCTGTTGTTGGCGATGTGGCAGAGCGCGGCGGCGATTTTCCGTATCCGCCCCGACGTGGTGCTCGGCATGGGCGGCTACACGGCTTTCCCCGGCGGCCTGATGGCCTCCCTGCTGGCCAGGCCCTTGGTGATCCACGAGCAGAACTCGGTGGCCGGGCTGACCAACCGAGTGTTGGCCTGCCTTGCCGATCGTGTCCTGGTGGCTTTCCCGTCAGCTTTCAACAACTCCGGCGACAAGCCAATCGGCTGCCGCAAACTGGCGCTGGAACGGTGCGGCAACCCGGTGCGCGCTGATATCGCCGCCCTGCCCGCGCCGGAACAACGGATGGCTGGCCGCCAAGGCAGGCTGCGCCTGCTGGTGGTGGGCGGCAGCCTGGGCGCGGCGGCGCTGAACGAAGCGGTGCCGCAGGCGCTGGCACTGATTGCGGAAACCGACTGCCCCGAAGTGATCCACCAGTCCGGCGCCAAAAACCTGGAAAAGCTGCGAGCCAACTACGCCGCTGCCGGCGTCGCTGCCGACGCCCGCGCCTTCATCGACGACATGGCTCAAATGTATGCCTGGTGCGACGTGATCGTGTGCCGGGCGGGAGCTCTGACCCTGGCCGAAGTGACTGCCGCCGGTGTGGCCAGCGTGCTGGTGCCCTACCCGCACGCGGTGGACGACCACCAGACCGGCAACGCCCGTTTCCTGAGCGAGAACGGCGCAGCGGTGCTGCTGCCACAGACCGAATTGAACGCGGAAAAACTGGCGGAACTGCTGCATGGTTTTACCCGCGAGAAGTTGCTGGCGATGGCGCAGGCGGCGAAAAAATTGGCCAAGCCGGAAGCCACGGCAGACGTGGCAAGGGTGTGCATGGAGTTGGCAGGATGAAACATAAAGTCAAACACGTTCATTTCGTTGGCATCGGCGGCGTCGGCATGAGCGGTATTGCCGAGGTGCTGCTCAACCTGGGTTACGAGGTAAGCGGTTCCGATCTGGGCGACAACGTTGCTACACGCCGTCTGAAGAGCCTGGGCGCCCAAGTCTACCAAGGCCACGCCGCCAGCAATCTGGAGCGCGCCGATGTGGTGGTGATCTCCACCGCAGTCCAGTCCGGCAACCCGGAAGTGGCTGCGGCGAGGGAGCGCAACATCCCGGTGGTGCCGCGCGCCATGATGCTGGCGGAGCTGATGCGCTTCAAGCAGGGCATTGCGGTGGCCGGCACCCACGGCAAGACCACCACCACCAGCCTGATCGCCAGTATCCTCGGCGAGGCGGGCATGGACCCGACTTTCGTTATCGGCGGCAAGCTGGAGGCGGCCGGCGCCAACGCGCGGCTGGGCCAGGGCGATTTCATCGTCGCCGAGGCGGACGAGTCCGATGCTTCCTTCCTTTACCTGATGCCGGTGATGGCGGTGGTGACCAATATCGACGCCGACCACATGGAAACCTACGGGCACGATTTTGGCAGGTTGAAGCAGGCTTTCGTCGACTTCATCCAGCGCCTGCCTTTCTACGGCATGGCGGTGTTGTGCGCAGATGACGCCAACGTGCGCGAGATCATGCCGCGCATCACCAAGTCGATGGTCACCTATGGCTTGGAAGAAGGCGCGCAGGTTCGGGGGACGGACATCAGCCACAGCGGCGGACGGATGGATTTCAAGGTGCAACGCGCCGGATTGCCGGAACTGGCGGTAACGCTCAACTTGCCCGGCAGCCACAACGTGCTGAATGCGCTGGCGGCGATTGCGGTGGCGGCGGAAGTGGGCGCGCCGGATACGGCCATCGTCAAGGGATTGGCCGAGTTCCGCGGCGTAGGCCGGCGTTTCCAGCGCCATGGCGAAGCGGCACTGCCGGATGGCGGTAGCTTCACCCTGATCGATGATTATGGTCACCATCCTGTGGAAATGGCGGCAACGCTTGCGGCTGCTCGCGGCGCCTTCCCCGGCCGGCGGCTGGTGTTGGCCTTCCAGCCGCACCGTTACACCCGGACGCGCGATTTGTTCGAGGACTTCGTTAAGGTGCTGTCGACCGTCGATGCACTGCTGCTGACCGAAGTCTACCCCGCCGGCGAAGCGCCAATCATGGCCGCAGACGGCAGAGCATTGGCGCGCGCCATTCGTGTCGCGGGCAAGGTTGAACCGATTTTCGTGGAAACGCTGGCGGAACTGCCGCATGAAATTCTGAATGCGGCGCGGGACGGCGATGTGGTGCTGACCATGGGGGCCGGCTCGATCGGCCAGGTGCCTAACAAGCTAGTGCGGAGTGATGGTTGATGGGTATCGCTACGCTCCACCCATCCTACGGACTGCGCGGCGTTTTGCGCCGCAACGAGCCGATGAGCAAGCACACCAGCTGGCGCGTCGGTGGGCCGGCAGAACGGTTTTACATTCCGGCGGATATCGCCGATTTGTCGCGGTTTTTGCAGGGGCTGGCGGCCGACGAGCCGGTGCACTTCATCGGCTTGGGCAGCAATTTGCTGGTGCGCGACGGCGGGGTGCGTGGCACGGTGGTGCTGCTGCACGGTGCGCTCAACCAAATCGCGCTGTGGCACGGAAAGCCGGGCGCACTGGCCGGTGTTTACGCCGAGGCGGGCGTGGCCAGCCCCAAGGTGGCGCGTTTTGCCGCTCTGAACGGTTTCGAGGGCGCCGAGTTTCTCGCCGGCATTCCCGGCACCGTGGGTGGCGCGCTGGCGATGAACGCCGGCTGTTACGGCGCCGAGACCTGGCAACACGTGACCGAAGTCCTGACCATCGACAGTTTCGGCGAGTTGCGCCGCCGCCTGCCGCAGGATTTCGACATCGGCTACCGCCACGTGGCGCTCAAGGCGGGGATAGCCAGCGAATGGTTCGTCGCCGCCTGGTTCGCCTTCAAGCCCGGCAACGGCGAAGTGTCGCGGCAAAAGATCAAGGACTTGCTGGAGAAGCGGGTGACGAGCCAGCCGATTGGCCAGCCCAATGCCGGCTCGGTGTTCCGCAACCCGGCGGGCGATCACGCGGCGCGCCTGATCGAGGCGTGCGGCCTGAAGGGAACGACGGTCGGCGGAGCGATGGTGTCGCCCAAGCACGCCAATTTCATCGTCAACGCCGGCGGAGCCACGGCGGCGGACATCGAGGCGCTGATCGCCAAGGTGCGTCAAACGGTCAAGGAGCAGCACGGCGTGGAACTGGTCACGGAAGTGCGGGTAATCGGAGAAAAAACGTGAACCACAGAATTCATGTAGGTTGGGTTAGGCGCGGTTTTTTGCGCCGTAACCCAACAAACCCAAGCTTCCTTAAATATGGGTTTTGATGTTTTAGGTTTGTTGGGTTACGCGATGAAGCCGCTAACCCAACCTACATTTTGCGGTAAAGAAAAGGTTTTCGAATGATGCAAACACACAATTTCGGAAAAGTCGCAGTGCTGCTGGGCGGGAGCTCCGCCGAGCGCGAGGTGTCGCTGAAGAGCGGCAATGCGGTGCTGGCGGCGCTCAAGCGCAGCGGCGTCGATGCCCATGCGTTCGACCCGGCCGAGCGGGAGTTGGGCGAGCTAAAGCGGGATGGCTACCAGCGGGTCTTTATCACCCTGCACGGCGGCCAGGGCGAGGACGGCACGGTGCAGGGCGCGCTGGCTCTGTTGGACATTCCCTACACCGGCAGCGGCGTGCTGGCCTCTGCCCTGGCGATGGACAAATGGCGCAGCAAGCTGGTGTGGCAGGCGGCTGGGTTGCCGGTTCCCGCCTACGAGTTGCTCGATTCCGGCAGCGATTTTGCGGCGGTTGCCGCGCGCATCGGCTTGCCGTTGTTCGTCAAGCCGGCTAACGAAGGTTCCAGTGTCGGCATCAGTAAGGTGAAGGCAGCCGCAGATCTGCGCGCCGCTTACGAACTGGCGGCGCGCTACGACGATCTGGTGATTGCCGAACAGTTCGTCGGTGGCGGCGAATACACCGCCGCGATTCTCGGTGGCGAGGCGCTGCCGGTGATCAAGATCGAGCCGGCCAACGAGTTCTACGATTACGCGGCGAAATACCTGCGCGACGATACCCGCTACCTTTGTCCGTGCGGGCTGTCAGCGGAACAGGAGAGCGAAATTCAGCGCCTGGCAAAGCGGGGCTACGCGGTGCTCGGCGGCGCCGGTTGGGGGCGGGTGGATTTCCTGCTCGATGCGGCGGGTAAGCCTTACTTGCTGGAAGCCAACACCTCGCCCGGAATGACCGACCATAGCCTGGTGCCGATGGCGGCGCGGGCAGCGGGCCTGAGCTTTGAAGATTTGGTGGTCAGGGTTCTTGGATTGGCGCGGGCGGAGTAGCACATTCCCTCCCCCTTTTAGGGGGAGGCTAGAGTGGGGGTGGGAAGTTTCGTTTGGGGCTCGGACATCCTAACCTTCCCCCTGGGAGGGGGAAGGGACAGTGGTAAAAGGGGCTTGTTTTGATTTGGGATAAAACGCAGATGACCTTGTGGCTGGCAAACACGCTTTACGCACTGGCGGCAGTGCTGCTGGTATACGCCGTGCTGTTCCTGGCGGTGCATCTGCCGGTGTTTCCACTGCGCAAGGTAGACGTCGAGGGAGAGTTGCAGCACGTCAACCGCGAGCAGGTGCAGTTCATCGTGGCACGCGAGATGAGGGGAAACTTTTTTACCCTCGATCTGAACCGCACCCGCACGGCGTTCGAGAAGCTGCCCTGGGTGCGTAACGTGAACGTGAGGCGGCGCTGGCCGGACCGGCTGGAAGTGGCGATCGAGGAGCACGTGGTACTGGCTCGCTGGGGCAGTTCGGCATTGGTCAACACCCACGGCGAGCCATTCAGGGCGGCCACGAATGCGGTGCTGCCTGAGTTCAACGGCCCGGAAGGCGCGACCAGGGAAGTGACTGGGCATTATGAGGAATTCAGCCGGTTGCTCAAGCCGTTCAACCTGGCTCTGACTCGTATGACCCTGTCAGACCGCCGTGCGTTGCAGCTCCAGCTGAATAATGGACTGGTAGTGGAATTGGGCAGGGACAAGGTGCGCGAGCGTTTGGAGAAATTCGTCGGGGTATACGGCCAGAGTGTCGCCAAACTCCCGCATTCGGTGGCTTACGCCGACTTACGCTACCCCAACGGGTTTGCGGTTCGCTACCCGGAGATTGCCGAGAAGGCAGCAAAGAAGGCGCAGCCGGCAGCAAGGCCGGGGCAGGGAAATTCGAAGAAAAAGGTCGGGTGGCGACGTGATGTCAATATTCTGGCAACTGCCGCCTGACCGGTGGGAGAAGGGAGACAAGGGATGAGCAAGGCCAAAGAGCAAAAAAATCTGATCGTGGGGCTGGACATCGGCACCTCGAAAATCGTCGCCATCGTCGCGGAGGTCCTGCCGGAAGGGCGGCTGGAGATCATCGGCATGGGGCAGACGCCGTCGCGCGGCTTGAAGAAGGGCGTGGTGGTGAATATCGAGTCTACTGTCAACGCCATCCAGCGCGCGCTGGAGGAAGCCGAGCTGATGGCCGATTGCAAGATACGCGAGGTCTACACCGGCATCGCCGGCAGCCATATCAGGAGTCTCAACTCGCATGGCATGGTGGCGATCAAGGACAAGGAAGTGGGCCAGACCGACGTTGACCGGGTGATCGAAACGGCGCGTGCGGTGGTCATTCCGACCGACCAGCAGGTGCTGCACATCCTGACACAGGAATTCATCATCGACGGGCAGGAAGACGTGCGCGAGCCGCTCGGCATGAGCGGGGTAAAGCTCGAGGTCAAGGTGCATATCGTCACCGGCGCGATCAGCGCGGCCCAGAACATCATCAAGTGTGTGCGTCGCTGCGGGCTGGAAGTGCGCGACCTGATTCTGCAGCCACTGGCATCCAGCATGGCGGTATTGTCGGAAGACGAAAAAGACTTGGGCGTGTGCCTGGTGGACATCGGTGGCGGCACCACCGACATCGCGGTATTCACCGGCGGCGCGATCCGCCACACCTCGGTGATCCCGATCGCCGGCGACCAGATCACCAACGATGTGGCCATGGCGCTCAGGACGCCGACGGCGGACGCCGAGGATCTGAAGGTGAAATACGGCTGCGCGCTGCGCCAGCTGGCCGACGCGAAGCAAATGATCGAGGTGCTCGGTGTTGGCGACCGGCCAGCGCGGCAGCTGTCGCGCCAGACTCTGGCCGAAGTGATCGAGCCGCGAGTCGAGGAACTGTACAGCCTGGTGCAGGCAGAATTGCGCCGCAGCGGTTTCGAGGAACTGCTCTCTTCCGGCATCGTCATCACCGGCGGCAGCAGCGCCATGGAGGGGATGGCGGAGCTGGGCGAGGAGGTGTTCCACATGCCGGTGCGGCTGGGGATGCCACAGTACGTGGGCGGGTTGGCCGAGGTGGTGCGCAATCCGCGCTTCGCCACCGGCGTGGGGTTGCTGCTTGCGGGCATGGAACAACACCAGCGCCATCACCTGGCAACGATGCAGAACGGCTCGGTGACACAAATTTTCAATCGGATGAAGAGTTGGTTTCAAGGGAATTTTTGAGCAGGTATTTTTTGGGTTTTAAACTTTGGGGTTAACAACATTAAGGAGACAGGCATGTTTGAGATCATGGACACACAAACACAGGAAGCGGTAATCAAGGTGATCGGCGTGGGCGGCTGCGGCGGCAATGCAGTGGATCACATGATCGCCAGTGGCTTGGGCGGCGTCGAATTTATCTGCGCCAACACCGATGCGCAGGCGCTCAAGCGCAATCAGGCTGGTACCACCGTGCAGCTGGGCTCGACCATCACCAAGGGGTTGGGCGCGGGCGCCAACCCCGCAGTCGGGCGCGAAGCGGCGCTGGAGGATAGAGAGCGCATCGCCGAGCTGATCGACGGCGCCGACATGCTGTTCATCACCGCCGGCATGGGGGGCGGCACAGGCACCGGCGCCGCACCGGTGGTAGCCGAAGTAGCCAAGGAGCTGGGTATCCTGACCGTGGCTGTGGTGACCAAACCGTTCGGTTTTGAAGGCAAGCGCATGAAAGTGGCAATGGAAGGCATTGAGGCGCTGACGCAACATGTTGATTCCCTGATCGTGATACCCAACGACAAGCTGATGGAAGTGCTGGGCGGCAAGATCGGCTTTCGCGATGCCTTCAAGGCGGCGGATGGTGTGCTGCATGGCGCGGTGGCGGGCATTGCCGAGCTGATCAAATGTACCGGCTTGATCAACGTCGACTTTGCCGACGTGCGCACGGTGATGTCGGAGATGGGCATGGCGATGATGGGTTCGGCCCAAGCGTCCGGCGCCGACCGCGCGCGGATGGCGGCGGAACAGGCAGTGGCCAGTCCGCTGCTGGAAGATGTCAACCTGTCCGGCGCGCGCGGCGTGCTGGTCAATATCACCGCCAGCGACGACATGAATCTTGAGGAAGTCTACGAAGTGATGAACACTATCCGCAGCTTCACTGCCGAGGATGCAACGGTAATTTTCGGTACGGTGCTCGACAGCACGCTGGGAAACGAATTACGCGTGACAGTGGTGGCTACCGGCCTGGGTTCGCCAGTCAACCGTCAACAAAACAAGCCGTTAAGCATCGTGAAGACGGGTACCGACAATGAGCCGATGATGGTGGATTACTCCGAACTGGAACAGCCCGCAGTGATGCGGCGTCGGCGCGATGCGCAAGTCGAGGCGATGAAGCAGTCCGGCGTGGAATTGCTCGATATTCCGGCATTCCTGCGCAAACAGGCTGACTGACCTGCGTTGAGGGGTAGGATGGGTGGAGCGTAGCGATACCCATCAATCATCACCGTAAAATGATGGGTATCGGCGCAAGCGCCTCAACCCATCCTACGGGCTGAGTCGAATGGCTGCCAGGGGTGTCGGTTTCGGTGCGAGGGTTGGCCTGCCACGCTCGCCGTGCTAAACTGCCGGCCTCTGACAACACCATGATGCTCATGGGAAATTCTCGTGATTAGACAGCGGACACTGAAAAATATCATACGCGCCACCGGGGTGGGGCTGCATACCGGCGAGAAGGTGTACCTCACCTTGCGTCCGGCTGCGGTCGACACTGGTGTCGTGTTTCGGCGCGTCGATCTGGCTGAGCCGGTGGACATCAAGGCGGAGCCGTACAGTGTCGGAGAAACCCGGTTGTCCTCGACGCTGGTGCGGGATGGCGTCAAAGTGTCTACCGTCGAGCATCTGATGTCTGCGTTTGCCGGCTTGGGTGTCGACAATGCCTATGTCGACCTGTCCGCGCCGGAAGTGCCGATCATGGACGGCAGCGCCTCGCCTTTCGTGTTTCTGCTGCAATCCGCCGGTATCGAGGAGCAATCGGCAGCGAAGAAGTTCATCCGCGTCAAAAAACCGGTGGAGGTCAGGGATGGCGACAAATGGGTGCGCTTCGATCCGCATCCGGGTTTCCGGGTGAACCTCACCATCGCTTTCGATCACCCGGTATTGTCCAATTCCGGCCAGTCGGTTACGGTGGATTTTGCCGATACTTCCTACATCAAGGAAATTGCGCGCGCCCGCACCTTCGGCTTCATGCATGAGGTGGAGGCAATGCGCTCGCAGGGACTGGCGCTGGGGGGCAGCCTCGACAACGCGATCGTGATGGACGAGTTTCGCATTCTCAACAGTGACGGCTTGCGCTACGAGGATGAGTTCGTCAAGCACAAGGTGCTGGATGCCATCGGCGATCTTTACCTGCTCGGCCACCCGCTGATCGGTGCATTTACTGGCTACAAATCCGGGCACGCCATGAATAACCGTCTATTGCGCTGCCTGATGACGGATGCTGAGGCGTGGGAATTCGTCAGTTTCGAGCGCCAGGAAGATGCGCCGGCCGCATTGCTGCGGTTGAACAGCCTGGCTGTGTAGGGTGGGCACGTTTTTGTGCCCACGCAGAATACATCCGTTCCTCGCATGGGCACAAAAACGTGCCCACCCTACTTCAAGGCGGAATGCCGCCGGATCAAGGCATGAAGGGCGTTTTTCAGCGGCGAATCGTCCAGGCTTTGTTCCAGTTTTTCCAGGCTGTTCAAGGCATTATGGCTCACCATCAGGTCTTTCGGTTTTTTGTCTAAAGGCAAGACCTCGACTTGCACGTCCACGCGAATTGCAGTAACCTCAGCACCCCGTTTTTGAATTTTTTCCAGCAGGCTGGGTGCGAGCTGCCTGAGTTTGGCGGCAACCGCGCCATTGCTCGCGAAGACGATCAGCGTTTGCTGGCGGACCGCGCCGACACTAGATGCCGTGGCCAGCGGTTTGGGCACGACTTCATCCCAGGCCTTCTGCAATACCCGCAATTTTTGCGCTTGCTGAAGGAGCGCCTGCAGGTTGGGTGCGGCGTTCAGGAATGAATGTGCTGGATGGGTGGACATAGAAAACAAACTAAAGGGAGAACTGTGAATATTATTCTAGTTTCCGGTAAGTTGGCAAAGGGAAAGACCGTGGCGTTGAGCCATACCCAGGTGATGACCTTGGGCATGGCGCTTTTGGCTTTTCCGCTGTTGCTGGCCATGGCCTTCACCTATCTGCTGTTGTTTCATGCCGCAGACATTCCCCATCCCTACCTGCAATCCCTGGTGTTAAGCGCGCAGCGCACCGAGGCGGCTAAGAGCCAGGTTTATTTGCGGGAGAATCTCAGCGCCATGGCGGTGAAGTTAGGCCAGATGCAGGCGCAGGTGCTGCGCCTCGACTCCCTGGGCGAGCGATTGGCGACGCTGACGGGCATGGGCAAACAGGAATTCAATTTTGACAAAAAGCCGGGCCAGGGCGGCGCGGAGTCCAGCCTGCCGGCGCGCGACATGACCCTGAGCGAGTTTGGCCATCAGCTCGACGACTTAATGAAAAAACTCGATGATCGATCCGACCAGCTCGGGTTGATGGAGTCGGTGCTGGTTCAGCAGCAGGCGAAGAAAGTCGCCATGCCTTCGGCTCGCCCGGTTTCCGTCGGCTGGTATTCTTCCAATTTCGGCTATCGCATCGACCCTTTCACCGGCCAGAAAGCCTTCCACGAAGGCGTGGATTTCGTGGCTGATTCTGGCACGGCTATCCACGCGGCAGGGGGCGGCATCGTGGTTTATGCCGATACTTATGCCGGCTATGGTAATATGATCGAGATCGATCACGGCAACGGGCTGATCAGCCGTTACGCACATGCTTCAAAAGTGCTGGCCAAGGTGGGTGACGTGGTGATGAAAGGGCAAAAAATCGGCGAAGTAGGTACAACTGGCCGCTCCACCGGGCCGCACCTGCACTTTGAGGTGCGGCTCCGGGGCGCTCCGCAAAATCCGGAACATTACCTGCAACAGAGCTGATCTTGTGCCTATTTGAGTGACGGCCATCGCTAAGCTCGGCGCTGGCTTTTTTGTTTATTTTACTTCCTAAAAATTCATGATATCCCGTCTGGTCAGAAAAATCTTTGGTAGCCGCAACGATCGGCTAATCAAGCAATACATGCAAGCGGTGCTAGCCATCAACGCGCTGGAGCCGAAAATCGCGCCTCTGTCCGATGTTGAGTTGCGCGCCAAAACGGATGAATTCAGGCAGCGTTACCAGAATGGGGAATCCCTGGACGCGCTGCTGCCAGAGGCTTTCGCCGTGGTGCGCGAAGCGGGCAAGCGGGTGCTCGAGATGCGCCACTTCGACGTGCAGATGGTTGGCGGCATGGTGCTGCATTATGGCAAGATTGCCGAAATGCGCACCGGCGAGGGCAAAACCCTGGTGTCTACCCTGCCCGCGTATCTCAATGCGTTGTCCGGCAAGGGCGTCCATGTCATTACGGTGAACGACTATCTGGCCAAGCGCGATGCTGAGTGGATGGGCCGCATCCACAATTTCCTCGGGCTTACCGTCGGTGTCAACCTGTCGCAGATGGACCACGAGGAAAAACAGGCCGCCTACGCCGCCGACATCACCTACGGCACCAACAACGAATTCGGCTTCGATTACCTGCGCGACAATATGGTGTACCAGCCCGCAGAGCGGGTGCAGCGCAGCCTGAATTACGCGATCGTCGATGAGGTGGATTCGATTCTGATCGACGAGGCGCGCACCCCGCTGATTATCTCCGGCCAGGCCGAGGACACCGTCGATCTGTACTACCGCATCAACGAGTTGCCGCCCAAGCTCACCAAGCAGGAAAAAGAAGACGGCCCGGGCGATTACAGTGTCGATGAAAAATCGCATCAGGTACTGCTCAGCGAAGCAGGACACGAGCATGCGGAGCAGTTGCTGGCCGAGGCGGGACTGCTGCTGCCCGGCACCAGCCTGTACGACGCCGCCAATATCGGCTTGGTGCATCACCTGTATGCCGCGCTGCGCGCCCATGCCCTGTACCACCGCGATCAGCACTATGTGGTGCAGAACGGTGAAGTGGTGATCGTCGACGAATTTACCGGCCGCATGATGACTGGGCGACGCTGGTCGGATGGCCTGCATCAGGCGGTGGAAGCGAAGGAAGGCGTGGCGATCCAGAAGGAAAACCAGACCCTGGCGTCGATCACCTTCCAGAACTATTTCCGCATGTATGTGAAGCTCTCCGGCATGACCGGCACGGCCGACACCGAAGCTTACGAATTCCAGCAGATCTACGGGCTGGAAACCGTGGTGATTCCGCCCCACCGACCGATGATCCGCGAAGATCGCATGGATCAGGTTTACCGCACCGCAAAAGAAAAATACCAGGCGGTGATCAACGACATCAAGGAATGCCAGAGCCGGGGTCAGCCTGTCTTGGTCGGCACGACCTCGATCGAAACCTCGGAATACATTTCCAATCTGCTGGCCGAGGAGAAGCTGCCTCACGAGGTGTTGAACGCCAAGCAGCATGCGCGCGAGGCCGAAATCGTGGCGCAGGCGGGCCAGCCGAACGCGATTACCATCGCCACCAACATGGCGGGCCGAGGCACCGACATCGTACTGGGCGGCAGCATCGAAGGCGATCTCAACCGGATTCGCCTCGACGAGAGCCTGAGCGAAGAGGAAAAGATCAAGCGTCACGACGCAATCAAGAGTGAATGGCAACCCGCGCATGACCAGGTACTGGTTGCGGGCGGCCTGCACATCATCGGCACCGAGCGCCACGAGTCGCGCCGGGTGGATAACCAGTTGCGGGGCCGTTCCGGGCGACAAGGAGACCCCGGCGCCAGCCGCTTTTACCTGTCACTGGAAGACCCGTTGCTGCGCATCTTCGCTTCCGATCGCGTGGCGGCCATCATGGATCGCCTGAAGATGCCGGAGGGCGAGGCGATCGAGCATCCCTGGGTAACTCGCGCCATCGAGAATGCCCAGCGCAAGGTGGAGGCGCGCAACTTCGACATTCGCAAACAGTTGCTGGAGTATGACGATGTCTCCAACGACCAGCGCAAGGTGATCTACACCCAGCGCAACGAGTTGCTGGAGGCCGAGGATATTTCCGAAACCATCCAGGCGATGCGCGAGGACGTGGTCAACGACCACATCAGCCAGTACATCATGCCGGAGAGCATGGAAGAGCAGTGGGACGTGGCGGGGCTGGAGAAATCGCTGACCGCCGAATGGCAACTGGCTTTGCCGATCAAGGAGTGGTTGGAGAAGGAATCCAGCCTGGACGAACACGGCCTGCGCCAACGCATCATCGATGCAGCCAACGCCCAGTACCAGCAAAAGCTGGAATCGGTCGGCATCGAAACCATGCACCACTTCGAACGCGCCGTGATGCTGCAAAGCCTGGATACTCACTGGCGCGAGCATCTGGCGGCGCTGGATCATCTGCGGCAGGGTATCCATCTGCGCGGTTACGCCCAGAAAAACCCGAAGCAGGAATACAAGCGCGAGGCATTCGAGCTGTTCTCCGACATGCTCGACCGCATCAAGCGAGAGGTCACCCAGATCGTGCTGACCGTGCAGATTCGCAGCGAAGAGGATGTGGAAGCGGTAGAAGCTCAGCCCCAGCCTTCCAATGTCCAATACCACCACGCTGATTTCGACGAAGCGCTGGAAGGAGATGACGAGGATGCAAAGGAAGAGGAGCGCCACCCCTTCGTCCGCCCTGGCGACAAGGTCGGACGCAACGATCCCTGCCCGTGCGGTTCGGGCAGGAAGTACAAGCAGTGTCATGGCAAGCTCAGCTAGTTACTGAGATTTGGCAGGGACAGAAAGGCCGGCTATATGCCGGCCTTTCTGTTTCATCTGTGGGCATCGGCTGTTAAAATGCCATAATCGTAATGACCTTTCTGGAAGCGCCATGCCCGTAAATCTTACTCCGCCCAACCCCAATCAACTGCTGCCCGTTAAAGGCATCACCCTCGGCATCGCCGAAGCCGGTATCAAGAAGGCCAATCGTAAGGATTTGCTGGTGATGCGACTGGGTGACCAAGCGCGGGTGGCGGGGGTGTTCACGCAGAACCGCTTTTGCGCTGCGCCGGTGGCGTTGTGCAAGGAACATCTGGCTGCGGGAAAAAGTATCCGCGCGCTGGTGGTGAACACCGGCAACGCCAACGCCGGCACGGGCGAAGAGGGTTTGAACCGTGCCCGGCAGACCTGCGCCGAAGTGGCGAAGCTGCTGGGTTGCGCGGAGGAACAGGTGCTGCCTTTCTCCACCGGCGTGATCCTGGAGCCGCTGCCGGTAGACAAGATTGTTGCCGGTCTGCCGGCGGCAGTGGCCGACCTTATGGAAAGCAACTGGTTCAACGCCGCGCAGGCGATCATGACCACCGACATCGTGTCCAAGGCGGTGTCGAAGCAGATCAGGCTGGGCGATGCGACGGTCACCCTCACCGGCATCGCCAAGGGCTCCGGCATGATCCATCCGAACATGGCGACCATGCTCGGCTATGTCGCCACCGATGCGGCGCTCAGCCAGCCCCTGCTGGAAGCGCTGGTGCGCTATGCCGCCGACCGTTCCTTTAACTGCATCACGGTGGATGGTGATACTTCCACCAATGATTCCTTCATCCTGATCGCCACCGGCGAGGCTGGCGTGCCGGAAATCACCGATGCTGCAAGTGCTCGCTACGCCGCTCTGCGCGATGCGGTCACCGAGGTGTCGCAAGTGCTGGCCCAGGCCATCGTCCGGGATGGCGAGGGTGCGACCAAGTTCATCACCATCGTCGTCGAGGGTGGAGCCTCGGAGGCGGAATGCCGCCAAGTGGCGTATGCCATCGCACACTCACCCCTGGTAAAAACCGCTTTCTTTGCCTCGGATCCCAATCTGGGACGGATACTCGCTGCCATCGGCTATGCCGGCATTGCCGATCTGGATGTGGACAGGCTCAAGCTCTATCTGGGTGATGTGCTGGTGGCGGAACATGGCGGCCGCGCGGCAAGCTATCAGGAGCAGGATGGCCAGCGGGTGATGAAGGAGCCAGAAATCACGGTGCGGGTACAGCTTGGCCGTGGACAGGCGGCGGCCACGGTGTGGACCTGCGATTTTTCTTATGATTACGTCAAGATTAATGCCGAGTACCGAAGCTGATGAGCATTCTGGAAGTCGCCGCTGCTGTCGTGCAGCGGCCCGATGGCGAGTTTTTATTGGCAGAGCGCCCTGCTGGCAAACCTTATGCCGGATGGTGGGAGTTTCCTGGCGGCAAGATCGAAGCGGGCGAGACGCCCTACCATGCCCTGGTTCGTGAGTTGCACGAGGAGTTGGGGATAACGGTGGAGGTGGCACATCCCTGGCTGACCCGCGTCTACGCCTATCCCCACGCCACGGTGCGGCTGCATTTCTTTCGTGTGGTGAGCTGGCACGGCGAGCCTCACGGCAAGGAAAACCAGCGCCTTTCCTGGCAATATCCCGATGCAGTGGCCGTGACACCGCTATTACCGGCCAATGGCCCGGTTCTGCGCTCGCTTGCGTTACCCCCGGTGTGTGCGATTACTCATGCTGCGGAGCTTGGCGTAGAGCCGTTTCTGGAGCGGTTTCAGGTTGCGTTGCAGCAGGGGGTCAAGCTGATCCATGTGCGAGAGAAGACTATGGACGCGGCAACATTGCGCGCTTTCGCCGCCGAGGTGGTGCGGCGGGCGCATGCTCACGGCGCACGCGTGGTGATTAACGGTGATACGGTACTGGCTCGGGAGGTCGGGGCGGATGGGGTGCAACTGAATTCGGCACAGCTGATGGCGTTGACAGCCCGACCGGAAGTGGAGTTGGTGAGCGCTTCCTGCCATGACAGACACGAACTGGATAGGGCTGCCGAACTGGATCTGGATTTTGCGTTGCTGTCGCCAGTGCTGCCGACCCTGAGCCATCCTGGAGCGCCGGCTCTGGGCTGGGAGGGCTTTGCGCGCCTGGCAAAGAATTTGCCGATAGCGGTCTATGCGCTGGGCGGGGTCTCCCGCGCAGACCTGGACGAAGCGTGGCGGCATGGTGCACATGGAATCGCCATGTTGCGTGGGGCATGGCAGACGTGATTGCTTCACAAGGAATGAATTTAAAAACGGCATTTCACCGCAAAGGTTCGCAAGGTAGAGCAGTGAATTAATGAAATATTCTGCATCACCCATCGGGTAAACCGTAATGATGGGTATCGCTACGCTCCACCCATCCTACGGGCTACGGGCACTTCTCGACATGACCGTTAGTTGAGATTCTCGTTCTTTTCCGTTTCTCCCTCGGCCAGCGGGATACGATAGCCCTCCTTCGCCCACTCACCAAGGTCTATCAGCTTGCAGCGCTCCGAGCAAAACGGGCGGAATGGATTTTTCGGGCTAAAGGACGCGGGGTTACCACAAATCGGGCAGGGGACGGAGGGTGAGGGTTTTGCAGGAGTATTCATGTGCGGTAATGCCAGGTATTGATTGCCTGACCTAAAGGTTACAAAGGGTCAAATCAAATTCGACATCGGTGTCGCACCCCCTTGGTTTCTGTGTACCTCCCAGAGCAGTGAAGCGGATGTTGATCGCGTATTTGTTGGCGCTGATTTCAGGGAAGCAGGGTAAGTTGCGTGCGACCGAGATACGCAGCATCTGCGCCACCCTGCCGCTCAACATCTGTTGAAATGCGCCTCGCTGTGCGGTGTGGTGGCTGGATTTGCCGCTGTCGCGCAGCATGCGCAGGATGATTCTCAAGCCATCCCGAATCGGCAGCATCGGCGCCAGCCATTCCGTCAGATTCTGACGGCGCAGAGTTTCATCCTGGTTCAGCCAGAAATGATAGGAGGGTAGGTCGAATTCGCATACCCCGCCAGGGATGGAGGTGCGCTGTTTGATGCTCATCAGCCATTCGTTCTCGCGCAAGTGCTGGCCGACCTTGCCAGGCAGGCTGTGCAGACGACCGGCGACATTGTCGATATCGCGCAACACCTCATTCAAGGCATCTTCCGAAATGGCGGGATTGTTACGCAGGGCTTCCAGGGTTTGCTTCTGCCGTTCCAGTTCCTGGAGCAGGTCGGATTTTAGATCGGCGCGGCAGGAAACTTCCAGAATTTCGAACACAACCAACAGTGCGGCGTGATGATCCATCTGGTGCGACCGGGAGAAAAAGTAATACGCTTTGGCATACAGATCCTCCAATCGCAGGAGAGTGCGAATCCGCTCATTAAGAGGGTGGTCGTAGGTGATCACTGTCGGGTCTGGAGTCGGCAAAGTTTAATTTTGCTGAATTATAAGCGATCTGGCAATGATTTGTATTGGCATAATTACATGAAAGTTTGAATTATTTTGATTTCCAGTGAAGTGGCTTCATGCCTGCCGCTGTAATGCCAGCGTCAAGTAATACCGATGCAGTTCCTGGGCGTATTCTTCGAGATATTCACTGCTACCCCGGTTGGGCAGGATGTCATCGGCTTGTCTGATGCGCTCCGCGCGAGGGGCCTGCTGAGCCATGATGGATCGCACCTCTTCGGCGGAAAGCTGGCTACGGGACATGGTCCGGGAGATTTGCTGGTTTTCATCGCAATCCACTACCAGCACCCGGTCAACCAGATCGCGGTATGCACCGGTCTCAATAAACAGTGGGATCACTAGCACCAGATAGGGCCCCTGTGCCTCAGCCATTTCCGAGACGACCTGTTGTTTGATGAGAGGGTGGAGAAGCGTTTCCAGTTTTGCCAGTGCGGCATGATCGGAAAACACTCGTTTGCGCAACCTGGCACGATCGAGGTTTCCATCCGGTAATTGGTAGCTGGATCCGAACTGCTCGATGATGGCGGAAAGGGCCGGGGTACCTTTTTCCGTCAGGCGATGCGCGATCTCATCGGTATCGATGACGGCGGCGCCCAAGGTGGAAAGAATCCGGGCGACGCTACTTTTGCCGCTGCCGATGCCGCCGGTGAGGCCGATTACCAGCATCGCCTAGAACCCGAGATAAGCCTGGGTGATTTGCTTTCCCCACAGCAGGGCGATCAGTCCGCCACCCGCGAGGTAGGGGCCGAAAGGAATCGGAATCTGGCGGCCATGGCCGGCAAACAGGATCAGTGAAATGCCGACCACCGCTCCGACCAGCGAAGAAAGCAGGATAACCAGCGGTAGCATCTGCCAGCCCAGCCATGCGCCGATCGCAGCAAGCAGTTTGAAATCACCATAGCCCATGCCCTCCTTTTTTGCAATCAGCTTGAACAGCCAGTAGACGCTCCAGAGCGACAAATAGCCCGCCACCGCCCCGACCAGGGCTTCGCTCACGCTGGTGAAGAAGCCGTTGAGATTGAGCAACAGACCGAGCCAGATCAGGGGTTGGGTGATACTGTCCGGTAGCAGTTGGGTGTCGAGATCGATGAATGTCAGTGCGATCAGCGCCCATGTGAATAGCAGGGCGGCCAGGGTGATCGGCCCGAAACCGAAATGCCAGGCGACGTAACCGCTGATAATGCCAGTAAGGGCTTCGACGATGGGGTAACGTGGACTGATCGGGGCTTTGCAGTGTGCGCAACGACCGCGCAAAATCAGCCAGGAAATCACCGGAATGTTTTCCCATGCCGAAATCGTATGGCCGCAGGACGGGCACGCCGAGCGAGGAACAGCCAGATTGTAGGCCGCGGGGGGAGTGGCTCCCTCCCCGTCTATAGTGCTGCATTGCTCGCGCCACTCGCGTTCCATCATCCTGGGCAACCGATAGATGACGACATTCAAGAAGCTGCCGACCATCAGGCCGAGGAGTGCGGCTACGCTAACGTACAGCGCCGGGGAGAATTGCGGGGGTTCGAAGATCATTATTTTGGTTCCGAGCTTGTGTAGGAGCGGCATTGGCCGCGTTGCGATTCCTATCGCGGCCAATGCCGCTCCTACATTTAAACCACCGAACCCATCTTGAAGATCGGCAGGTACATGGCGATAACCAGGCCGCCGATCAGGACACCCAGAACCACCATAATTATCGGCTCCATCAGGCTGGAAAGTGCTGCCACGGCATCGTCCACTTCGGCTTCGTAAAAATCGGCCACCTTGGAGAGCATGGAGTCCAAAGCACCTGACTCCTCGCCGATGGCGACCATTTGCAAGACCATATTGGGAAACAAATTGCTGTTCTGCATCGCCACCGTCAGGCTGGTGCCAGTACTGACTTCGCTCTGGATTTTTTTCGTTGCATCAAAATACAAGGCATTGCCGGCTGCGCCGCCGACCGAGTCCAGCGCTTCAACCAAGGGTACACCGGCGGCAAACATGGTGGACAGGGTGCGGGTCCAGCGTGCGATAGTGGCTTTTTCGATCACCGGGCCGAAAATTGGCAGATGGAGAGACAAGCGATCCATGAAATACTGCATTTTTTTCGAGCGTTTCCAGGTGTAGAAAAAGAACTGGAGACTGCCCCAGATTGCCCCGAAAATCGCCCACCACCAGGCAACGAAAAAGTCGGAGATGGCCATTACCACCAGAGTCGGAGTGGGCAGGTCAGCGCCAAAACTGGTAAACAGCTCCTTGAATGCCGGCACCACGAAGATCATGATGATTGCCGTGATGACAAAAGCGACGACGAGAATGGAGATGGGGTAGAACAGCGCCGATTTGATCTTGCTTTTGATGGCAAGAATCTTTTCCTTGTAGGTCGCGAGGCGATCCAGCACTGTGTCGATAATGCCCGCCTGTTCGCCAGCGTTGACCAGGTTGCAGTACAGCGCGTCGAAATACAAAGGGTATTTACGGAATGCCTGGCTCATGCTGCTACCGGTTTCGATATCGGCCTTGATGTTGCCAAGCAGCTTCGAAACGGCGGGATTGCTATGTCCTTTGCCGACAATGTCGAAGGCCTGTAGCAGCGGTACGCCCGCCTTCATCATGACGGCCAGTTGCCGTGTGAACAGTGAGATGTCTTTTTCGGTAACTTTTTTGCCACGACCGAAGCCGCCTTGTTTTTTAACCTTGAGAACGGTGATGCCTTGGCGCCGCAGCATGGCATGCACTACCGCCGCACCCGGTGCGCTCATCTCGCCTTTTACGGCTTTACCTTTTCTATCTGTTCCCTCCCAGGCGAAGAGGAGGTCTTTGATTGCTTCCTTTTTTTTTGCGATGGCCATGCTCATTCCTTTACTCGTTGGTGATGGCTTCGATTTCTTCCAGCGTTGTCAGTCCGGCCTTCACCTTGAGCAGGCCGGATTGACGCAGATCACGTACACCTTCGCGCTTTGCCTGGTCGGAGATGTCATGCGCAGTGCCATTTTTCATGATGATGCGGCTCATTTCGTCGCTGATCGGCATGACTTGGTAGATGCCGACTCGCCCTTTGTAGCCGGTGTTCTTGCAGATTTCGCAACCGATATGACCATAAGGCTGCCAAGTGCCGTCGAGGTCTTCTTCGGCATAGCCTGCAAGCAATAGCGCCTCCTTGGGAATGTCGATGGGCTGTTTGCACTTGCACAGGCGCCGTGCCAGGCGCTGTGCGGTAATCAGGATTACTGCGGAGGCGATGTTGAAAGGGGCGACTCCCATGTTCATCAGGCGGGTCAAGGTGCCGGGCGCATCATTGGTGTGCAGGGTGGACAGAACCATGTGGCCGGTTTGCGCTGCCTTGATGGCGATGTCCGCCGTTTCCAGGTCGCGGATCTCACCCACCATGATGACATCCGGGTCTTGGCGCAGGAAGGACTTGAGTGCTGCAGCGAAATTCAGTCCGGCCTTGTCGTTGACATTGACCTGGTTGACGCCGGGAAGGTTAATCTCGACAGGGTCTTCCGCGGTGGAGATGTTAACGCCCGGTTCGTTCAGGATATTCAGGCAGGTATAGAGCGATACGGTTTTGCCGCTACCGGTCGGCCCAGTTACCAGCACCATGCCATAGGGACGGCGGACGGCATTGAGCAGAAGCTCTTTCTGGTCCGACTCGTAGCCCAATGCGTCAACCCCCAGCGTCGCGATGGCCGGGTCGAGAATCCGCATCACGATTTTCTCGCCGTACAGAGTAGGCAGGGTGCTGACGCGAAAGTCGATGGCGCGGTTCTTGGACAGCACCAGCTTCATGCGGCCGTCCTGAGGTATGCGCTTTTCCGATATATCGAGCTTGGAAATCACCTTGATGCGGGAGGAGAGTTTATCCTTGATCGCCAGGGGCGGTTGCGCCGCTTCATAGAGTATGCCATCGAGGCGGTAGCGGATACGGTAGTATTTTTCGTAGGGCTCGAAGTGAATGTCTGAGACGCCAGCATTGATCGCGTCCAGCAGAATTTTCTGGAGGAAACGGACGACTGGAGCGTCATCGATTTCCGCGCTGGCGCCCTCATCTTTCTGCGCCAGCACTTCGTCATCGGTGAATTCGAGGTCGAGGTCTTCTCCAGCCAGATTCTGTAGTGAAGTATCGGTGGCTTCGGCAATTTTTTCTATCAGGGCGCCGAGCTTGTCGTCCTCCACCACTACCGGTTCAACCGTGAGGCTGGTTTTAAAACGCACATCATCCAGGGCGCGCATGTTGGCTGGATCGGAGGTAGCGATGAACAAGCGGTTGCCGCGCTTTTGCAGGGCCAGGACTCGCCGGCTTCTGATCAGCTTGGCATCGAGCACGTCATTGGGCAGGTGATCCACATCAATGGCCGTCAGATCCAGCAGGGGAAAACCGAATGTCCGCGCAGCAAATTCTGCAACTTCCAGGGAGCTCATTTTTTTGCTCTGCACCAACTGGGCGACAAAGCCGGTTTCATCGGCGCCGGCCTGGGACTGAATGGCTTCGGCATCAGCCTCCAGCAGGCGCCCGCTTTGTACCAGTGCGTTGGCCAGTCCGCTGAGCTTGGTCAAAGTTGTTGAAGCTGCCATCAAGTGGTTGTCCGTTCAGGGATTAAAAACAGCCCAATAATGCACTTGGCAAGTTTTTTTGTAAAGGCGGAGCCTTGTCCAATGAGGAATGAGCCTGAACGAGGCCTGTATTTCCAACCAGGAATGAGCCTGAAGCGGCAAGATTAGGTGTGATTGGAC
>PFJY01000022.1 GCA_002784065.1 Hydrogenophilales bacterium CG_4_10_14_3_um_filter_58_23 | reverse complement strand
CTTTCTGGGTTTCAAGATCAAGGGTGCCAAAGCTGGCGACAAAATCGTGATTAGTACGGTGGACAACAAAGGCGAAAAGATGAGCGGCGAAGCAGCTATTGCCTGAACCAAGGTGACCGTGATGCCGAAGGAGGAGCCGGTCGGCGGCATGGGTGGCATGGACGGTTGATGCCAGCCCCGGCTTCCCTGCGTCAGCAAGGAACGGCTTGTCGCACTGCTCCGCAGTGAGGCGAGCGATCACGAAAAAAACCCCGCAAATTTGCGGGGTTTTTTTCGACTTTTATCCGACTTCAATTCTGACCCGGAGCATCCTAGCAGCCTGTCTGACTTGAAGAATCGGAGCGAAGTGGGTCAAGCAGGCAAGCCGCGCAGCGGATGCTCGCAAAATTCGGCTGGGCGAGGACAGATTTTGCCGGTTTTGCAGGTCAATAGTCGTTCTATTGACCAAAAAAGCGGCGAAATATGGACCAGCCAGGCGGATTTGCAGCCGATTTCCTTCAAGTCAGACAGGCTGCTAGCTTATCCATCGTCCGAGTTGTGCCAATGGCGGCCCTCTGAAAGAATACCCGTCTGGGAACGGCTCTCGAACGGACGACTGTCTTACCCTATTGATGGCTGGGCCGGTGTCGCCACCTGGTTCCTCCCGCCGCGCTTGGCCGCGTAGAGCGCCTCGTCGGCCACCTTGAGCGCGGCTTGCCACGAATTTCCGTTGAGCGGGAAGGCTGCAACGCCGATGGAAACGGTGACTTGCCCGAAGGCATGCCCATCGTGCTGAGGCTTCCAGTGTTCGATTGCAGTACGAATTGCTTCCGCGCGCTGGCGTGTAACGGCCAAGTCGGCGCCGGGCAGGATAACCGCGAATTCCTCGCCGCCGTAGCGGCACGGCATGTCCCCTTCACGCATGGCGCTGCTTAGCAAGCGGCCGATGCCGCGTAGCACGGCATCCCCGGCATCGTGACCGAAACTATCGTTGAAGCGTTTGAAGTAATCCACATCCATCATCATCAAACCAATGGGCGAGCCACGGCGCTCGGCGCGGCTCTGCTCGATGGCCAGCGCTTCCTCCATGAAGCGCCGGTTGTAGATGCCGGTCAGTGCATCCCGCGTGGCGCGGATTTGCAGCCGCTCCGCACGCCTGATTACGGAAATAGCGATGGCGGTACGCTCGGCGATGGACTCCGCAGCCCAAGGAATACCCGCTTCTATTGGGTTGCCGCCCAGCTTGGACAGATGCAGCACGCCAAGTATTTCGCTATTCGCAATTAATGGCAGGCAAATATAATCCGCATGCTTTTCCCGCAGGTGCGCGCAGGACACGGCGCCTGCCTGCTGGGCGTGGTAAGGGTGGCCAATGCGTAGCGCCCAGCAATCCTGCGGTGGAAAGGCTTCCTGATGGGTGCTGCCACCCCAGGCATGATGCAACTCCACAATGTCCGATGCCGCATTCAGCAGCAGCGCGCCACTGCTGCCGGGAAATAAGGCGACGGCGGAACGCGCTACCAGCTCGGTCAGTTCCGCGCTATTGATGCAGCCTTGCAACGCCTGGCTCAACTCGCCCAGTAGCGTGATTTGCCGCATCCGTTCCGTTTCGTCGGCGAAGGAATGTTTGAGTTCTTGATAAGCGACGCGCAATTCGGTATTGCCGTCTTTGGAACGCTGTGCCTTGTACCATTGAATCTGGCGCAGTCTTTTATGCAGCGTAGCGACGGCATGCCCGACCTTCGCGGCCAAGTCGAAGCGTCGCCAATTGATCGTGGCCAAGTATGCGCCCCCCTGGCTGCCCAGCGCCCACAGTGACAACCCGGCCAGAGCGAGGGCCATCGCCATCAACGCCGCCATGCGCATCATTTGCCCGGTCGCCGCGTCAGCGGGCGGTCGCACCAGCAGCCACAGCTCCTTTGCGCTGCCTTTCACCGGAGCCGCATACAACCACTCCATTCCATCCTGAATTGCCAATGGTGTTGCCATTGCGGGCCTAAAAGCCCGCATGAACTTGACAAATAATGGATTGCGGCTATCCCAGGCGTTATTGGCAGGGTACGCAGCAACCAACCCTCCATCATGCACCAAGCCGAATACGGCACCCTGCGAGTTAGCCGGGAAGAACGCCACGACAGGCAGCACCGCAATGACCCAACCTTCCACACGCCCTTGGATGGCTTTGCGGGGCAAGGCGAACGCCAGCTCATCGCCGTCCAGCGAAAGCAACAAAAGCTTGTCGGGCGAGGCCGCGCCGGGAAGCAAGGCGGGCAGAGGGATAGTGTTGGAGCGTGCGCTGCATGTCACTGCGCCGTTCGCGTCTACAAAAGCCAGATTGTCGAATGCCGGAAAAATTCCCAGTTGGCGCGCTAGAAATTTGTCGCACGCTGCCGAGTTGTTGTTTCCGGACGGCGAAATTCCGCCCAATATGCGCATCTGCTGGGCAGTGCGATCGAGCAACACCTGCTGAGAGGCGGCGACGGAATCTGCCAGACGCACCATGTCGGCCTCGGTGCGGAATGTCTCATCGCGGGCGGCCTCGTAGGCGCGCCAGCTCGAGTGCGCCAGCAGCAAGGAAACACTGGCCAGCACCGCCAGCAAGATTGCGCGCCAATTTCGGCGATGAGGATAGGAAGCGGCCGGGTTCTTCATGGCCAATGCCCTCTGGGCTGCTATGGTTGATGCTGACAGCGTAGTCGCAGAAGAGAGCGGAAACCAGTTACAAATTAGTAATTCGGAGATGGGCGCGCTCAATAATCAACCGCAACACCTTGGAGAGGTTAAGGCGCTACACGATCTGTTGGTCTGAATTCATCACGGTAGAATCAACCTGCGTAAAACAAGGGCGTCAATAAGCGAAGCGCATTGCCCCCTTGGGTTGTGGCGTGTGATAGTGATTTGACATAGAATCATCTGTTGACTAATATGTGCGCATGAAGCCAAACTACAAACGCCCTTTCGCGCAGTACATCAAGAAGGCACACAAGCCCTTGCAACTGGCGATTGAAGACGCGGTGGAGTTGGTTTGTGACTCGCCGGAAATCGGTGAACTCAAGGTGGGTGATCTGGCGGAGATATGGGTTTACAAATTTCGTTTCAATCGCCAAGAATACCTGATAGCGTACCGTCCCCCAAGCAAGGATTTGCCCCTTGAGTTTTTAGTCATCGATTTTTATCAGGTGGGGTCACATGAAAATTTCTACGACGAGCTGAAACACTATTTGCAGCAAGAGAGCAGCAAAGGAGAGCCGAAATGAGCCACGCCATGAACCAAGCCCTCACAGCAGAAGACCTGTTTTCCGAAATGAAGCGCATGCCCGCGATGGAGCGCGCCCGATTTTTCTCATTACTGACCAGTAACGCTTTCCGCGAGGATGATTTCACCCACGAACAGGTGTTCGGCCATTTGCAACAGGAACCGTTTTCCGCATGGGAAGCGGCCGAGTACCTTGAGGTTTCCGTACCAACCCTGCGTCGCTACGTTCAGTCCGGCAAGCTCGTTCCGAGCCATGTCGTTGGCCGCAACCAGATGTTCTCTGCCCAGACGTTGCGGGCGTTCAAACGCACCCGGAGCTGATTGCCGCAACCCTTGCCCGACCGCGAAGAAGTGACTATTTTTCTTGATGCGGCAAAACAGGCGTTGGGGTGAACAACGTGAGCCCCAACATCTTCCCATGCCGGAATCGCGGTACGCGCGGATATTCGCAACGGCGTTGTGTCGCCTGGCAGGCCTGTCAGACTTAAAGGAAATCGGCGGGAAATCCGCCTAGCCGATCTATATTTCACTGCTTTTTTGGTCAATAGAACGACTATTGACCGGCTTGCCCCGCTTCGCTTCGATCCCCATAAGTCCGACAGGACTCCTGTGCGCATCCATTCCCCTTCAACGATCCGCAGGAAAATGCGGCACGAGTTGCGCGCGTCGAAACGAAGCCTGACCGCGCTCGTGCTCTTCCTTTTCCTGCCCCGGAGCGGGGTATGCCCTGGTTTTGTCCACCTCGAAACCTGCCTCGACCAGCCACGCGGCGACAACCTCCGCACGTTCGGCCGCCAGACTGGCGGAAGCCCTGCCTTTCTCTCCAAGACTGGCATAGCCTGCCACACCGACCTGTTTCAAGCCCCAGCGCTCAAGCGCCCATTGCGCGATTCGCAAGGCATTCAGGCCACTCGGATCGAGCACGGCGCCACCACTGTCAAACTTGACCACAGGAAGATCACGCAACGGCGGAACAAGCCGCACTTGCCACTCCGGAAACTTACTTTGCAAAGTGCGCTCCGCTCCATAAAGCGCTTGCAAGTTGCCCGCGTAGCTGTTGGCCAACTGCAAGGTAGCCGATTTGCGAACGGGGTCGATTTCAGACAATGAGACCGGCAGCGGAAAGACCTGGCGAAGATACTGCGCCAGCAACTGGCTCTCGGTGAGTGGAGGCGATTGTGCGGGCAGGGGAATCACCGGATTGGCGATGACGGAGGGCTTCTGAACCGGTTGCACAGCGGAGCCGACGACAATCTGGTCCAGCTGCAAGTGAACAGGCTTTTCGAGTGCCAGACGCAGCGCCGTCTGCATGCGGGCAGTGGCGCCTTTGTCGTATTCCGGCACGAGAACCACCGCATTCACAAGAATGTCCCCGTTGTCCGCGTTGTTCACTTGCAGCCGGTCCAGTCGCATGCCCCTTGCGCCCATGTCTTCGCGCAACACATCCGTAGCGCGCTTGAGCGCGAGCGATTTGAATACGCTCTCGTTGAGCGTATTCGCCAAAGGAATGGACAGCAGTGCCAGCACAATGCCTCCAGCCAGGGTTTTCCACAACAGTTCACGGGATGTCCGCAGGTTGCCGAAGCCATACCAGACCACCATGCCCGTAACGCTGAAGGCGATGGCCAGCATGTTGGTGAGGAACAGAAAGAACGATCCCTGGAATACTTGCAGGTCTGCGATTGCCAGCCCATATCCCGCCGTGGCGAGAGGGGGCATCAAGGCGGTGGCGATCGCAACGCCCGCTACCGCGCCGATCTGCCGGCGCACTACGGCATAGCCGGCAACCAAACCGGAGCAGACCGCCACCAAAAGGTCGAACAGGTTTGGGTTGGTCCGCGCCAGGATTTCCGGCGTGGGTGAAATGTATGGAGAAAGTTTGACGATGACCACCGAAGTGATCAGAGCCCCCAGCAAACCTGCGGCAATCGCTTTTCCGCTTCGGATCGCCTGCAGCACATCGGTCTCGGCGATGGCTAAGCCGAGCAGCACGATCGGACCCATCAATGGTGCAATCAGCATGGCGCCGATGATCACCGCAACGGAATTGAGCAACAGGCCCAGCGTGGCGATGGCACTGGAGGCGAAGACCAGGAAAACGTAGGAGTAGCTTATCCCTCCATCCTCAAAAACCTGCTCACGTGTGGCGTCACGGTCGATATTCCGCAAATGGCTGCGCCACCGTGCTATAAACAGGCGAAGCAATTTGTGCGGAAACGAGGCGCGTTCTGTTGGCTCAGGATTCATCAGGGCCCCTCTTTAAGAAAAAAATGGAAACTCCGCAGTGCCCCGCATAAATGGGGAAAACCGGCTCAACCAGGAATAGGGCGGCAAGACATGCGATTGCCGTCATTCCTTGCAATCGCCGTGCGGTCGGGTAATCGTGATTAAGTTAAGTATAGAATGATCGTGGCAAGCGCGATTGTAACCTTATCCCCATTGACCACAAGGTAGAACGACGGAGGGTTCTCTTGACAGATGGGCTGCGAGACGGCGAATCAACACTGAAAAAACAATTTGATGAAATCCTTGAGATTGTCCGCAGGTTACTTGATCCTGTATGTTTTCCTGGACTGGGTAAGCTATATCCACCCGCTGCTGCCGCTCGCCATTACCCCCTGGAACCCTCCGCCCGGCCTGAGTCTGGCGTTCCTGCTACTGTTCGGCCTGAGGAAATGGCCGGCATTGCTGATCGCCGCCTTGCTGGCAGAAACTTTCGTGCGCGATATCCCGGCACCCTTCGCCTATCTGGCGGCATCCTCGCTCGCGCTGACGACCTGCTACAGCGGCGCCGCAGCCCTCCTCCTCGGGCCATTGCGCTTCGACACTGTGTTCCGCAGCCTGCGCGACCTGTCATGGTTTCTGGCGGTGGCGCTCACTGGGGCGCTGCTGGCGGCCCTGGCCTATGTCGCCATCTATACCTTCGCCGGGCTGGTGCCGCCGGATAAATTTCTAAACAGCATCCTGCGTTTCTGGGTAGGCGATGTAATCGGCATCATAGTGATCGTTCCGCTGCTGCTCGTTCACACCCCTTTCAAGACAATCCACTGGCGATGGACTGGGGAAACCACCACCCAGGCGGCCAGCGTCGCACTGGCGCTATGGATCATTTTCGGGCTTGAATTCACCGACGAATTCAAATTCTTCTACCTGCTGCTGTTTCTCCCCCTGATCTGGATTGCCATGCGACACGGCATCAGGGGTTCGACCCTGGCCATCCTTGGAACACAACTCGGCTTGATCGCTGCCGTCCAGACCGGCGGCCACAAGGCGGCTGCCGTCATTGAACTTCAACTGCTCATGCTGGCTCTGGCAATCACCGGCCTTTTTCTGGGCATGGCCGTTACCAGCCGCCGGCTGCTGGAAAGCCGGCTGCTCGAGCAACAAGCCGAGCTGGACCGTGCACTACGCTTTGCCGCTGCTGGCGAAATGACTTCCGCCCTGGCGCATGAACTGAATCAGCCGCTTTCAGCACTGACCAGCTATCTTCATGCCTGCCAGCTATTGCTCACCCAGCCGAAAATCCAGCATACCCTGCTGACAGGCACCATGGGGAAGGCCGTTAACGAAGCCCGTCGTGCCGGGCAGGTAGTCCACCGCTTACGCAATTTCTATCGCGGGGGCATTGTTCAGCGCCAACAGATATCCATAATGGCCTTCCTGAAGGAAGGCATTGCCCCGCTGCTGAATCGTGCGGAGCGGCATAACATTTCGATCCGCATTTCCTGTCCTCAAAAACTGCCCGATATCCGGGTGGATCGGGTGCAGCTGGAAACCGTGCTCCACAACCTGGTATACAATTCGATCGATGCCATTGCCGAGGCTCGGAGCGCTCGCCGGGAAATCATTATCGATGCCTCAGCATTGTCCGTGGATGCAGTTTGCATCTGCGTTGCCGACACCGGCCCTGGCGTCCCGTCAGAAGTGCAGCCACAGATTTTCGAACCCTTCACTACCGGCAAAATAGACGGCACCGGATTGGGGCTGGCGATCAGCCGATCCCTGGTTGAAGCCCATCATGGAAAAATATGGCTAGACAAATCATTTGCCGGCGGCACACGCTTTTGCTTCAGCGTGCCGGTGAGCATACCGACAGGAAATCATGACTGAACCAACGATTTTCATCGTGGATGACGATGCGCCCGTCAGAGATTCGCTTTCCCTGCTGCTAGGACTGAAAGGCTACGCGACCCACAGCTTTGCTTCGGCAGAAGATTTTCTTTCTGCCTGCCAGCCCGAATGGCATGGCTGCCTGCTGCTGGATATCCGCATGGCTGGAATGAATGGTCTGGAGCTACAACAGCAACTGCTTTCCCGCCAGATACCACTACCGATTATTTTTATCACCGCCCATGGCGATGTGGCGGCGGCACGCGCCGCACTGAAAGCCGGCGCGGCCGATTTTCTTGAGAAGCCGCTGGATGACCGGTTGCTGCTCGCGACCATCACCACTGCGCTGAAGCGCAGCGCTTATCAACGTGACGAAGCATTAGTCACACAGGAAATCATGGATCGGATGGCACGCCTGACCGCCCGCGAACGCGAAGTCATGGAAAAAGTCACCCTCGGCGAGCCCAATCGGGAAATCGCCCGGCAACTTGGCATCAGCCCGCGCACGGTGGAAGTCTACAAGGCGCGCATGATGGAGAAGATGCAGGCACACAGCCTGCCCGAGCTGATCCTCCTGGTGCTCAGCCTCAGAAAGAATAGCGACTAGACTGTTCCCCCGCTACACCCCGAACCCGTCCCTCATCCGGTATAAGTGTTTCCCTTACGGGCATCTCTTACGCGCCAGCCCGTATTTCCTCACCCCCTCCACGGAACTATCATTGGATATCGGTGACGGCCATTGAAACAATGACCGCAGCGATTTCCCCAGCCAAATTCAGGCCCCATGAATTACGGGAAGTTAAATGGAAAAAGCCACCCACCCGGCATTGTACAAGGTCCGTTGCATCTACTTTGCCAGCCTGCCGCCACCCAACCTGAACCACGCACTGAAACTGCTTGGCTCTATGGCGCAGCTCGAGGCGAGTATCGATACAGAAGATGGCTGCTTATCAGTGCGCTACGACCTGAGCGACCACACGCTGGAAACGCTGGAAACACTGCTGGTGAACCATGGATATCACCTCGACAATTCGCTGTTGCAGAAAATCAAGCGATCTCTGGTCTACCACTGCGAATCATGCCAGCTTGAAAACTTGAGCGCGCCGACTCGCGAGCAACATCTCCGCTCGATTTACCTGAACATCGCACACAGCCCGGTGCACCAAGCCAAAACCGGGCCCGCCGACGAATACCCGAATCAGTTATAGCCTTGCCTCGCAAGGCATGACTACACACCAAAGACCCATTATGAGCATTCAATCCATTCCCTACTATCCACCCACCAATGGCATTTACCCTGATACCAGCCTGCTGGATGCCCTCAAGCTGATGCTGGAAAAGCACATCAATCACGTGCCATTGCGCGATGTCGATGGGAAATTTTCCGGCATCGTCAGTACCCAGTCCATCCTTTCCGAACTAATTCCGGCCAGCGCCCGGGTAGAGCACGGTCTGTCAGACCTGAAATTTGCCGGCGACTCCGCCCAGCTGCTCTCATCCCGGCTACATGACCTGGAACGCCGCACCGTGGGAGAAATCGCTAAAATTAACGTGCCGGTGCTGGATGCGGATTGCCCAATCCTGGAGGCGGCTCTACTGCTCAGTCAAAGCACCTCCCCGCTGCCGGTAATCGGCAAGGATGGCATCCTGCTTGGCATGCTCAGCCGACGCACCCTGCTCACCTATCTGATGCAACAAGCGGAGCTCTGAAATGCACGGCGCCGCTTCCACCGCCCAGCTATTTCTGGGGCTCAGCCCGCTGGCCGTTTCGCTCACGGTGTTCGTGCTGACTTACGCCGCTATCGTCACCGAAAAGATCAACCGGTCCATTGTCGCCTTGCTGGGTGCAGGGCTGATGATTTTCTCCGGTGTACTTCAGCAAAGCGAAGCCGTTGCCGGCATCGACTTCAACACCATCAGCCTGCTCACCGGCATGATGGTCCTGGTGGCGATCACCCAGAAGAGCGGAGTGTTCCAGTATGTCGCCGTGAGCGTGGCGAAATGGGTGAAGGCCGACCCTTGGGGACTACTGGTGATGCTCTCCGTAATCACCGCAGTATTTTCCGCCCTCCTCGACAACGTGACCACGGTGCTGCTGGTCGTGCCGGTCGCTCTGCTCATCACTGATTCGCTCAGGGTATCTCCCTATCCCTATCTGTTCTCCATCATTTTCGCCTCCAACATCGGCGGCACCACCACCCTGATCGGCGATCCGCCCAACATCATGATCGGCTCGGCGGTCGGACTGACCTTCAGCGATTTCGTGGTAAACCTGGCGCCGGTTGCCGCAGTCATTTTCATCCTCACCCTGATCACGATCTACCTGATATGGGGTCGCAAGATGCGCGCATCGCCGGAGGACCGGGCGCAAGTGATGGCGTTCGATGCCAGGGCGGCGATTACCGATCCCCGCCTGCTCAAGCAATCCCTTACGGTAATCGGGGTGGTGATCGCCGGCTTCGTCATGGCCCACCACATCGGTCAGGAACCCGGCACCATCGCCATGTTCGGCGCCGCATTACTGCTTTTGTTGCGCGTTTTCGGGAAAGATTCGGAAGAGCAATCCCACGAGACGCATCGCACCTGGGCCGAAGTGGAATGGGTGACGATCTTCTTTTTCGTCGGCCTGTTCGTGGTGGTGGCTGGCGTGGAGAAGGGCGGCGCGCTCGATCTCTTGGCCGGGAAGCTCCTGGAACTGACCGGCGGCGATTTCCCCACTACCGCCATTACCATCCTGTGGGTGTCGGCGATATTTTCTGCGGTCGTCGACAATATCCCCTTCGTCGCCACCATGATTCCCGTCATCCAGAAGATGGGGGCGGTGTTCGGCGCGGAACAGCTCCGCACCCTGTGGTGGGCGCTGGCGCTAGGCGCCTGCCTGGGCGGCAACGGCAGCCTGGTCGGGGCAAGCGCCAATCTGGTGGTGGCCGGTTTCGCCGAGCGCGCTGGCCAGCCGATACGCTTTCTGCCCTTCATGCTGCTGGCCTTTCCACTGATGCTGGCCAGCATCGCGGTATCCAGCGTTTATCTTTACCTGCGCTATTTATAGAAGGCTATGTCACTGTTAAGTAGTGGTCTATACTATCGCCATACCAATCAATAAGATAGGTGCTACGATGAAAA
>PFJY01000174.1 GCA_002784065.1 Hydrogenophilales bacterium CG_4_10_14_3_um_filter_58_23 | reverse complement strand
TGTTTTGCCTTCATTGGTGCTTATAAGCGAAAAAATGGGGCGGAGTAAATATCCGTCTAACTTTCATGCAGCAGTAGCGCACGCCCCCGATAATGAAAGACACTACGGGTGTGCGTTGTCGCGCAAGGGCTGAGGTCGCGAAACTTTTTGAAGGCTTCGGACCGCGAAACCTAACTCGACCCGCCGCCATTCACTCGTACCCCGGATTGCTTGGCACCGTCTCGATAGAGACGGTGGACAGCGCACGCTAAAAAGAGCCGTCGAATTCTGACAGGCCGTTGAATGGTGGTGCCCCTGAGCGACACGCACACTTGCAATTTTACATCGTGTGTTTCGTACAAGGAGCAGTTTCATGGAAATAACCCCGATTTACAAGCGGGTCATCGGACTGGATGTGCATCAGGCCAAAATCAGTGCCTGTGCATTGGCCGAGCAAGCCGATGGCACGGTCACGGTGGAACATCGAGAGTTTGGCGCCTTCAAACGGGATCGTCGATCACTGGCGCAGTGGGCGCACGAATTTTCGCCTGATGTGGTGGTCATGGAGAGCACCGGTATTTACTGGAAGAGCCCCTATGCCGCGCTGGAGGCCGTGGGCATTGCCGCCTGGGTGGTCAATGCCCGGCACGTCAAGAACGTGCCGGGACGCAAGACCGATGTCGCCGATGCCCACTGGCTGGCCACGTTGGCGCGGGCAGGCCTGTTGCGTCCATCATTCATCCCTCCAGCCGACATTCGGTACCTGCGCCTGATCGCACGCCAGCGCCAAAAACTCGGTGGCATGCTGGCCTCCGAGAAGAACCGGCTGCATAAACTGCTGGCCGATGCCGGCATCCGGCTTAACGTACTGGTCTCCGACATTCACGGCCAGGCTGGGCGTGCGATGGTCAAAGCCCTGATCGATGGCCAGTCCATACCAGAGGTACTCAACCTCGCCGGGCGCTTGCGTGCCAGTCGTGAGCAGTTGTTCGACGCCTTGCAGCCGGAAGAGCTCAGCGCCCACCATTTGTTCGTGCTGAAAGAAGTCATGGCTCACATCGAGGAGCTGGAGGCTCGCATGATTCGCTTTGATCAGGCGTTAATCCAGGGGCTCGACGCGTGGCACCCACAACTGAATCTGCTGCAAACCATCCCCGGCATTGACCTGATGGGCGCGGCGATGCTGCTGGTGGAAATCGGTGCCGATATGAACAGCTTTGGCAGCGCCGAGAAACTGGCCTCGTGGGTCGGCATCTGTCCGGGCAACAACGAGAGCGCGGGCAAGCGCAAGAGCGGAAAAACCCGCAAAGGGAATGCGTGGGTCAGGCGACTGCTCTGCGAGTTCGCTCAAGCGGCTGCCCGCAGCCGTTGCGCACTGAAGGACAAGTTCGCCGCGCTAAGCATTCGCAAGGGACACAAAAAGTCCATTGTGGCGCTGGCGCACAAAATGTTGCGCACCCTCTTCGCGATGTTGAAAAACAACACGCCCTACCGGGACAAGGCGGTTGACTACGAGGCGTTGAGCGTCCAACGCAATGCACCCCGCTGGATAAAGATGCTGGTCAAGCACGGCTTTATGCCGGCAACCGCCACCGCATAATCGCTTACATCACTCGCCGTTCTTCGCTCAGGCTTGCGACAGGCCAGAATTGGTTACGTCCAGAGGGTGGTGTCTTTCACGCTAAATTGCTGTCTGGAAATTGGTGTCCACTTTAGACCGAAATAACGCTACCCAAAGGACAGCTCAGCCACGCTTTGCGTCATACATTTGCGAGCTTTTTATGATGAATGGCGGAAACATCCTGACCCTCCAGAGGATACTTGGGCATAGCGATCTACGAATGACCATGATCTATGCCCGCGTAGCTCCTGAACATCTGGAAGAAGCGGTGCGACTGAACCCGCTCAATTTAGTGCCAAATAATTCCGGTTGAACCTTTGTTGTACTTTGCACAAACTTCAAGGGGTTGCATTAATGCAACCCCTTGTTTTTATGGTGGGCCCGCTCGGACTTGAACCGAGGACCAAAGGATTATGAGTCCTCTGCTCTAACCAACTGAGCTACAGGCCCAAAAACTCTATGCTACGCCAGTCCCCGGATCAGACCTCGTTATCCAGGAAGCTGCGCAGGCGCTCGGAACGGGAGGGATGACGCAGCTTGCGCAGGGCCTTGGCTTCAATCTGGCGGATGCGCTCGCGGGTGACGTCGAACTGCTTGCCGACTTCCTCCAGGGTGTGGTCGGTATTCATCTCGATGCCGAAGCGCATGCGTAGCACTTTGGCTTCGCGCGGCGTGAGTGATTCCAGCACTTCCTTGGTCGCTTCGCGCAAGGAGGCATACAGCGCCGCGTCGGCAGGGGCCAGCGTGGTCGAGTCCTCAATGAAGTCGCCCAAATGGGAATCCTCGTCGTCGCCGATCGGGGTCTCCATAGAGATCGGCTCCTTGGAAATCTTGAGGATTTTGCGGATCTTGTCCTCGGTCATTTCCATCTTGGTCGCCAGCTCGGCGGGATCGGGTTCCTGCCCGGTTTCCTGCAGGATCTGCCGCGAGATGCGGTTCATCTTGTTGATGGTTTCGATCATGTGCACCGGGATGCGGATGGTACGCGCCTGGTCGGCGATGGAGCGCGTGATCGCCTGACGGATCCACCAAGTGGCGTAGGTCGAGAACTTGTAGCCACGGCGGTATTCGAATTTGTCCACAGCTTTCATCAGGCCGATGTTGCCTTCCTGAATCAGGTCGAGGAACTGCAGGCCGCGGTTGGTGTATTTCTTGGCGATGGAGATCACCAAGCGCAGGTTGGCCTCGATCATCTCGCGCTTGGCGCGACGCGCCTTGGCTTCGCCGGTGGACATCTGGCGATTGATTTCCTTGAGGTCCTTGATGGGTATCCGCACCCGCTCCTGCAAATCCAGCAGGCGCTGCTGCTGGTCGACAATGGCGTGCTGGAAATGCGACAGCCTCTCGCTGTAGGGCTTCTTGGCGGCGATTTCCGTTAACACCCAGTCCAGGTTGTTTTCGTTGCCAGGGAAAGTCTTGATGAAATGAGTGCGCGGCATACCGGATTTGGTCACGCACAATTCCATGATCTCGCGCTCGTAGCGGCGGACCTCTTCCACCAGGGAGCGCAGGCTTTCACACAGAAATTCCACCTGCTTGGCGGAAAAACGGATGGACAGAAGCTCACTTGAGACCTGTTCCTGCCATTCCTTGTAGCCCTTAGTTTTGGACCCTTTCTTCGCCAGCGCCTGCTGCATCTTGTCGAAGGCCTTGCGGATCACGGCAAATCGGATCAGCGCATCGGCCTTGAGCTGGGCCAGATTAGCCGCCGCCACTGCGGCACTGGCTTCTTCTTCCTCTTCTTCCGTTAGCTTCTCTTCCTCTGCCGCAGCTTCCACGACAGCATCCGCCAAATCCTCGGCAAGCTCTCCATCCGCGTTCATCAAGCCATCGACCAGCTCGTCTACACGCATTTCGTCACTCTCGATCTTGTCTGCCAGCGCAAGGATATCGGCGATCGTGGTCGGGCAAGCGGAAATCGCCTGCACCATGTGCTTCAGCCCCTCCTCGATACGCTTGGCGATTTCAATCTCGCCCTCACGGGTAAGCAGCTCCACCGAACCCATTTCTCGCATATACATGCGCACCGGATCGGTGGTGCGACCGAAATCGGAATCCACGGTGGAAAGCGCCGCCTCGGCCTCTTCCACGACATCTTCGTCGGTCACTGCCGCCGGGGCATCGGACATGAGCAGGGTTTCCGCATCCGGCGCCTCGTCGCACACGGATATCCCCATGTCGCCGATCATGCTGATGATGCCCTCGATCTGCTCGGCATCGAGCATGTCATCCGGCAGGTGGTCGTTTATCTCGGCATAAGTCAGATAGCCGCGCTCCTTGCCCAGCACGATCAGGTTCTTCAAGCGCATCCGTCGCGCATCGACGTCGCTCATGCGTGATTCGGGTTTGTCGTTTTCAGTCACCATAACATTCTGTTCCAGCAAAGAATTTCGTTGCAAAAAAGTGCGAGATTATAACCTATTTTCGGACGAATTGGCCACTTTTTGTCGAAGCGGAGCCACCCTGCAGCAAGCGCTGCAACTCCTGCTTCTCTTCCATGGAAAGTCCCCGCGTACGAGAAAGCGCAAGCAGATCGTCGATCCTGCGATTGCGCCCGCCGTCGCGCAGCTGATCCAGCGCGCCGGTGAATTCCTCCGCCACTTCGAATTCCTCGTCCCACTGGAGAATCTCGCCCGACACCTCACTCAACAAAGCCTCGTGAGATGTGCCGCGAAAACGCTCCAATAGGGCTACCGTCGTCGTTGGCTGTAAATGGCTATCGGCGACCAGACCAAGCAGTGCCGACAGAGTCTTCAGCTCTTCCGATCCATTATTTAACAGGCTCATATCGAACTCCGCCCCCAGTTCGGGCTGAAAAAGCAGCAACTGCAGCAGCTTTCTTGCCAGCGAGGGCGGCTTGCGGGAAGGTCGGGAGCGCATCCGCGTAGCGGCGGGTTTTACCGTCGATTTGACCGGGATCAGCCCCTCTAGTTCATTCCGTGTAACACCCGCCAATTCCGCCAAGCGCTGCCGCAGCATCAGGCGCAACGCCGGTGCAGCCACTTGTTGCGCCAAGGGCTGCGCCAGCTTGAGAAAGTGCGCCCGCCCTTCCATGGTTTGCATGTCCACCCCGGCGGCCAGCTCGCGCAGGAGGAACTCGGACATCGGCATCGCGCCTTCGAGCAGGGCCTCGAAGGCTGCTTTTCCTTCCTTGCGTATGTAGCTGTCGGGGTCCTCGCCTTGGGGCAGAAACAGGAATTTGATACTTTTTTCGTCGCCCACCAGCGCCAGGCTATTTTCCAGTGCGCGCCACGCTGCCTTGCGCCCTGCGGTGTCGCCGTCGAAACAGAACACGATGTTGTCGCTCTGGCGTAGCAGTTTCTGTATATGTACCGGCGTGGTCGCGGTGCCCAGCGTCGCTACCGCATATTCGACACCATGCTGCGCCAGCGCCACCACGTCCATGTAACCTTCCACCACGATCACTTTGCCGGCGGCGCGGATCGCCTGGCGCGCCTGGAACAGGCCATACAGCTCCCGGCCTTTTTCGAACAGCGGCGTTTCCGGAGAATTCAGGTATTTGGGTTCTCCCGTTCCCAGCACCCGCCCGCCGAAGCCGATCACCGCGCCTTTCTGGTTGAGGATGGGAAACATGATACGGTCGCGGAAACGGTCGTAGCGCTTGCCTTCGTCGCCCTCGATCACCAAACCCGCCTGCACCAAAGGTTTTGCCTGATAATCTGAAAAAACCGTGGCGAGATTTTGCCAGCCTCCCGGCGCATAACCGACGCCGAAGCGCGCCGCGATCTCGCCGGAAAGGCCGCGCTTTTTCAGGTAAGCGATCGCCCCTTCCGAGCGCTTCAGCTCATCGCGGTAATAATGGGTCGCATGCTGCATAGCCTCGGTTAAAGCGTCAAGACCGACTACTGCCTTGTACTCTTGCCGCCCGGATTCCTCTTTCGGCACCGTCAGGCCAACGCTTCTGGCCAACTCCTCCACCGTCTCGACGAAACCCAGCCCCTGATGCTCCATGACAAAACCAATGGCGCTGCCATGCGCGCCGCAACCGAAGCAATGATAAAACTGCTTGGTGGGGCTAACCGAGAAGGAAGGGGATTTTTCGCTGTGGAACGGACAGCAGGCGACATAGTTCGCGCCCGCCTTCTTGAGCGGGACGTAGCGATCCACCACGTCGACGATATCCAGGCGATTAAGAAGATCCTGGACGAAGGACTGCGGAATCATTAGCCCCCTGCATCATACGAAACGGCGACGCCCGTCACTGATACGGGAATCGGAAACGACCTCGGACGGGTGAAACTTTGGAGATAAAACGCTAGCCGCCCAGCCTGGCCTTGATCAGGGCGGACACCTTGCCCATGTCGGCACGTCCGGCCATTTGCGGCCTGACGATCGCCATAACCTTGCCCATATCCTTCACGCCGACCGCCCCGGATGAAGCAATCGCGGCAACAACCAGATCCTCGACTTCGATATCCGTCAAGGGCTGCGGCATGTAGCCCTGCAGCACCGACACTTCGAACTTCTCGGTGTCAGCCAGATCCTGCCGTCCAGCGGATTCGAACTGGGAAATGGAGTCGCGCCGCTGCTTGAGCATTTTCTCGATCGCAGCGATCACCTGATCATCGGAGAGCTCGATACGCTCGTCCACCTCGCGCTGCTTGATCGCGGCCATGAGCAACCGGATCGCCGAAAGGCGCGACACATCCTTGGCGCGCATCGCCGATTTCATATCCTCGACGATCTGAAGCCTGAGACTCATCGCTCAGTAAAGCTTGGGGGGGAGCGTCTGGCCGCGCAGGCGCTTGAAATGGCGTTTGACGGCGGCAGCCATCTTGCGCTTGCGCTCGGCGGTGGGCTTTTCGTAAAACTCGCGGGCACGGAGTTCGGTCAGCAGACCGGTTTTTTCTACAGCACGCTTGAAACGGCGCAGGGCCACATCGAACGGTTCATTTTCCTTGACGCGTACACTCGGCATGAGCAAATCACCTTCTAAATTAGTTAATGAGTTTTGGAGTAAATCGATAATTATATCGGCTAAATTGTCTTTTTCCTAGCCAAATTTACCACTGCTCGCAAAACCGCTATGATGGCGACCTTATGCTCGTCCTCGGAATCGAAACCTCCTGCGATGAAACCGGCGTTGCTCTGTACCATACAGAGCGAGGTTTGCTCGCCCATGCGCTACACTCGCAGGTGGCGATGCACGCCGAATATGGCGGGGTGGTACCGGAACTCGCTTCGCGTGATCATATCCGGCGGGTACTGCCCCTGACCCGGCAGATTATCGACCAAGCTGGCTGTGCCCTGGCTGATATCGGGGTCATCGCCTATACCGAAGGGCCGGGCTTGGCCGGGGCGCTGCTGGTTGGCGCCAGCATTGCCGCCGCGCTTGGATTCGCGCTCAAGGTGCCGGTCATCGGCATTCACCATCTTGAAGGCCACCTGCTCGCGCCATTACTCGAACCCAATCCGCCCGCCTTCCCGTTCGTCGCCCTTCTGGTTTCCGGCGGCCACAGCCAGTTGATGAAAGTTTCCGGCATCGGCGCCTACGAAACCCTGGGGGAAACACTGGACGATGCCGCCGGTGAAGCCTTCGACAAGACCGCCAAGCTTCTCGGGCTGGGCTATCCGGGCGGGCCAGCACTATCCATGCAGGCCGGGCGGGGTGTGCCGGGACGTTTCAAGCTGCCTCGTCCCATGATTAACAGCGGCGACCTCAATTTCAGCTTCAGCGGCCTGAAGACTGCGGTGCTGACCTTGGCCAAGCAGCAGACACTGGATGACCAGATCGTGGCCGACATCGCCCGCGCCTTTCAGGATGCCATCGTCGAGGTGCTCGCAGCCAAATCGCTGGCCGCGCTGAGTCAAACTGGCCTGGATCGGCTAGTGGTAGCCGGCGGGGTGAGTGCCAACCTGCAGCTGCGCGAACAGTTCTCTGCGCTTTCCGCCTGCCGGGGCTTTGAGGTGTTTTACCCGAAACTCGAATTCTGCACCGACAACGGCGCCATGATCGCCTTCGCCGGCGCAATGCGGATCAAGCTCTCCTCCGCCAAGGGCTGGAAGTTCAACGTAAGGCCGCGCTGGGATCTGGCGGCTAACGGAGGCTACCCTTGAAGTCAGGCAACCCGACCCTCAAAACTCTTGCCACCGTCTGCCGCGCCATAGGCATACGGCTGGATGCACACATCGCGTAGATTTACGCCGCCAACTCCTTCAACAAATCCGGGTGCTTATCCAGCAGCTTTAATAGCAATACCGTTGACTTATGCGGCTGGGTCTTGCCGCACTCATATTCAGAGAACGCACTCGCCCCACCGCCAAACAGCTTGCCGGCCTCAGCTTGCTTGAGGCCCAGCTTTTTACGGATGGCGCGCAACGATGCCGCACGTTGCAGGTCGGCCGACTTGCGTAACGCTGCCATAGCCTCGCTGAAGCGTTGCGAATCGTCCTTATCGGTAAATTCACATTCGCCACATACCGGGCAATGCCATCCATGCACTTTTGGCACCGTCACCGACAGCCCTTCGATGGCCTCAACCAGATCACGCGCACCGTATTCCAGCAACGTGCCGTCATCACACTGCAAGCAAAACGTCGGGGTTCTCATGTCACACCTCCTTGAACTGGATCACAACCGCACCCTCTTGCAGCGTGACCTTGATATAAGCCATTTTCCCGTTGGGGCAAGGCGCGTGGTACACGTCCTGCCACACCGTACTGTCCGCGTGCGTGGTCATACTCTTGAACAACATGAACGGAGACAGTGCGCCGACAACTGCCAGCGCTCGTGCATCGTCCAACCCCATCGCATTTGCTCCACGCCGGGCAATACGGGTAAAGGAAAGCATTTCATCGCGAATAACAATGGCCTTCACGGCTTCCAGAGCATAGTGGGCTTTGCGCTTTTCCATAAGCGTAATTATATGGAATCCATAAATAACAAGCAAATATTACTTGTCTGTTCATTGGCGGCGACAAGCGCAAGCAGGCGCACGGGTGGATGATCGCCGACAAACATTGCGATACGAGCATTTTTGAAGCGGTGAATGGTGTTATCCATGAATTTGATTATGGTGAAGCAGCTTCACCATGCTAAACGAGATATTACTGATGGCAGAAAACCGGGCGCTGCCCCCTATTTACTCATCGAAACGGCGATAGCGCATGGCGCGAACATAGCATGGAGAAGCGAAATCCCCTATCCGCCAGTAGGTTGGCGGTGAGCGCAGCGAACCAAAACGCAACGCTGCCGCGAATATCCGCCGTGTCGCAATTTCAGCGGGGAAGTGTTGGGGTTCACGTTGTTCACCCCAACGCGGCTACGAGGGCTGGGTAATCCCTCGGGAGCGTACAAATTCTGCGCCAACCGCCTTGAACAGGGTGCGCTGCTCTTTGTCCATGGAGCGGAAATAATCGAGCAGGGTTTCTTCATCCTGATCTCGCAACGGCGGGATTTCGGGGGAGCGAACGCCCTCGGCCAGCGCAATTAGTTGATAGACCTTATAGCCGAATTCACGGGCTAGCAACACCTTCAATGTTTCACTCGCGCCATGTTTCCCGGTTTCGATTCTCGAAACATTGGCGGTCGAAATGCTGACCCGGTGCGCCAGTTCTTCCTGACTCCATCCGCGCTCTTCACGTAATTTCTTGATCACTTTCCCAAAACTCATGAGTGAAAGTGTCGGGTTTCCTTACGTTAACCGCAATAAACATGAACGTAATATTTTACCGATATTACGTTTTACGTAATCATACGGCTGATTCTATAGCTTCGTCATTGAAATGTTCAAACCTTAAAGGGGAAATATGATGTCAAGAAAAACGGTAATTGCTACGTTGTTGGCTGGTTTGGGTTTTGTTGCCTCTAATGTGATGGCGGCGCCAAACGGCCCCTTTGTTAACCTAGGGGCCAATATAGCCTACGGACCCAGCACGATTTCGATTAATAATAGTGTCTTTGGCAATGGGGCAACCTATACAAACGGCAATCCGAATGCATTGTTTTCTCTGGCAAATGATGGCCGATTTAAATACGGCTCTTCGATAGGATATGTACACGACAATATTGGCATTTCGCTTAAATATCACAACCTTGGCTCTCAGCACCTTATGGGAGTTAATGGCACTTCTTTAGCCAATGGGGAATCTGGTTCATATAAAGCGATGTATTACGGGGTTAATGCAACCGCCTTTTTCCCAATTAACGACAAGAAAGAGGATATTTTTCTTTCTTTGGGCGGAGGAAGATTGAAGACGGAACTTTCAGCGAACTCAGCCGAATTCGTTGGTGCGGGCACAAAACAAGCAACTCAAAATGAGTCTGTACTTTTTTTGGGTGTTGGTATGCGACATTACATAAATTCGGCATTGTCTGTTGATGTTGAATACGACCGTCTCACTCCAATTACACATGGCCTGTTGAGCAATGGCACCTATAACGCATAAGGTTAGATCGTGATCGCGGAGCGAGCCACGATCTGAACCGTTTGTTGGACGAGCCCGGTTGAGGCTTGAAAGGCTATGCAAATAT
>PFJY01000147.1 GCA_002784065.1 Hydrogenophilales bacterium CG_4_10_14_3_um_filter_58_23 | reverse complement strand
GGCTCTGGAAGCGCGCCCGGTATTTCGGATCACAGGTGCAACGTGCGTCAAGGGGATACCCATTAAGAAGTAAAACCCATTAACCGCCGAGGACGCGGAGGACGCAGAGGAAAAACCCGCTTCATGCTTGGGGTTCCTCCGCGTCCTCCGCGTCCTCCGCGTCCTCCGCGGTGAGAAAGCCATATGTCCAAACGCGACTTTTACGAAATTCTCGGCGTCAACAAGGACGCCAGCGACGACGAGATCAAGAAGTCCTACCGCAAGCTCGCGATGAAATTCCATCCGGATCGCAACCCGGATAATCCGAAAGCGGAGGAACATTTCAAGGAAGCCAAGGAGGCTTACGAGATCCTGTCCGACGCGAGCAAACGTTCCGCCTATGACCAGTACGGCCATGCCGGTGTCAATCAGCAGGCCGGCATGGGCGGTGCGGGAGGATTCGGCGGCGGTTTCGCCGATGCCTTCGGCGACATCTTCGGCGACATCTTCGGCGGTGCAGGTGGTGGGCGCGGACGCTCCAACGTTTACCGTGGCGCCGACCTGCGCTACAACCTGGAAATCTCGCTGGAGGAAGCGGCGCGCGGCACCGAGACCAAGATCCGCATCCCCACCATGGCGGAATGCGACACTTGCCACGGCAGCGGCGCCAAGGCCGGTTCCAAGCCGGAAACCTGCCCCACCTGCGCCGGTCACGGCCAGGTACGGATGCAGCAGGGATTCTTCTCGATCCAGCAGGCCTGCCCGAAATGCCACGGTAGCGGCAAGGTGATCGCCCACCCCTGCCCGACCTGTCAAGGCAGCGGGCGCGTCAAGCAGTACAAGACCCTGGCGGTAAAAATCCCCTCGGGCGTCGATGAAGGCGACCGCATCCGCCTCACTGGCGAAGGCGAAGCCGGTGTCAACGGCGGGCCTTCGGGCGACCTCTACGTGGTCATCCAGATCAAGGCCCACGCGGTTTTTCAGCGCGACCACAACGACCTGCACTGCGAAATGCCGATCAGCTTCACCACGGCAGCACTGGGCGGAGAAATCGAGATACCGACGCTGGACGGCCACGCCAAAATCAATATCCCGGCAGAAACCCAGTCCGGCAAGGTGTTCCGCCTGCGCGGCAAAGGCATCAAAGGGGTGCGCAGCAGCACTCACGGCGACCTGATGTGCCACATGGTAGTGGAAACCCCGGTCAACCTGACCGAGCGCCAGAGAGAACTGCTGCGCGAACTGGAAACGCTCAACGAGCAGGACGGTGCCCGCCACAACCCGCGCACCAAAACCTGGATGGACAAAATGAAGCAGTTTTTTGGGTAGTAAAATAATGGGTATCGCTGCGCTCCACCCATCCTACCAACCCTCGTAGGATGGGTGGAGCGCAGCGATACCCATCACCCCCTCACCTCTCCCCAAAGCACAATTCACCCTCCACGCCGCCAGCCCAATCCTCCGCATAGCATCCCAGTTCGACAAAGCGGCGAAAGGACGAATATGGCCATTCCCCGACCGACTTCACGTAGCTATTGTTTTACCGGATTGAAGTGGATGTAATCGGCATGCCGCTCAAAATCCAGTTCATCCCTGAGTGTATGTTCCCAATACCGCCGTTGCCAGATTCCGCGTTCACCCCTGTCGCGGCGGCTTTGTGAAATGCGCTCGCCCTTGGGCAATCCGCGCGAAAACGTGGTTTTGATCAAGCGCCAGCGCATTGCATAATCAAGATCGTCCGGCGGTAGCGTCCAGATGGTGTGGACATGCTCAGGCAGGACAACAATCGCTTCTATTTGGAATGGATGCCGTGCGCGTGCATAGCGGAACGCCTCGCGCAAAAGCTCGATGTTGTCGGTGAGCAGACGGGATTGGCGATCAGCCAGATTGACGGTGAAAAAGTAGCTGCCGCCCGCGACGAAATTGCGCCGATAGTTTGTCATCGGTGCATGGTATCAAATTTATGATTGATGGGTATCGCTGCGCTCCACCCATCCTACCTCCTGGCGTAGGATGGGTGGAGCGCAGCGATACCCATCACACAAAGCCTAAACTCGCCGCCAGACCGTACCTTGCGGCGTATCCTCCAGCACGATGCCCGCATCCAGCAATTCCTTGCGGATACGGTCTGCCTCGGCATAGTTCTTGGCATTCTTGGCTGCCGCACGTTCAGTGATGAGCTGGTCGATTATTTCTGGTGTGTAATTTGTTCCAGACGCAACTAGCGTAAACGAAGGGAGAATGAGGTTCGCATATCCTACAGTGCCTTGAATGCCTTGCAAAAAACTTTCCGCATCTCGCTGCAACAAGCCCAGCACTCCGCCCAGCGCCCTGAGCAGCCCTGCTCGTTGCGAATCGCGAGATTTGTTGACCTCATTGGCGAGATTGAACAACACCGCAACCGCCTCTGCGGTATTGAAGTCGTCCTCCATCGCCACCTTGAACGCGGCAGCATAGGGGTCGTGCCAGTCGATGGCCACACCGTGAGGAGACACATTTTTCAGGGCGGTATAGAGCCGGGTCAGCGCGCCCTTGGCATCGTCCAGATGCTGGTCGGAATAATTCAGCGGGCTGCGGTAATGGGCGCGCAGGATGAAGAACCGCACCACCTCGGCATCGTAGCGCTCCAGCACCTCGCGGATAGTGAAGAAGTTGCCGAGCGACTTCGACATCTTCTCGTTGTCCACCCGCACGAAACCGTTGTGGATCCAGTAGTTGACATGCTGGTGGCCGTGCGCGCCCTCGGACTGGGCTATTTCGTTCTCGTGGTGGGGAAACTGCAAGTCCGCGCCGCCGCCGTGGATGTCGAAATGCTCGCCGAGCAGGGCATCGCTCATCACCGAGCACTCGATGTGCCAGCCGGGGCGGCCCTGCCCCCAAGGAGAATCCCACTGCGGCTCGCCGGGCTTGGCCGATTTCCACAGCACGAAGTCGAGCGGATCGTCCTTGCCCACGGCGACATCCACCCGCTCGCCGGCGCGCAGATCGTCCAGCGACTTGCCGGAGAGCTTGCCGTAGCCGGGAAATTTATGCACCGAGTAGCACACGTCGCCGCTCTTCGCCACATACGCCAGGCCATGGTCCATCAGCGCCTGGATCATGGCGATCATGCCCGGCACGTACTGGGTGGCGCGCGGCTCATGCTCCGGCTTCTCCACGCCGAGCCGGGCGGCATCCTCGTCCATCGCCGCGATAAAGCGGTCGGTCAGGGCATCGATAGGCTCGTGGTTCTCGGCGGCGCGCTTGATGATCTTGTCGTCGATGTCGGTGATGTTGCGCACGTAGGTAACATCGAAACCATCGGCCCTGAGCCAGCGCTGGATCATGTCGAACACCACCATCACCCGCGCATGGCCGAGGTGGCAATAGTCGTACACCGTCATGCCGCAGACGTACATGCGAACCTTGCCGGGTTCGATGGGGATGAAGTCCTGCTTGGAACGGGAAAGGGAATTGTAAATTTTCAGCATCGTATAAACCTAAAAAATCATTGAACCGCGTAGGGCGTCAATAAGCGAAGCGCATTGCGCCGTATGTTGTTCAAATACGGCGCAATGCGCTTCGCTTATTGACGCCCTACCCAATCAGCCTTGTTCTTTCGCCCACGAATCTTTCAGCGTCACCGTGCGGTTGAACACCAGCTTGCCGCCGGGTTGGTGGTCGTGGCGGTCGGCGCAGAAGTAGCCAAGGCGCTCAAACTGGTAGCGGGTTTCGGGCGCGGCGTCATTCACGGCGGTCTCGACCCAGCCTTGCACCACGGTCAGCGATTCAGGGTTGATGAATTCGCGGAAGTCGTGCGCCTTGTCGCCGTCTGGCTTGGCGACGGTAAACAGACGGTCGTAAAGCCGGAATTCTGCTGCCAGGGCGTGTTCGACGGAAAGCCAGTGAATCACGCCCTTGACCTTGCGCCCCTGCGGTTTTTGGCCCAGGGTGTCGGGGTCAATCGAGCAACGCAGTTCAACCACCTTACCGGCGGCATCCTTCACCACCTCATCGCACCTGACGACATAGCCGTAGCGTAACCGCGCCTCGCCGCCCGGTACCAAGCGCTGCCATCCGGATGGAGGCGTTTCGCTGAAGTCGTCGGCCTCGATCCAGATTTCCCCTGAGAACGGCACTAACCGGCTACCGAATTCAGGGCGATCGGGATGGAATCCGGCCTCGCGCGACTGCGTTTTGCCTTCGACAAAGTTGGTGATAACCACCTTCAGCGGCTTAATCACCGCCATCACGCGCGGCACGCACGCTTCCATATCCTCGCGGATGCAACCTTCAAGCACGCTCATGCCGACCACGTTATCGCTCTTGGAGACGCCAATACGTCGCGCGAATTCGCGGATGCTCTCAGGGGTATAGCCGCGCCGTCTCATGCCGGTGAGGGTGGGCATTCGCGGATCGTCCCAGCCCGAAACCAGTTTTTCCGCCACCAGCTGGTTCAGCTTGCGCTTGCTGGTCAGCGTGTACTGCAACTCCAGACGAGAGAACTCGATTTGCTGCGGGTGGCAGGGCACCGGCAACTGGTTCAGCACCCAGTCGTAAAGCGGGCGGTGGTCCTCGAACTCCAGCGTGCACAGGGAATGGGTGACGCCTTCCAGCGCATCGGAAATGCAGTGGGTGTAGTCGTACATCGGGTAAATGCACCACTTGTCACCGGTGCGGATATGGTGGGCGCGCTTGATGCGGTAAATCACTGGATCGCGCAGGTTGATATTAGGCGAAGCCATGTCGATTTTGGCGCGCAGCACCTTGCTGCCATCGGGAAATTCGCTGGCCTTCATGCGGGCGAACAGGTCGAGATTCGCCGCCACGGGGCGGTCGCGGTACGGGCTATCTCTGCCTGGCGCCGTGAGCGTGCCGCGATATTCGCGCATTTCCTCGGGGCTGAGGTCATCCACGTAGGCCTTGCCCTGCCGGATCAGCTCGACCGCGTAATCGTACAGCGCCCCGAAATAGTCGGACGCCCAGCGCACCTTACCATCCCACTGGAAACCCAGCCAGCGCACGTCGTCCTGAATTGACCGGGCGTACTCCTCGCTTTCTTTTTCCGGGTTGGTGTCGTCGAAGCGCAGGTTACAGCTACCCCGATAGTCCAGCGCCAGGCCGAAGTTCAGGCAGATCGACTTGGCGTGGCCGATGTGAAGGTAGCCGTTGGGTTCGGGCGGAAAGCGCGTGACAATGCTCTTGTGCTTGCCGCTGGCCAGATCGGCCTCGATGATGTTGCGGATGAAATGGGGGACGGGAAGATTATCGCTGCTGCTCATAAACTGGGATCATTCTGAAAAAATCGAAGCAAAGGTTTGGTGAAAAGGGCGGTTCTTGTTAGAATTCAGCCTGTTTGTAAACAGCGAAAAGTATACTACCAATGAGCCGTTTCCGCATTGCCACGATCCTGGTCTCCCTGCTCTTCGTCTTCGGCCAGCCTGCATACGCCGATGAGCTGCAAGACATCAACAAGCTCTATAAACAAGGGCAGAACGACAAGGCCCTGGAACGACTCGAAAGCTACCTCACCAGCCGCCCCAAGGACGCTCAGGGACCAAAAATCGCCCAAGGCCGTTTCCTCAAGGGGCTGATCCTGGCAGAGCAGGGAAAGAATGCGGAAGCCATCCGGATCTTCACCAAGCTGACCGAGGAATACCCCGAACTGCCCGAACCCTACAACAACCTGGCGGTGCTCTATGCCTCCCAGGGCCAGTACGACAAATCCCGCCAGGCGCTTGAAATGGCGATCAGCACCCACCCCAGCTATGCCACGGCGCACGAGAATCTGGGCGACATCTACGCCAAAATGGCGAGCCAGGCCTATGACAAGGCGCTGCAACTGGACAAGGGCAATGTCGCTGCACAAACGAAACTGGCGCTGATCAAAGAGCTATTTTCCGCTTCCAGAAAAGCGACTCGTGCGCCGGCAAAATCCGAAGCGCCCAAGGTTGCGCTTGCACCAGTGGCTTTGGCTCCCGCAATCGCGCCAGAGAAACTGGAGCCGCCCAAGCCCGCTCCGGCACCTATCGTCACACTCGCTCCGGCGCCAGCCAAACAACCGGAAGCGGTCAAGTCCGCGCACGAAGTCAGGCAGGTTCCTGCGCCTGCCTCAGCCCCCGCAGAGATCAAAACCGATGCCGAAGCAGCCGTGCTGAAAACCCTCAACGGCTGGGCCAATGCCTGGTCGAGCAAAAACGCCTCCGGCTACCTCGGCCATTATGCCAAGGACTTCAAGGTTCCCCGTGGCGAGAACCGCGCCGCTTGGGAGAAGAACCGCAAGGAGCGCATCGGCAAGCCTAAATCCATCCACGTCACTATCGAATCGCCGCGCGTCACTTTTAGCGATGCCAGCCACGCCAGCGTCACCTTCAAACAAGCCTACCAGTCCGACGCGCTCTCGGCCTCTACCCAGAAAACGGTTGTCCTGGTCAAGACCAGGGACAAGTGGCTGATCCAGCAAGAACGGATTGGCCGGTAGCCGTCCTTGCGCGCCTTCACGAGTCTAACGGTCTTGGCTATCTCCCAAAGGGACGCCCTCACCTCAATCCTCTCCTGCAAACGGGAGAGGAAAACGTGAAAGGCGCTTGTTTTGATCTGCGAGTTTCACGTTAACGAGGAATTTTCTATTTGTACGGCATGACTAGGCCAACTCCGAGCCCACTCTTCGCGGCACTCTCACTGCTGTGCGCCTTTCTGGCCTCCCTGCTGGCGCCATCGGCAATGGCAATGGGCGGCAAGCCCGCCGCACAGAAACGCGAGGCACCGCAAAACCAGGGATCAATCGACCTTGAGGCCATGCTGGTCAAGACCCTGCTCGAAGTCCGGCAGAACCGTCTGGATATCGCCATGAAGGATATCGAGGCCCTGCTCAAGATCTACCCCAATTTCAAGCTGGCCCACCTGATCCGGGGCGACCTGCTGATGGCCCGGGCGCACCCGCTCAGCACCATCGGCAGCGCCGCCGGCGCCTCCCAGCAGCAAATCTCCGATCTGCGCGAGGAAGCCCGCGCCCGCCTGCTGCGTCACTTGGAGCAGATGCCGGTCAATCGCGTGCCCAAATACCTGGTCCAGTTCCAGCCGGAACAACATCACGCAATCGTGGTGGACACCAGCAAATCCCGGCTCTACTTGTTCCAGAATGACAATGGTACGCCACGCTATGTCGCCGACTATTATGTCAGCAGCGGCAAGGCCGGTGCCGAAAAAATCAAGGAAGGCGACCAGAAAACGCCGATGGGCGTCTACTTCGTCACCGCCAGCCTGCCCAAAACCCAGATTTCCGATTTTTACGGCAGCGGCGCCTTTCCCATCAGCTACCCGAATGAATGGGACCGGCAACAGGGCAAGAACGGCCACGGCATCTGGCTGCACGGCGTGCCCAGCGATACCTACAGCCGCCCGCCGCGCGCCAGCAACGGCTGCGTGGTGCTGGCCAACCCCGACCTGGATAAAATCGGGAAGAACCTGCAGGTGGGTCTGACCCCGGTAGTGATCAGCGATAATGTGGACTGGATCGACCCCAGGGAACTCGCCGCCCAGCGCAGCGAGCTCAGCCGGCGCGTCGAAAACTGGCGGCTCGACTGGGAAAGCGTCAACACGGACAAATATCTGCAACACTACTCCAGAAACTTCCGCGCCCCCGGCCAGAATTTCCATTCCTGGGAAGACCAGAAACGCCAGGTCAACGCCGGAAAAACCTGGGTCAAGGTCAAGCTGTCTAATATCAGCATCTTCGGCTACCCGGGCAATGAAAACCTGATGGTGATAACATTCGATCAGGATTACAGCAGCAACAATCTGAGAAACCAGATGAAGAAGCGCCAGTACTGGAAGTTCGACAGCAACGAATGGAAAATCGTCTACGAGGGGGCCGCATGAAATTACGTCTGATCTTGCTGGCGGCAGGGATGTTCCTCAGCGTTAGCGCGCTGGGCGCCAATCCGCAGGTGAAAATGCGCACCAGCCTGGGTGAGATCGTGCTCGAGCTGTATCCCGACAAGGCGCCGAAAACCGTCGCCAACTTCCTGCAATACGTGAGCAACGGCCATTACAATGGCACCCTCTTCCACCGTTCCATCCAGAAATTCGTCATCCAGGGCGGCGGCTTCACCCCGGATTTCCAGTACAAACCGACATTGGCCCCGGTTCCCAACGAAGCCGCCAACGGCCTCAAAAACGAGCCTGGCACGCTCTCCATGGCGCGCGCCTATGACCCGGACTCTGCCACCGCGCAGTTCTTCATCAACCTCGACGACAACAAGTTCCTCAACCACCATCGCCCCCATCCCGATTACTACGGCTATTGCGTCTTTGGCAAAGTGGTCAAAGGCATGGATATCGCAAAAAAGATCGGCTCTCTGCCCACGGCAGCTGGCGGGCCGTTTGCCGCCGACGTTCCGGTTGAGCCGGTGGTTATCGAGGAAATGGCGCTGGCTACCGAACCCCTGAAGGAAATCACCAAGGTCGCGGAAGTGGCCAAGCCGGTAAAATCTCACAAGAAAACCCCAAAACGCAAAAAGGAAAACACTCATGGTTAAACTACACACCAATTTCGGCGACATCACCCTCGAACTGGATGCCGAAAAAGCCCCCAAGACCGTTGCCAACTTCCTCAAGTACGCGGAAAAAGGCTTTTACGATGGCACGATCTTCCATCGCGTCATCGACGGTTTCATGATCCAGGGCGGCGGTTTCCTGTCGGGACTGATCCAGAAAGAAACCCTGGGAGAGATCGAGAATGAAGCCGCCAACGGCCTGAAGAACGAAATTTACACTATCGCCATGGCGCGCACCCCCAACCCCCATTCGGCTTCCAGCCAGTTTTTCATCAATACGGCGAACAACGGCTTCCTCAACTTCTCCGCGCCCACCTCGCAGGGCTTCGGCTACTGCGTGTTCGGCAAGGTGGTGGACGGCAAGGAAGTCGTGGATCGCATCGGCAAGGTCAAGACCGGCAGCCAGGCGGGTTACCAGGATGTGCCGCTGGAGGATGTGGTGATCGAGTCCGCCGAAATTTGTTGAGCGTGACGGCAAAAATTGTAGGAGCGGGCTTGTCCACGATCAGCTATCGCGGGCAAGCCCGCTCCTACGTCTGCCAATGAAACACAGCCTGTTCGTCGCCGACCTCCACCTTGGCCCGGAACGTCCGCAGACCACGCGAGTATTTGAAGATTTCGCGCGCTGCACCGCATCCCGGGCCGAAGCGCTGTACATCCTCGGCGACCTGTTCGAATACTGGGCAGGCGACGACGACTTGGCCGATCCCCACCACGCCGCAGTCGCTAACACCCTGGCAGAATTGAGCCGGAGCGGCACCGCAGTATTCATCATGCACGGCAACCGCGATTCCCTCCTGGCCGGAGACTTCGCGCACGCCGCCAACGCCCGCCTGATCCCCGACCCCACCCTGATCGACCTTTACGGCACGCCGACCCTGCTGATGCATGGCGACACCCTGTGTACCGGCGACACAGCTTATCTCGCCTTTCGCGCCAGGGTCAGGCAACCGGCATGGCGAATGGAATTCCTCGCCCGCCCCCTGGCGGAGCGCAGGGCCGAGATCGAGGCACTGCGCCAGCGCAGCGAAACCGACAAACAACTGAAATCACTCGTGGAGATGGATGTCCATCCCGACGCGGTCGCCGCCACCCTGCGCGAACACGGCTACCCCCGTTTGATCCACGGCCACACCCACCGCCCTGCCCGTCATTTGCACCGGGTCGATGGCCGCGACTGCGAGCGCTGGGTACTGGATAGCTGGTATCATCATGGCAGCTACCTGCGCTGCGACGCAGCCGGTTGCGCCGCCATTCAAATCTGAACTTTGGAGTAACGCCCATGATCCTGATCCTCTCCCCCGATGCCCAACCCGACAGCGCCGAATATTGCCAGTTGCTCGACCACCTCGGCCAACTGCCCAGGATCAAGACCCGCATCCACCAGGAAAAGGGCGTCCAGCAGACCCTGACGGAAATTTACCTGATCGGCGATACCGCCTCGCTGTCCATCGAAGACATGGAAAGCCTGCCCGGCGTCGAGCGCGTGGTGCGCGTTTCGCAGGAATACCGGGTGCTGGGGCGGCACAAGGACGACCGTCGCCCCACCCATTTTGAATACAACGGCGTGCGCTTCGGCCAGGATAATCTCAATGTCTTCGCCGGCCTGTGCGC
>PFJY01000032.1 GCA_002784065.1 Hydrogenophilales bacterium CG_4_10_14_3_um_filter_58_23 | reverse complement strand
ATAAATTTTTCTTTTTTTAACCCGGTCAATCTGAACAATTGAATCACCCGGATCGACACCGCTTCAGGCTCATACCTGAATTGGAAAATACTGGCGGAGGAGTCTATTCCGAGGCGGGTTTCCCCTCTCTCCCGCTTCGCGAATTTCACGTTAAGGGTGGGAAAATACGCACGACTTTGACGATGCGATCCTGAGTCTGGACGATTTCCAGTGTATGTCCGTTAATTTTGAAGCTGGTGTCTGCTTCCGGGATATCCTCGAAATGTTCGAGAACCAGGCCGTTCAGGGTTTTTGGGCCATCCAGCGGTAAATTGAGCTTGAGCTTGCGGTTCAGGTCACGCAGAGAGCAGCCGCCATCGACCAGCCAACTGCCGTCGTCCTGCGGGTAAATGCCGCCGTGGGCAGTGGGGCGCGAGGCGAATTCGCCGACGATTTCCTCCAGAATGTCCTCCAGGCTCACCAACCCGAGCAATTCGCCATACTCGTCCACCACCAGGCCGATATGGTGGCGATTTTCCTGGAAGTGTTGCAACTGGGAAAAAAGCGAAGTCCCGGCCGGGATGAAATAAGGCTCGCGGACAATTTCCTGTAGCATTTCGGTATTGATTTCGCTGTTGCGAATCTGGTGCAGGACATGGAGGATATGGATTACGCCGACGATATTGTCCAATCTGCCTCGATACACAGGTAACCGCGTGTGGTGGCTGGTAGCAAGCTGTTCGCGGATCATTTCTTCAGGCGCGTCGAGGTCGATCGCTTCGATCTGGTTGCGCGGGATCATAATGTCGTCGACGCCGATGTTTTCCAGCTCGAACAGGTTGAGGAAAATGCTTTGGTGCTTGGGTGGAATGTAATGGCCCGCTTCCAGCACCAGCGTGCGCAGTTCTTCCATGTTGAGACGGGTGTCGGCGGCGATCGGCTTGAGCCGCAGCAGCCACAGCAGCAGTTTAACAAACAGGTTGACGAACCACACCACCGGATAAAACAGCTTGAGCAACGGGGCGAGGATATAGCTGGAGGGGATGGCAATGCGTTCCGGGTAGGAGGCCCCCATGACTTTCGGGGTGATTTCGCTGAACACCAGGATAAAGAAGGTGACGGCAAGCGTACCCAGCGTTAGTGACCATTCATTGTCGCCGAACAGCCTGATGGTGATGATCGTGACCAGTGAGGCAGCGGCTGCGTTGAGCAGGTTGTTGCCGAGCAGGATTACGCCGAGCAGCTTGTCGGTTTTTTCAAGCAGATGGGCAGTGAGCTTTGCGCCGCGGTGACCGCTTTTGACCAGATGCTTCAAGCGATAACGGTTGAGCGCCATCATGCTGGTTTCGGCAATGGAGAAGAATCCGGAAACGATCAGAATCAGCGCCAGTACAGCCAGCAGAAGGCTTAACGGAATGTCATCCATCTTTCGAGGTGAGGGGCCAAGGGGTAGAGGTGAGGGGTAAAGTCAAAAACGTCACCGGACCTGGTTTTACCCCCCACCGAATTTTAACGTTGCAGAATGACTTCCAGCACGAACTTGCTGCCAAGATAGGCCAGCAGCAGCATCGCAAACCCGGCGAGCGTCCAGAGGATGGCGGTGCGGCCACGCCAGCCGTAGATTTTTCGCCCTCCCAGCAGGGCTGCGTAAATGCCCCAGGAAAGCAGCGCAAACAGCGACTTGTGGTTGAACTGCAGGGGTTTGTGGAAGAGTTCCTCGGAGAACATCACGCCGCTCAGGATAGACAGGGTGAGCAGGACGAATCCTACCGTGATGATGCGAAAAAGTAGCGTCTCCATCGCCAGCAGCGGCGGCAATTTTCCCAGGATGCGCGCCAAAGCATGGCCATGCAGACGGCGTTCCGCCAAGGCCATCAGCACCGCATGCACGGCCGCGATAGTGAACAGGCTGTAGGCGAGCAGTGAAAGCAGCAAGTGAATTTTGAAAAGCGGTAGCTCGGTATGGGGAATAGTGTGCGCTTCCGGAAAAACCAGCGGTGCCAGCAGGCAGAGAGCCGCGCCGGGCAATACCAGCGTTTGCAGCCCTTCCATGTTGTAACGGAAACTGGCGAGCCAATAGACCAGCACGGTGAGCCAGGAGATCGCGGATAGCGTATTGCCGGCACCGAGGCTCAATCCCACGCCGGGAAACAGGGAGGGTTGCAGCAGTGCGCCATGCAGCGCGAGCGGCACCAGTATGGCCAGACGCCAGACCGCCGAGGCTTCGGTCGTGTGTTGTGAGGTTTCCGATTCGGCGGGGCGCCAGACCGAGCGCCAAAAAAGCAGGCCGAGCGCGCTGTAAATCAGAAAGGTGAGGAAATGGAGTGATTCGCTCATTATGTTGTAAACTTGTCAGTTTATATGTTTCTCTAAATTTCAAGTTTACACTATCCGAATTCGGATTAACATTCAGCAGGACATTTTTTCCCCATGTTCGACAATCTCACCCATCGCCTTTCCGGTGTAATCAAAACCCTGCGCGGCCAGGCCCGCCTGACTGAAGCCAATATTCAGGACGCCCTGCGCGAGGTGCGCATGGCGCTGCTCGAGGCGGACGTCGCCTTGCCGGTGGTGAAGGATTTCATCGCTCACGTCAAGGAGCGCGCACAGGGCCAGGAGGTGCTGGCCAGCCTGACACCGGGCCAAGCCGTGATCGGTATCGTCCATCAGGAAATGACCCGGCTGATGGGCGGGCAGAACGCCGCGCTCAACTTCGCCACGCAACCGCCTGCGGTGATCCTGATGGCGGGCCTGCAGGGTGCCGGCAAAACCACCACTTCGGCCAAGCTGGCCAAATACCTGCGCGAGCAGATGAGGAAAAAAGTGCTGCTGGCGAGTTGCGACGTTTACCGCCCGGCGGCGATGGAGCAGTTGCGCGCCTTGGCGCAGCAGATCGACACGGATTACTTTCCCGCCGGGGCAGGCCAGAGTCCGGAGCAGATCGCGGTTTCGGCGCGGAATTACGCCGACAAGCATTTCCACGATGTGCTGATTATCGACACCGCAGGTCGTTTGGGCGTAGACGAAGCCATGATGGCCGAGATCCAGCGCCTGCATGAAGTGCTCCAGCCGATCGAAACCCTGTTCGTGGTCGATGCCATGCAGGGACAGGATGCAGTCAATACCGCCAAGGCTTTCAGCGAGGCGTTACCGCTGACCGGCGTGGTGCTCACCAAGCTCGACGGCGATGCCCGAGGCGGTGCGGCGCTGTCGGTGCGCCAAGTCACCGGCAAGCCGATCAAGTTCGCCGGTGTGGGTGAAAAAGTCGGAGGCTTCGAAGCCTTCCACCCCGAACGCATGGCTTCGCGCATCCTCGGCATGGGCGACGTGTTGTCCCTGATTGAAGACGCCCAGCGCGGCGTTGACCAGGAAGAAGCGGTCAAGCTGGCAAAAAAACTCAAGTCCGGAAAGAGTTTCGATCTCGAAGATTTCAAGGCGCAACTGCAACAAATGAAAAAAATGGGCGGCGTCGCCGCCCTGATGGACAAGTTGCCGGCACAGATGGGGCAGGCAGCGGCAGGCATGGCGGACGACAAGTCGATCAATCGTATCGAGGGCATCATCAACTCGATGACGCCGGGAGAGCGCCGCAATCCGGCACTCCTCAAGGCCACACGCAAGCGCCGCATCGCCGCCGGCGCCGGGGTGCAGGTGCAGGAAGTGAACCGTTTGCTGAACCAGTTCGAGCAAACCCAGAAAATGATGAAAATGGTCGCCAAGGGTGGGATGGCGAAGATGATGAGGGGCATGAAGGGCATGTTGCCCGGCATGTGAGAAATAATTTTTCTTGCTTTTATTCCAAAACTTAGCGTAAAATCGTCGGCTTTTTAAACCGAATTTTTGAAGGGTGACATTTAATTATGGTTGTGATTCGACTTGCCCGTGGTGGTGCCAAGAAGCGCCCGTTTTTCAACATAGTCGTGGCCGATTCCCGCAATCGCCGTGACGGTCGGTTCATCGAACGCGTGGGTTTCTACAACCCGGTTGCAAAGGAAGGTCAGGAAGCACTGCGTCTCGACAGCGAGCGCATCAACTACTGGCAAGGGCACGGCGCGTTGCTGTCCGACACCGTGGCCAAGCTCGTCAAGCGTACCGCCGCCTGAATCCAGGCGTGCCACTGGCCAAGTTAGACGTGCCGCTGGCCAAGTTAGACGTGCCGCTGGCTGGGAAATGGGTGGTCATGGGGCGCATCGCCGCCCCATTCGGCGTCCTTGGCTGGGTCAAGGTGCAGCCGTTTACCGAGGAAATCGCTGGGTTGCTGGATTTTCCCGTCTGGAATCTTGGGCGAGGCGAGCAGTGGCGCGAAGTCAAGGTGCTGGAAACGGAAGCTCACCACAAGACTCTGGTTGCCAGGCTGGACGGGTGTAATGACCGCGATGCCGCCGCGGCGTTGAAGGGCCTTGAAATCGCGGTGCCGCGCGCGGCACTGCCGGAAGCTGCGGAAAATGAGTATTACTGGTCCGATCTGATCGGGCTGGAAGTGGTGAATGTCCGGGGTGAAGTGCTGGGCAAGGTGGCGGAACTTCTGGAAACCGGTGCGAATGATGTGCTGGTGGTGGAAGGAGAGCGCGAAAGGCTGCTCCCATTTACCTCTCAGGTCATCCTCAAGGTCGACTTGGCGGCGGGGCGGATCGACGTGGACTGGGGCGCGGATTATTGAATTTCGACGTCATTACCTTGTTCCCGCCGATGTTCGACGCGTTGGCCAAACACGGCATCACGCGGCGCGCGCTGGAGCAGGAGCGTTTCCGGTTGCAGTTATGGAATCCGCGCGACTTCACCGAAGATAACTATCGTACGGTGGATGATCGCCCCTACGGAGGCGGGCCAGGCATGGTGATGCTGGCCGAACCGCTGGAAAAGGCGATTCTGGCTGCGAAAAAGCGGCAGAAGCAGGTCGGTGTGGCGAATCCGAGGGTGATTCATCTTTCGCCTCAGGGCCGGGCGCTGACTCACCAGCGGGTGATGGCGCTGACCCGCGAGCCTGGTCTGGTGCTGCTGGCGAGCCGCTACGAAGGCGTAGACGAGCGCTTGTTGCAGCATCAGGTGGATGAGGAAATCTCGCTCGGCGACTACGTGCTGTCCGGCGGGGAGTTGGCGGCGATGGTGCTGATCGATGCCATCGTCAGGCAGTTGCCGGGCGTACTCGGCGATGCCGAATCGGCAGTACAGGATTCATTCGTGGACGGGCTGCTGGATTGCCCCCACTATACCCGCCCCGAGGTTTATCAGGGCGAGGCGGTGCCGGAAGTGCTGATGTCCGGGCACCATGCAGAAATTCAACGCTGGCGGTTAAAGCAGGCGTTGGGCAGGACCTGGTTGAGGCGACCGGATTTATTGGCCGCCCGTCAGTTGACAAAAGAGGAATCCGGGCTGCTGGCTGCGTTTAAAGCAGAAAACCAGCAGGAACAGGAATCCGATAAATAACCAAGTAAGGAGTTTTAAATGGATATCATCCAGCAACTGGAACAGGAAGAAATCGCCCGCCTGGGCAAAACCATCCCCGACTTCGCTCCGGGCGACACGGTGATTGTCGGTGTCAACGTCGTGGAAGGCACCCGCAAGCGGGTGCAGGTTTTTGAAGGGGTGGTGATCGCCAAGCGCAACAGGGGTCTCAACTCCGCCTTCATCGTCCGAAAAATTTCCAATGGCGAAGGTGTGGAACGTACCTTCCAGACCTACTCCCCGCTGATTGCCAGCGTCGAGGTGAAGCGCCGCGGCGACGTGCGCCGCGCCAAGCTGTACTACCTCCGCGATCGTTCTGGCAAATCCGCGCGCATCAAGGAAAAGCTGGTTGCCCGCACTCAGCCGGCGAAGACAGCACAGTAAGCTTATACGCTGTAGTCAAAAGGCCACGAAGGCTTTGTCTTCGTGGCCTTTGCTATTTTGATCGGCTAGAATGACGTTATGCGCTATCTGGTTATGATACCCCTCTCCCACAAGGGGACTTCCCTCATCCAACCTTCTCCCAGAGGGGCTGCCCTCACCTCAATCCTCTCCCGCAAACGGGAGAGGAAGCAATGGTGAAGGGCGCTTGTTTTGAATTGCGCGGCTGTGAAGTAATGGCTTACCAGGCGAGACTCCCCGCGCCATTTGCGGTGCTCGGCATCGTGACCGACGGCACGGCGCTGACCGCCCTTGATTTTCTGCCGCTTGAAACTCCGGTTCTGGAGCCGCAGGATGCCGTTTCCAGACGGGTTTGCACCCAGTTGCAGGCCTATCTTGCCGATCCTCTTTTCAGCTTCGATCTGCCTCTCGCGTTGCACGGCACCGTGTTCCAATCCAGGGTGTGGCAGGCGCTGCGGCAGATTCCCGGCGGTTCGACGCAAAGCTACGGCGAACTGGCCAGACTGCTCCACTCCGTGCCGCGTGCGGTGGGACAAGCCTGCGGCGCCAATCCCATCCCCGTGATCGTCCCCTGCCATCGTGTGCTGGCGAGAGAGGGTCTGGGCGGGTTCATGAACAGCATTGGCGGTGATCCGATGGCGATCAAACGTTGGCTGTTAGAGCATGAGCGCAGACAATCAAAGCCTGCTTGACGAATTCTGCGACACGCTGTGGCTGGAGGACGGCCTGGCGCGCAATACCCTGGAGAGCTACCAGCGCGATTTGCAGCAGTTCGCCGCATGGCTAGAGGAAAAATGCGGCAAGGGGTTGCCCGATGCCAGTCATGCCGACCTGGAAGGTTTTTTGTCGCACCAGTACAACGTGGCGAAAACCCGCGCCAGCACCGCCAGTCGCGAGCTTTCCAGCTTCCGGCGGTTTTACCGCTACCTATTGCGCCGGGGACGGATAAGCGCCGATCCGACGCTCAATATCTCCTCGCCGAAACAGGTCAGGGCGTTGCCAAAAAGCCTGACTGAAGCCGATGTCGAGGCGCTGCTGAACATCCCGGAAACCCCCGATCCGCTCGGGCTGCGCGACAAGGCCATGCTGGAAACACTTTATGCCACCGGCCTGCGGGTTTCCGAACTGGTGATGCTGAAGGTGGCGGAAACGAGCCTGGATATGGGCGTGGTGCGCGTCATGGGTAAAGGCAGCAAGGAAAGGCTGGTCCCTTTGGGCGAAGAGGCCATCGGCTGGCTAAAGCGCTATCTGGCCGAAGCACGTCCGCATTTACTCAATGGCAAAACCAGCGACGCCCTGTTTGTCACCGCCCGACACGGGGCAATGACGCGCCAGGCCTTCTGGTATTTGATCAAGCGCCGCGCAGTCGCGGGCGGCGTCGGCAAGCCGCTATCGCCGCATACCCTGCGCCACGCCTTCGCCACCCATCTGCTCAACCACGGCGCCGATTTGCGCGTTGTACAGATGTTGCTCGGGCACGCCGATATTTCTACTACTCAAATTTACACCCATGTGGCGCGGGAACGTTTGAAGCAGTTGCACGCGCAGCATCACCCTCGCGGGTAATGTCAGGCCAGGGACTTCCAGATCAGCGAGACACCGCTGCCGATGAGCAGCACGCCGACCAGCCTGAGCATTTGCCGGCTGGAGATGCCGAGGTGGGCGCGATGGCCGAGATACAGGCCAAGCGCCATGACCGGCAGGGCGGCAAGGAGGGCGGTGAACATCCCGTTTTGCAGGAGTAGGCCGGTGGCGAGGAAAGAAACGAGCCGCAGTCCGCCATCGAAGATGAACAGGCCGGAGAAGGTGGCGCGCAGCTTTGCTTTGTCCTTCAGGCGGTGGGACAGGTAGATGATGTAGGGCGGGCCGCCGGTGCCGAACAGGGCGCCCACGGTGCCGCCAGTGAGCCCCGCCGGCACGGCCCAGAGCCGCGAGATAGGTTTTTCGCCGTGGATGTTGAGCAGGTTGCGCAGGCCGAAAATCAGCACGAAAATCCCCAGCCCGATCAGCAGCGGTTCGCGGGGTATCTGGATGAGCAGCGTCACGCCCAGCATCACCCCCGCCGCGCCGAAGGGCAGCAAGGGTTTCAGCTCATTCCAGGCGATCTGTTCGCGGCTATTGCCGCCAAGGACGATGGAAGCCGTAAAGTCCAGCACCAGCACGAACGGCACGACGAATTGCAGGGGCAGGAAGTGCGCCAGGAGCGGCACCGCAATCAGCCCGGAGCCGAAACCGGCGATGCCACGGATGAAGTAGGCGAGAAGGAGGATCAGCAGCGCGACCGCCAATGCTTCTAGGCTGATGGCCGTTCCCCGCGTTCAATCACGATTCCCAGCCGCTTGACGCCGCGCAGCATGCCCAGTTTGGCGACAGAAACTTTTACCCAAGGTGCACCGAACTCGGTGCGGATCAGGGCGGCAATGTGCTCCGCCAGGGCTTCTACCAGGGAAAACTGCTGTTCGGCCGCTGTTTGACGAATGCGCGCCATTACCGCGCCATAGTCGATGGTGTCCGCTATGCTGTCGGATTCGCCGGCACGGCTGTGTGGCAGGCCGATGTCGATGTCGATGCGGATAGTCTGGGGGACTTTGCGCTCCCACTCATAGATGCCGATAATGATGTCGAGCTTGATTTCTTCCAGGAATACGATGTCCATCGGGTGTTCGGGCGGGCAATTTGCCGTAAAATCTAAAAGTGGCCATTTTAAGTGATTTGATATGAATACGGTAATTTTCATCCTCGCCGCTTACCTGATCGGCTCGGTTTCCTTTGCTGTACTCACCAGCAAGATGTTCGGCTTGCCTGATCCGCGCACCTTCGGCTCGAAAAATCCGGGCGCGACCAATGTATTGCGCACCGGCAAAAAACTGGCCGCCGCAGTGACCTTGCTGGGCGATGGTGCCAAGGGCTGGCTGGCGGTTTTTCTTGCGTTGCGCCTGGCGCCCACCTACGGCCTGGACGAGACGGCCGTCGCCGCCTCGGCAATAGCGGTGTTTCTCGGCCATGCCTACCCGGTTTTTTTCGGCTTCCACGGCGGCAAGGGCGTAGCCACGGTGCTGGGCATCCTGCTGGCTCTTAATCCCTGGCTGGGTCTCGCCGCCTTGGCAACCTGGCTGCTGGCAACCTACATGTTTCGAATTTCTTCTTTGTCCGCCTTGATCGCGGCGGCGTTCACGCCGTTTTACGGCTGGTTGTGGTTGAAATCCGGCGTGCTGGTTGCGGCGGTTGCGGCGTTGTCATTGCTCCTGATGTGGCGGCACAAGAGCAACATCCAGAACCTGCTTTCCGGCAAGGAACATGCGATCGGCAAGACCCAGCCCGGCGATGCGCCGCCGCAGTAAGCTCTATACTTGAACTATGGAGGTGTGACTGTGGCCTGGTTCGAAAAAGAAATGGATTACGCACGGGAAAGCCTGGAACAGGTTTCCCGCACCGCCATCGAGCAGGCTGCGGAAAAGTTGAATGGCGTTGTCCAGGATGGGGTAAAGGAAGCTAGCGGCGAACTGCGTGAGGCGGTATTGAGCGCGAGCCGGGAAGTTGATCACAAGTTGGACAAGATTTCCGCCGAATTGCACAGCCAGCGCCAGTTCACCAAGGACGACGTGATCGAGCTGGTGGACTACGCTGCAGAGAAGCTCGGCACTACTGTTGACGCCCGTGTGGGCGTGATAAAGGAGGAAATCACCAGCTTGGTGCAGGATCGAGTTGAGTATCTGAAGCGCGAGGTGGACAGCTTCTTCATCCAGCGCCAGCAGGATCTGGCACGCGAACGGCGACGCCTGATCGCCAACATCCTGATTGCGGTGGTCGCTTCGGTAGTTATGGGGGGGCTTTCGCTGATGTATCACCGCGCCCTGCTCGGCGGCATGGACATGTACAGCCTGTTTCGCGTGGTGTTCCTGTCGCTTAGCGGCGGCTACGCCGTCTATCTGCTGGTCAAGCTGGTACTGAAATACCGGAGCATGGCGGAGCACAAGAAGGACCTGGTGTTCCTCGCCATGAAATACTGGGGGGTGCTGCGGCCTGAAAGCGTGTTCGGCCATGTGCTGTTGATCCTGATCCTGATCGCGTTCTATGCGTTGCTGTTTTTCCCGCTGGAAGTGACGCGGATGATCGGCAACGAAGCCCTGATCCGCTGGGTGAGCGGGCTGCGTGGAATTAAATAGCCACTGGAATGTAGGTTGGGTTAGGCGCGGTTTTTAGCGCCGTAACCCACCAGAAGTAGGCGCCTCTAGGCGACAAACCCAATCTCCCTTCTAAATGTTGGTGTTGCCTGGAGGAACCTACTTTTTGGGAATGTTTGGGTTTGTTGGGTTTCGCGATAAAGCTGCTCAGCCCAACCTTGTATGGCTTTCGCGGGTTAGAACGAAAGAGTTAGACCCGCCGACAAAATGCCAAACGAATTGTTGGACGAAGCCGCTATCGCGGAGAAATATTTCCCACCAATCTGAT
>PFJY01000212.1 GCA_002784065.1 Hydrogenophilales bacterium CG_4_10_14_3_um_filter_58_23 | reverse complement strand
CTTAACAACATGATTTGCGAAAAGAGCCATGAATATTATGCGCATTGCGCAGCAATAACGCCCGGAATTCAAAAAATGCACGCACTTCTTCTCAAAATCCCTGTCGCCATACTGCTGAGCCTTGGCCTGCTCGGTTGCGCCACTAATGGTGACCCGCGCGATCCTCTGGAACCGCTTAACCGCAGCATCTACAAATTCAACGACGTGGTGGACAAGGCGGTGCTCAAACCTGTTGCCAGAGGGTACAAGGAAGCCATGCCTGATCCGGCGCGCACCGCCATCGGCAATTTTTTTTCCAATCTGGATGACGTGCTGGTGCTGCTCAACGATCTGCTCCAGCTCAAAATTGACCAGTCCGCCTCGGATTTCAGCCGTCTGGTCTGGAACACTTCTGTCGGCATTGCCGGCCTGATCGACGTCGCCACCCCGATGGATCTGCCCAAACATAACGAAGACTTCGGACAAACGCTGGGATATTGGAGCGTTGGCAATGGCCCCTATCTGGTGCTGCCATTCCTTGGCCCCAGCACCCTGCGAGATACCGTTGGAACAGTAGTCGATACCCACTTCGACCCGGTGGCGCAGCATACCCCGGTTCCCGAGCGCAATTCAGCGATTGCCATCGACACCGTGGATACCCGTTCGCGCCTGCTTGACGCAGAGAAAGTGTTGGATGAAGCCGCCATCGACCGCTATGTCTTTTTGCGCGATGCCTATCTGCAACGGCGGCGTGGCTTGGTTTATGACGGCAATCCGCCCCGTGAGAAGTTCGAGGATGATGAGGATCCCGCACCGGCAAAGCCCGCAGCATCACGCCCCTGAAAAACAGCGCCCCTCCCCTGAACTCTGGATGCTCCGCGCATAGCGGGGCTACGGATGGTCGCCCCTGGCAGCCTCAACCTCGAGGTAGGCTCGGTCGATGTTCCCAGCATAAGTCAGGAAATAGTCTGGTAATACAGGTTCTGCGGATGGTTGGCCTGGACGAAGAAAAACCAGCGCTCGGCGAGCAGGCCAAGATATTGCGCCAAAAAAGCAGCAGACAGCAATCCGCTCAAGGAAGAGAAAAGCCCGCCGACCAATAGCAGCAACGGAAGCGCGAACACCAGCACCAGGAACACCCATTTGACCGAGCGCAGCAGGCCTGCTCCCTGACCATGGAAAAACTCGCGGGTGTTGAATGAACCGCCCATGAAGCCCTGAGATTTCTGCACGATCTGGCCGTGGCGTACACCAATCGCCGTTTGCAATGTGGATTTCGGCTTCAGGCGCGCATTGCGAACCAGCGATGCGGCACGTGTCACCAGCGCCAGCAGGGTAATCACCATCGCCCATTTGCCGTAGAACCCGACCAGATCGGGTGCAGCATAAGCCGAATAAGCCGTCGCCAGGGTGAAGCCTGAAGCACTGCCGAGGAGCAGGTAATTCGCGACTGTCAGCGGGCTATGCCATTCCTGCAGGAATTTCAGGCAGGCGTAAATCATCGCTGTGCATATAAACAACGCGAAGCACAGCGCCGTACCGAGCACGCCGAGCACCATCGTCGCATCCAGGGTCAGCGTACCGAGGGTGACGAGCGGAGTATGCCAGCCAAGGCTATGCGCCACGCCATAGAGAAACACCACGCCCATGAACGTCGGCAACACAATCACCTCGCGCGACAACCAGGAAGTACGCCATTTCGCCGCCGAGCGCCATGCCCGCTCGGGATGGCCAAGGTGGAAGAAGGAGGCCACCAGCCCACCGATCAGGAGCAGCAAGGCGATCAGGCTACCTATCGCATAAAAACGGCCATCCGCCTGCGCTGGCAACAAATGGAAAAAGGCATAAACCTGGCCGGTGTAAAGAGCCAGAAACAACCCCTGGCCGGCACCAATCAAGGTGGTAAGAAAAATCACTGAAAATGCGGGGTGCATGAATAACTCTCCTTTATGTAGGGTGGGCACCGCTTTTGTGCCCACGCTGAATCTCTCCGCGTGGGCACAAAAGCGGTGCCCACCCTACGTTTTACCAGCTCGTCACGTCGTCCAGAGACGGCTCGCTCTTGTCTGGTTGCGGCAGTTGACGCTCTTTCTTGAGCGGGTTATCGGCGCGCATCAGTTCATCGGTGTGGATCCTGATCTGGGTCTTGCGCCTTGGCAGGTAGTGGTTGGACGGCTTGGTACCCCACTCCGGCATCAACGCATAACCGCCGCTTTCCCGGATCGCCACCGAAACCGCCGACTCCGAATCATGCACGTCGCCGAACAGGCGCGCACCAGTCGGGCAGGCCCGCACGCACGCCGGCTTGCGCTCGGCTTCCGGCAAGGACAGGTCGTAAATCCGGTCGACGCAGAGGGTGCACTTCTTCATCACCTTCTGGTGCTCGTCGATTTCGCGCGCGCCGTAGGGGCAGGCCCAGGAGCAATACTTGCAGCCGATGCACTTGTCGTAGTCCACCAGCACGATACCGTCCTCCTTGCGCTTGTACGAAGCGCCCGTCGGGCACACCGGCACACAAGGCGGCTCCTCGCAATGCAGACAGGATTTGGGGAAATGCACCGTCTCGGTATTGGGGAAGCTGCCGACCTCGAAAGTCTGCACCCGGTTAAAGAAGGTGCCGGTCGGATCAGCGCCATAGGGGCGGTCGTCCGACATGGCGCCCGCCGAACCGGAGGTATTCCATTCCTTGCAGCTGGTAACGCAGGCATGACAGCCGACACACACGTTGAGGTCGATGACCAGGGCAAGCTGGGTCATTTCCACTCTCCTTTTCCAGCAAAAAACGCCTGCCAGGCGCGTCGAACCTTGCTGGTGCCAGGTGCCGCAGGCACGGGGGTAAATTGTGGGGAGGTCTGTTCCGGCTCGCCCTCTTCCGCCTTGTAGATCTTAACCTTGACGTCGTACCACGCGGCCTGCCCGGTCACCGGATCGGAGTTGGAAAGATGTTCGCCATCCCGGTTGGCTGGCAGCTCTTCGGAAATCAGGTGGTTCAGCAAAAAACCCTTTTCCGACTCGTTCGCTTCCGGCGCCAGGTTCCACGCACCCTTGGCCTTGCCAATGGCGTTCCAGGTCCACACCGTACCGGGTTCGAGCGCCTCGGAGTAACGGCACATGCAGCGCACCTTGCCGTGCATCGATTCAACCCAGATCCAGTCACCGTCGGCGATACCCTGGGCCTGAGCGGTCAGCGGATTCACGAACAGGTAGTTATGGGCATGGATCTGACGCAGCCAGGCATTCTGCGAATCCCACGAGTGGTACATCGCCATCGGACGCTGAGTCACCGCATTGAGCGGATACCTGGCGTTGTCACTGAGCTGCATCTCCAGCGGTTCATAGTAGAACGGCAGCGGGTCAAAATAGGTTTCGATGCGCTGCCGCAGGTGATCGGGAGGCTGACGGCCATCGGTCTTGCCCTGGGCGGCGAGGCGGAATTTCTGCAACACCTCGGAATAGATGTGAATGTTGATCGGCTCCGCATAGCGCGTCAGGCGGTGGCGCTGCGCCCATTCCAGATAGCCCTGGTTCCAGTTGCGCATGTACTGGTAGGAACGCGGCAGGTGGTATTGATAGACGCAGTTGTTCTTGGCGTACATCTCCCACTGGCGCGGATTAGGCTCGCCGCGCATGAACTTTTCCCCGCCCTTGCCGCGCCAGCCGGCGAGGAAGCCGATGCCGGAACCCGGCTCGGTTTCATAGTTGATGATGAAATCGGGGTAATCGCGGTACTTGCGCGAACCGTCCGGGTTGACGAACACCGGCAGCTTGAGGCGCGAGCCCAGCTCGATCAGCACTTCCTGAAAAGGTCTGCACTCGCCCGTGGGCGGCACTATGGGAATGCGCACCGAATCCACCGGCCCGTCGAATTCCGAGATAGGCCGGTCGAGCATGGACATCACATCATGGCGTTCGAGATAAGTCGTGTCCGGCAGCACCAGGTCGGCAAAGGCGGTCATCTCGGACTGGAAGGCATCGCACACGATCAGGAAGGGAATCTTGTACTCGCCATCCTCGCGCTTGGTCCTAAGCATGTCTCGCACCTGCACCGTATTCATCGACGAATTCCACGCCATGTTCGCCATGAAAATCAGCAGGGTGTCGATGGTATAAGGATCGCCGCGCCAGGCATTGGTAATGGCGTTATGCATCAGACCGTGGACAGCGAGCGGATATTCCCAGGAAAACGCCTTGTCGAGCCGCACCGGCTCGCCGTTTTCATCGACGAACAAGTCCTCGGGATCAGCCGGCCAACCCAGCGCCATGCCGCCCAGCGGCGTATTTGGCTGCACGCCTTCAGGGCCTTTGGGCGTCTTGGCACAGGGAGGAATCGGACGCGGGAACGGGGCCTTGTGGCGAAAGCCACCGGGCCGGTCGATGGTGCCGAGCAGACTCATCAAAATCGACAGGGCGCGGATCGTATGAAAGCCGTTGGAATGGGCTGCCAGGCCACGCATGGCGTGGAAGGCAACCGGGTTGCCGGTCACGGTTTCGTGCTCCTTGCCCCAAGTATCGGTCCAGGCAATCGGCAGTTCGATTTTCTGATCGCGCGCGGTAACGCCCATCTCGTGGGCAAGACGGCGGATAGTCGCGGCCGGAATGCCGGTAATCCCTTCCGCCCATTCCGGCGTGTAATCCTTGACCCGTTCCTGCAAAAGCTGGAAGGAAGGCTTCACCGGCGTACCGTCCTGGAGATTGAATTCGCCCAGGAGGAATGGATCAGCGCCCTCGCTATGCGTGACCACCGGCTTGTTGGAAATACGATCCCACCACAACTTGTTCTGCGGGTCGAAGCAGCCCTCCTCTTCCGGCACCTCGGTGCGCACGAACATACCGTACTCGCTGCTGTTTTCGTCGAGATTCACCAGCTCGGCGGAGTTCGAGTACTGCACCAGGAAATCGCGGTCATACAGGCCGAGGCGGATGATTTCGTGGTTCAGCGCCAACAGCAACGCGCCGTCCGTGCCGGGGCGGATCGGCACCCATTCATCGGCGATGGCGGAATAGCCGGTTCGCACCGGGTTGATCGAAACGAAGCGGCCACCGTTGCGCTTGAACTTGGACAATGCGATCTTCATCGGGTTGGAATGATGGTCCTCGGCGGTGCCTATCATCACGAACAGTTTGGCGCGATCCAGATCGGGCCCGCCAAATTCCCAGAACGAGCCGCCGATGGTGTAGATCATGCCCGCCGCCATATTCACCGAGCAGAAGCCGCCATGGGCGGCGTAGTTGGGCGTCCCAAACTGCTTGGCGAACAGCCCGGTCAGCGCCTGCATCTGGTCGCGGCCGGTGAAGAGCGCAAATTTTTTCGGATCGGTAGCGCGTATTTTGGCCAGCCGCTCCGCCATCAGGGTAAACGCCTCCTCCCAGGAAATCGGCTCAAACTCACCTGTCCCCCTCTCGGAGCCCGGCTTGCGGCGCAGCGGTCGGGTCAGGCGGGCGGGCGAATACTGCTTCATGATGCCGGACGAGCCCTTGGCGCAGATCACGCCCTGGTTCAAGGGATGCTCGGGGTTGCCCTCGATGTAGCGCACCTCGCCGTTCTTCACCGTGACACGAATGCCGCATCGGCAGGCGCACATGTAGCAAGTCGTATTCTTGACCTCGATACGATCCTTGGCATTTTCTGTACGACTGACTGATTGCTGCATGATTATTTTCTCCAGATCGTAACCCGTGCCTTTTACGTTTACTCTCCCGGATGGAGAGGAGGCAATGGTGAAAAGCGCTTGTGTTCGATTCGAGACTGATTTTACAGACATAATGAACTAAATTTATTCACATTTATTTATGTGCATATAAGGATTTTGATGCCGTCTAAATCATGCCTACCAAAATTCAGCATTTAAGAAAGTCATTTATGCTACTTTAGCAATGTCTTAAGTCATACAATTGGCCTCAGTGAAGAAAATAACCAATAAGGGGGAGCGATGCAACTAGCAATGCTGGGTTTGGGGAAAATGGGCGGCAACATGGTGCGGCGGTTGCGGCGTGGCGGCATCGAAGTGGTCGGCTATAATCGCTCGCCGGACGTGGTGGCTAGTCTTGCCACGGAAGAAGGCATGGTTGCTGCTTCTTCCGTAGCGGATGCAGTGACCCAACTTCAGTCGCCGCGCATGGTCTGGCTCATGTTGCCGAGTGGCGAGCCGACCGAGAATCAAATCCGTGAGCTGGCTCCTCTGCTCGCCAGGGGCGATATTGTCATTGATGGAGGAAACTCCAATTACAAGGACAGTCAGCGCCGTGGCGCCTGGCTGGCGGAGCAGGGCATCGGCTTCATGGACGCCGGCACATCGGGCGGTATATGGGGGATGGAAAATGGTTATTGCCTGATGGTGGGGGCGACCCCGGAGGTTGCGAAAATCGTGGAGCCGGTGCTCAAGGTTCTGGCCCCCGCTCCCGATCGCGGTTGGGCGCATGTCGGACCGGTCGGCTCGGGGCATTTCACCAAGATGATCCACAACGGTATCGAATACGGCATGATGCAGGCGATGGCCGAAGGGCTGGAATTGCTGCGCGGCAAGCAGGAATTTTCGCTTGATCTGGCGCAGATCACCGAGTTGTGGCGGCACAGTTCAGTGGTGCGGAGCTGGCTGCTGGACCTGACCGCGCAGGCGCTACAGGACGATCAAACACTGGACAAGGTCGCGCCTTATGTGGCCGACTCGGGCGAAGGCCGCTGGACCGCAGTGGAGGCTGTGGAGCAAGGCGTGGCGGCGCCCGTTCTGACTCTGGCGCTGCAAATGCGCTTCGCCAGCCAGAATGAGACCGGCTACGGGTACCGCTTACTCTCCATGATGCGGAATGCGTTTGGGGGCCATGCCGTGAAGCAGACGGGAGGCGGAAAATGAAAACCCTGGAACCCTGCACCCTGGTGATTTTTGGCGCCGGAGGGAATTTGGCGCGGATCAAGTTGATTCCCGCGCTGTTCCGCCTTGAAACGGTTGGGCGCTTGCCGGAAAAAATGGTGATTCTCTCCTCCAGCCTGGAATCGTGGACTCGCGACCAGTGGCTGGATGAAGTGTCGGCCATGCTGCACAATAAGTATCCCAAGGGCTACGACGAAGAGGCGTTCAAGCGATTCCGTGCGAGGCTTCATTATCATCCCAACCCTCCAGACGATGCCGACGCGTATCGAAAGCTGCATAAAATGCTGGATGAAGACTCCACTTTTCCTCCCAATGCGGTGTTCTATATGTCGGTGCGGCCATCGGAATTCCCCGGCATCATCGAAAAGCTGGGCGGAGTCGACCTGCTCAAGCAGAAAAATGGCTGGCGTCGCGTCGTCATCGAAAAGCCTTTCGGCCATGATCTGTTGAGCGCACAAACCTTGCAGAGCAGCCTGTACAAGCATCTCGATGAGCCGCAAATTTTCCGCATCGACCATTACCTTGGCAAAGGTACGGTGCAGAACATTATGGTGTTCCGCTTCGCCAACCTGTTGCTCGAACCGCTGTGGAACCATCATCACATCGACCACGTGCAAATTACCCACTCCGAAACTCTGGGCGTGGAAGGGCGCACCGATTACTACGAAAATGCCGGTGCATTGCGCGACATGATCCAGAGCCATCTACTGCAGCTGCTTGCGCTGATAGCGATGGAACCGCCCGTGAGCATGACCCCTGAGCATTTGCGCGACGAGAAGGTCAAAGTGCTCAAGGCGATCCGCCCGATCACCCAGAACGCGGTGCATGCCCATGCCTTTCGCGGCCAGTATGCGAGCGGCAGCGTGGACGGCAAGACGGTTCCAGGCTATACGGAGGCGCCCGGTGTGGCGGCGGACAGCGTCACCGAAACCTATGCCGCACTGAAGCTGTTCGTCGACAACTGGCGCTGGGCGGGTGTGCCATTTTACTTGCGCACGGGCAAGCGCATGGCGGAAAATAGCTCGGCAATCTGTATCCGCTTCAAAAATCCGCCGCAGAACCTGCTGCATCAAACCCATCATGAACGCTCGCACCCCAACTGGATTTTACTGGGCATCCAGCCCGACGACTGCCTGAAAATGGAACTCCAGGTCAGGGTTCCGGGACTGGATCTGAATACGCGCACGATTAGCCTGGATGCGACTTACCGCAAGGGCGACGACGAGGATTACGACGCCTACGAAGGCCTGCTGCTGGACGTGATGCAGGGTGACCACTCGCTGTTCCTGCGCATCGACGAAGTGGAGTCGGCATGGCGCGTCGTGGACCCGGTGCTGAAAGTCTGGTCGATGGAACGCGATTTCATCAACGACTATCCCGCCGGCAGTTGGGGCCCGCGCGGCACCTACCGTCTGTTCGACCGCGACGACCAGTTCTGGCGGCATTCACTCGACATCGATGGCGCCGATTTGCAAGCTTATTGAAGGAAAACGGAAATGAAAAAAGCCAGCCGGTTAGGCTGGCTTTTTTTGATGTTGGCGGAGTGGACGGGACTCGAACCCGCGACCCCCGGCGTGACAGGCCGGTATTCTAACCAACTGAACTACCACTCCAAACTGCTCGATTACGCACCTTATGAAACATGGTGCAAAATCAAGGGGCCAAGATTTCTCCAGGCCCCTGATTTAGACTGGCGTCCCCAACGAGATTCGAACTCGTGTTATCGCCGTGAAAGGGCGGTGTCCTAGGCCTCTAGACGATGGGGACCAAAACTTGGTGGAGGTAAGCGGGATCGAACCGCTGACCTCTTGCATGCCATGCAAGCGCTCTCCCAGCTGAGCTATACCCCCGAAAGGCCGCCACTATACGTGGCGCGGGGGTTGCTTGTCAATAAGATTGTGAGCCTATGCAAAGCTTTTCATGTGCGCTGAAATCCGTTTCAGGGTTTCCTCGCGACCGATCAATTCTAACACAGCGTCGACTGAAGGGGTTTGCTTTTCTCCCGTAACGAGCAGGCGCAGCGGCATCGCCAGCTTGGGGAATTTAAGGCCGTGCTCGGCCACGACCGATTTCATCAGGCTGTTGATGGACTGCTTGTTCCATTCCACTTGGCCCAGTTTTTCCTGGAATTCACGGATGACAGGGATGATTTCCGGCGTGAGGTGCTCTGCCATCAGTTCGGGAGAGGGCGTCAACGGACGGTAGAAATACACGGCGGCGTCGGCAAGCTCTTCGACGGTGTTCGCCCGCTCCTTGAGCAAGTTGATCACATCCTCCATGCGCGGCACGGTTTCGGGGTCGCAACAGTCTGTTTCCAGGAACGGCAAGACCAGCTCGGACAGACGTTTGCTGTCGGTCTTCTTGAGATATTGCTGGTTGAGCCAAAGCAGTTTTTCCGGATTGAACTTGGCTGGCGATTTCGAGATCGCATCGAGGTCGAACCATTCGACGAACTGGTCGAGGCCGAACACTTCCTCATCGCCGTGCGCCCAGCCCAGGCGCGCCAGGTAATTCAGCAGCGCCTCCGGCAGGTAGCCGTCTTCCTGGTATTGCATCACGCTGACCGCGCCATGGCGCTTCGACAGGCGCTCGCCGTCGTGGCCCAGGATCATCGACACATGGGCATACTGCGGCAACGGCGCGTTCAGCGCCTTGAGGATGTTGATCTGGCGCGGGGTATTGTTGAGGTGGTCGTCGCCGCGGATGACGTGGGTGATGTTCATGTCCCAGTCGTCCACCACCACGCAAAAATTGTAGGTCGGCGTGCCATCGCTACGCGCGATGATGAGGTCGTCGAGCTCGCCATTGCTGACCACGACGCGGCCCTTGACCATGTCGTCGATAACGACCGCGCCGTCAATCGGGGTTTTGAAACGGATCACGGGCTGAACACCGGCGGGCGGGGTAGCTCTGGAGTCGCGCCAGCGGCGGTCGTAGCGCGGTTTCAGGCCGGCTGCCTGCTGCTCCTCGCGCAGCTTGTCCAGCTCTTCCCTGCTGGCGTAGCAATGATAGGCTTTGCCCTCGTCCAGGAGTTGCTGGAGCACTGCCTTGTAGCGCTCCATGCGCTGCATCTGGTAGAACGGGCCTTCGTCGTAGTCGAGGCCGAGCCAGCTCATGCCGTCCAGAATGGCCTGCACCGATTCTTGGGTGGAGCGTTCCAGGTCGGTGTCTTCGACGCGCAGGATGAAAGTGCCTTTGTGCTTGCGCGCATAGGCCCAGGAATACAGCGCGGTGCGGGCGCCGCCGATGTGCAGGTAGCCGGTAGGGCTGGGAGCGAAACGAGTGCGTACCATGTTTTTTTACAGAAGGGATAAAAACGTCCATTTTACGACAATCGCGGATAAATTTTGTAGAAATCGAGCGTTTAAGTATTTTCCAATTCAGGTATGAGCCTGAAGCGGTGTCGATCCGGGTGATTCAATTGTTCAGATTGACCGGGTTAA
>PFJY01000076.1 GCA_002784065.1 Hydrogenophilales bacterium CG_4_10_14_3_um_filter_58_23 | reverse complement strand
TGCACAGCTTAAACTGAGTCAAAAATTGTCTTGACTCAGGGGTCCACCATACCCCCCTGTAATGCAAAACCGGCGGGGAGAATTCAATTTCATGGAAGAGACGTTCAACTGGATGGATATACCAAGACAACCCGACTGTAAAATCTGCGCCTGTACGACGTTGAACGTCCGCTCTGAAAAAGATTGACCGTCTGCAAAGTCGAGCGGCATTTGCTGAACGACTGGATTCGGGCGGTATCCGTGATGCTATCGCCATAAGATCAACCAACAAAATCCTGTATCCATGCGGGTTGCTGGATGCTGGAATAATTGAGTTGGAGAGACGCTTTCGCAAGGCAGAGCAGGGAACGCGTTCGGGGGGATGCGACCCCGGGGTTAGTGTTCGTGAGGTGATCTTGCACTTTCGCGCTAATGCAGAAAAACCATAAAACAGCCGCCTGTTTAGGGAAAAACATCACTGCGCCTTCTTGCTCGCATTGTCTCCATCCATTCCGCTTTCATCGACCCTTATAGGAACAACTTTTGTATTGCGCCTACCGGCAGCCATAAGGTCAACGGGGCATTCTGGAATTCTTCAAACTCGTAGCGTTGATAGTACGTTTTTGCCTGTTTGTGCTTGGCATCCAGCACCACGCCTACCATGCCGATTTCTTCGGACAGCAGGAGACAGCGGTACAACGCATCCATCAGTAACAATTCACCCAGTCCCAGCCGCTGGTGGCGCGCATCCACAGCAAGCCGTGCCAGGCGCGCGACCGGCAATGGGAAATTTGGTAGTCTGGATTGGTGCGGTTTGGGTAAATTCTTCCTGCTGATGGCGGACATCGCCAGGCTGTAATAGCCGCACACTATTTTGTCCTTTGCGGCCACGTAGGTGCGGCTTACTCTGGCATCCGCGTGCTGGCGGGCGTAGCGGCTCAGGTATTCATCAAGCGCCGGTTCACCGCATGAGAAATTGCGCCGGTCATGGTGCGCCGCGAGCAATTCGATACGGCCATCAAAGCCGCTCACTTGGCTGGGGTAAGGCGCTTGGTGTAACGCTTGGCCGCTGCCTTGAGTTTGGGGCGCGGCTTGTCGCTTGCATCCAGCACCCGGAAGAATGCCTCCCAATCGTGTGCGGACAAGACGATGGTTTCGTTCTCGGCCAGCACCCGTTTCGCCCGTTCTTGCGCCGCGCCTAGCAGGAACGCGCTGATAGACATGCCGGACGTGGTTGCCGCGCGTACCAGTAGATCCTTGATCTCGGGCGAGGTGCGCAGGTCTATGCGTTCATACGATGGTGTGGCAGCAGTCATGGCGACGAGTCCCCCGTTACGGAAAAAATACGGATTCATTCTAGCTTGGAGACTGGTGATGGTCAAACAGTATTGTTGGCAGTATTGTTGGCAGTATTGTTGGCAGTATTGTTGGCGGCTTGCCGGCACTACAACCACTGCTTTCCTTTGGGGGGGGAACGCGCTAACCCAACACGTTTGCGATGGGTTGATATATTTCGTGCCTTTCGTGGACAATAGCTGTTTTAAGGATCATTAGAGAATTCTGCCTGAAAGGGGCACACCATCATGAAACCCAAGCGCAATACGGCCAAGCCAGTCAAGGAGCCCAAGCTATCCCGAACCCATGCTCCGGCTGACCTTTCGCCGCTCGACTGGCAGCGTGCGTTGCGGCGGCAGTTCGGGCGCGAGCAGTCGTTCGATCTGGAATGTCTTGGGAGTGAGCCATTCTTCGCGGATTTTCGTGTCGGCAATCCGCAGTCCAAGAGCAGCTATCGGGTGGCGATTCGCGGCTTGCGTCCGGGGGATAATTTCTGCTCCTGCCCGGACTATGCGACCAATGAGCTGGGCACCTGCAAGCACATCGAATTTGTGCTGTCGCGTCTGGAGAAGAAGCGCGGCGCAAAGACGGCGTTTGCGCGCGGTTATCAGCCGCCGTTTTCCGAATTGTATCTGCGCAATGATGGTGGACGGGCCATACATTTCCGCGCCGGGACGGATTGCCCGCAGGCAGTGAGCAAGGCTGCGGCGCTGCTGTTCGACGCGTCTCGCGGCTGGGTGTTGCCGGTGGATCGCTTTGGAGAGTTGGAGCGCTTTGTTGCGACGGCGGCGAAAAGCGGCCACGAGCTGCGCGCCTACGACGACGCGCTCGACTTTGTTGCAGGGCAGCGCGATGCCGAGAGGCGGGCCGAGGCGTTGGATGGCTTGTTTCCGCGCGGCGCGGATGCCCCCTTGCTGAAGAAGTTGCTCAAGGCGCGGCTTTATCCCTACCAGGCTGAGTGCGCGTTGTTTGCGGTGCGGGCCGGGCGCGTGCTGATCGGCGACGAGATGGGGCTGGGCAAGACTATCCAGGCTATCGCGGCTGCGGAGATACTGGCGCAGCATTTCGGTGTGTCCAAGGTGCTGGTGATCTGCCCGACTTCGCTCAAGTACCAGTGGCAGAGCGAGATCGCGCGCTTTGCGGGGCGTGAGTCGCGGGTGCTTGCCGGTGGCCGGGTGCAGCGCCAGAAGGACTATGCGCTGGACGATTTCTGCAAAATCACCAATTACGAGAAGCTCAAGTCCGATCTGGATTTGATTGCGGCCTGGGGGCCGGAGCTGGTGATTGTCGACGAGGCGCAGCGGGTGAAGAACTGGAACACCATCGCGGCGAAGGCGCTCAAACGCATCGACAGCCCCTATGCCTTCGTGTTGACCGGCACGCCGCTAGAGAACAAGCTGGAGGAACTGATCTCCATCGTCCAGTTCGTCGACCAGCATCGCCTCGGTCCGACCTGGAAGCTGTTGCACGAGCATCAGGTCAAGGACGAAGCGGGGCGTGTGACGGGCTATACCGGGCTGGAGAAGATCGGCGAGACGCTCGCGCCGGTCATGATCCGCCGCCGCAAGTCAGAGGTGCTGCAACAGTTGCCGGAACGCACCGACCAGAATCTGCTGGTGCCGATGACCGAGATGCAGATGATCCACCATCAGGATAACGCCGAGGTCGTGACGAGAATCGTGCAGCGCTGGCGCAAGATGAAGTTCCTGTCGGACACGGATCAGCGGCGTCTTACCTGCGCCTTGCAGAACATGCGCATGTCGTGCAACAGCACTTATCTGCTCGACCATGAAACAGATCACGGCGTCAAAGCTGACGAACTGGCGGTGTTGTTCGACGATCTTTTCGGACAGCCGGAGGCCAAGGCGGTGGTGTTCAGCCAGTGGACGCGGACGCACGATATTGTCATTCGCCGACTGGAGGCGCGCGGCATCGGTTACGTCAGTTTCCACGGCGGGGTGCCGTCCGAAAAACGTCCGGCGCTGATCGAGCGTTTCCGCGATGACCCGGACTGCCGCGTATTCCTCTCGACTGACGCGGGCAGTACGGGACTCAACCTGCAACACGCCTCCACGCTGGTGAACATGGACTTGCCGTGGAATCCGGCCATCCTCGAACAACGCATTGCACGGATTTTCCGCATGGGGCAGAAGCGGCCGGTACAGATCGTCAATTTTGTGTCCAAGGGCACCATCGAGGAAGGGATGCTATCGGTGCTGGCATTCAAGCGCTCGCTTGCGGCGGGCATCCTTGACGGCGGTACAGGCGAGATTTCGCTTGGGGGCTCGCGCCTCAACCGCTTTATGAAAGATGTGGAAAACGTTACTGGCCATATGGGCGAGGGCGAAGCCATGACACCTGCCGAAGAAGCGGGAGGCGGCCAAGCCGTGACCGAAGCCGTACTCATGCCGGAAGAACAAGTGGATGCAGGAGCTAGCGATGGCGAGATGGCGATTCCGGAGTATGAGGGGCAAGGTGCACCGGAGGTAACGTCGCGCAACGAAGCCGATCCTTGGCAAGCCTTGATGCGGGTTGGCGCTCAGTTGGTTTCCGCCCTCGGGGCGGCCGGTAATCCTGCTGCCCCGGCGCACCCATGGATCGGGCGAGATCCAAGCACCGGAGTGCAAAGCCTCAAAGTGCCATTGCCTTCACAGGAAACGGCGGGGCGAATTGCCGATGTGCTTTCAATGTTGGCGAACACCTTGCGGGGGCAGCGTCCATGACTGCTGGGAGCGGGCTTGATTGGTTTATTCGGTGATTTGTTGAACCAAGATCCACGGCCTGACTACCACTGCCCATAAGGTGGCATCTGTTTCCAGCCAGTCTTTCGCCTGTGCGTCGGACACCTTGCCAACCCGCTTCTCGATCATCCATTGTTCGATCAGCGCCTTGCTGTCATTCGAAATTTGAATGGCGACTTCGACCAAATCCAGTTCCTCGTCAACCGCAATGACCGTTCCGGCGGCAAAAAAGCGGAGCAATTCCTTCCATGCGATCCGGGCAGTTTCCGTATTCAGGCTGGCGCGGAGAATGTCGTCCTGATGTTGTAACTCTGGCACTTATGGGCTTTCTGTTTTCTGGGTTAATGCCGACGATGGCCTTGTAGGCCAATTCTGTCCTTATTCGCAACCCATCTATTTTACTTCGGGTGGATAAGGCGTGACCATCCCCATGGAACTGTGATAGTTTTGCTTGCTATGGAAGATGATTCATTTGATCTGCGTAACATGCGCCAAGCTCTGGTTCTTGCTCGCGATGCCTGGGCTGTGGGGGAGGTGCCCGTCGGCGCGGTGGTGGTGAAGGACGGGGAGATTGTCGGGCGCGGTTTCAATGCGCCGATTTCGCGCCACGACCCCAGCGCCCATGCGGAAATCATGGCCTTGCGCGATGCCGCCGAACATCTCGGCAATTACCGGCTGGCTGGTTGTTCTCTTTACGTCACCCTGGAACCCTGCGCCATGTGCATGGGTGCGATTTTCCATGCCCGCATCACTCGGGTCGTGTATGGCGCTTCCGACCCTAAAACCGGTGCCTGCGGCAGCATCATTGATCTTCCCGCCGAGGCCCGGCTGAACTATCATGCCGAGGTGGCAGGCGGAATTCTGGCGGATGAATGCGGCGGCCTGTTGAGCGGTTTTTTCGCACAGCGGCGCGGAAAGGGTAGTAACGTTGCGGATTAGGATAGTCGTTGCCGATCAGACTCTGGACTTGCTCGACGATCAGGACACGTCGATCAGGCACTACACCATATCCACTGCCTTGAACGGCGTCGGGGAGCTGAGCGGAAGCTATTGCACGCCGCGCGGTTCCCACATCATCCGGGCCAAGATCGGAGCAGGGCTACCCGCCAATACCGTTTTTGTAAGACGCCGGCCGACCGGGGAAATTTATACGCCGGAACTGGGCGCGCAATTTCCCGGTCGCGACTGGATTCTCACCCGTATTCTCTGGCTTTCAGGCTGCGAGCCGGGCAGGAACCGGCTTGGCAGCGTTGATACCATGCGCCGCTACATTTACATCCACGGCACGCCGGACGGAACGGAGATGGGCGTGCCCGGCTCGAAGGGCTGCGTGCGGATGCAAAATGCAGATATCCTGGACCTGTTTGAGCGGGTGGTTGCCGGCATCCCTGTTGAAATAGTGGAAGCTAAAAACGGCGATTAACCTGACCATGAATACTTCCATCAAGAAAATCTTTCTCGCCGGTGATATCGGCGGAACCAAGACGCTGCTTCGGCTTTTCGAAGCCGGAGGCGGTGTGCTTGCCGAGCGGCGCTACGACAGCGCTTCATTCGCCAGCCTGAACCAGGTTGTCGCCGCGTTCCTGAACGATTTTCCGGGTACATCCCTTGCCGCCGCCTGTTTTGGCGTGGCCGGCCCGGTTCAAGGCGGGCGAGCGAAAATTACCAACCTGCCATGGCAGATCGATGAGGCGTCGATCGCCGCGGAATTCCATATCCCGCAGGTTCGATTGATCAACGATTTTCAGGCCGTGGCTTACGGCATCGAGGCCCTGGACAGCCAAGATCTGGCGACCCTGCAAGACGGTGTGCCGCAGGAAGGCGGCGCGCGCGCGGTCATCGGCGCCGGCACCGGTTTGGGTGAATGCTTCATGGTCTGGCAGGGGGGCTATTACGCAGCCTTTCCGTCAGAGGGTAGCCATGCCGATTTTGCGCCGACCGATGCGCTGCAAATCGAATTGCTGCACTATCTTGCCGCGCGTTACGGCCATGTTTCCTACGAACGTCTGCTGTCTGGCCCCGGTTTGGTGAATATCTTCGAGTTCCTGCGCGACAGCCAAGGCCGGCAAGCAACAGCTGAACTGCAATCAGCGATGAAGGCCGGCGATCCGGCGGCGGCGATTTCGGACTGCGCCATGGGCGGCAAGGATGATCTGGCCGTGTCGGCGCTGGACCTGTTCGCGCGCATTTACGGCGCGGAAGCCGGCAACCTCGCGCTCAAGGTTCTGGCGCGCGGCGGCATGTATATCGCCGGCGGCATCGCAGCGCAGATCATGGGCAAGCTGAAGGACGGCGAATTTCTGCGCGCATTTGCCGACAAGGGGCGCTTTGCGGGACTGCTGGAGGAGATTCCCGTCCATGTCGTGCTCAACCCCAAGGTGGGTCTGATGGGCGCGGCGCGGGTGGCGGAGAGGATCGTTCTATAGGGCTCCCGACGCGAATTTATGAAACATCCGGGTTAATTCGCAGCCAAACCATTTTTCACCGAGGAGATCACCATGCTAAAGAGAGCTACGCTTGCGTTGGGGGTTGCGCTGACGGTAGGCATGGCATATGCCGCGCCGGAACGTGCCACCACGCTCAAGGATCAGCAGGAAGTCGCGGTGACCATTTACAACAAAAACCTGGCGCTGGTGAAAGATACGCGCAAGGTCAAGCTGATCAGCGGCGAGGGGCGCCTCGCGTGGCGCGATGTGTCGGCGCACATCCGGCCTGAAACCGCGCTGCTGCGCAATCTGACGCACGCTAAAGGCTTCTATTTGATTGAGCAGAATTTCGATTTCGATCTGCTTACACCGCAAAAGTTACTGGAGAAATACATTGGCCAAACGGTAACCGTGATCCGCACGCACCCGACCACCGGCGTGGATTCGCGCGAAGAGGCGACAGTGCTCGCCACCAACGGGGGAGCCGTACTCAAATTCGCCGACCGCATCGAGACGGGGATTCCAGGGAGGCTCGCTTTCAAGAGCGTGCCGGAGAATCTGCGCGACCGGCCAACGCTGGTGATCAGCCTCAACGCGGCGCAGAACGCGGATGACACGCTGGAGTTGTCTTACCTTACCGGCGGGCTGGCGTGGAAGGCCGATTACGTGGCGGAACTGTCGAAGAATGACGACAAACTCGACCTCAACGGTTGGGTGACGCTGACCAATACCAGCGGCACGGCTTATCAAAATGCCAGATTGCAATTAGTGGTGGGCGACGTGAACCGGGTGAACGATGCAATGATCGGCGCGCTGCAAGAAAGCCGGGTACAGAAATCGATGGCGATGGCCGCGCCCAAAATGGCCGAGGAAAGTCTATTCGAATATCACCTCTATACGCTTGATCGCCTCACCACGATTGCCGAAAATCAAACCAAGCAGGTCGCCTTGTTGAGTGCGAGCAGTGTGCCGACGACAAAGGAATTTCTGCTGCGCGGCGCGGATTATTACTACCGCTCAAGTTACGGCGACATCGGCCAGAAAATAAAAGTCGGCGTGTTCGTCGAATTCGACAACAAGGGCGGCAGCCTGGGCATCCCCTTGCCCAAGGGCGTGGTGCGTGTATACAAAAAAGACAACGCCGGCAACGCGCAATTCGTGGGCGAAGACCATATCGACCATACGCCGAAAAACGAAAAAGTGAGGCTTAAATTAGGCGATGCCTTCGACGTAACGGCGGATAAAAAGCAAACCAGCTTCGAGAAAATCGGCAGCACAGGGCGCTACAACACTATTTTCGACGCGGCGTTCGAGATCGTGCTCAAGAATGCCAAAGATGAGCCAGTAACCGTGAAGTTGATGGAGCCGATCCCCGGCGATTGGCAAATGCTCTCCGCGTCGGCGCCGCACCAGAAAGAAGCGAGCAATACGGCGGTGTGGAATGTCACGGTGCCCGCCAATGGCAAGACGACGCTGGCCTACAAGGTGCGAGTGCGGTATTAGCTGGGCGGGGTAACAGACTGCCCAACAGATGCGCCGTTGGGTTCCCTCCGTGCTGCGCGTTCCGGCGGGCGGTGTTTTTAATATTGAGTGTCTGGTTTCCTTGAGCGAGTGCGACCGCTTTGTGCCAAAAGCGGAAGTTCAGGCCGAGCAGCACGACCGTCTCTTGTTCGGCCAAAGCGGTACTTTGCTCAAGCCTGAACTCGATTATCTCTATGCCATTTTAAACTTCAGCAAATCAGGCTATGGGAGGGGAGGCAATCCTAGTTCTTTAAGGAAAGCATTGTGCTTCTCCTTGGCCGCGACGATTTTTTGCTCCAGTGTCTCTAGTTCTCCATGCACCGCGCCAAGCTCGATTTCTTCCTCCGCCATAGCCGTGCTGATATAGCGCGAGATATTCAGGTTGTAGCCGTTAGTCTCGATCTCTTCCATAGACACACGCCGCGAGTAACGCTCTTCCTCTTTGCGGTATTGGTAGGTATCGATAATCTTGTCGATGTGTTCCGGCAGCAGCTTGTTTTGTCGCTTGCCTTTCTCAAAGTGCTCGCTGGCGTTGATGAACAGCACGTCATCGGGTTTTTTACATTTTTTCAGCACCAGAATACACACCGGAATACCGGTGGAGAAAAACAGGTTGGCGGGCAGGCCGATCACGGTGTCGATGTTGCCGTCTTTCAGCAACTTGCTGCGGATACGTTCTTCTGCCCCGCCACGGAATAGCACACCGTGGGGCAGGATGATGGCCATAGTGCCTTCCTTGGCCAGGTAATTAAAGCCGTGCAGCAGGAAAGCAAAGTCGGCGGCGGACTTGGGGGCCAGGCCGTAATTCTTGAAGCGCACATCATCGCCCATCGCCTCGGTCGGTTCCCAACGGTAGCTGAAAGGCGGATTGGCTACTACGGCATCAAAGTATTTCTTTTTGGCGGGGTTGGCTTCGCGCAAATCATCCCAGTCGTTGAGCAGGGTATCGCCGTGGAAAATCTCGAACTCCGAATCCTTCACCCCGTGCAGCAGCATATTCATGCGCGCCAGGTTATAGGTGGTGATATTGGACTCTTGCCCATAAATCTTGCTAATGCCGTGCGCCCCCATCTGCTTGCGCACATTCAACAGCAGCGAGCCTGAACCGCAGGCAAAGTCCAACACACTGTCCAGATGTTTTTTCTTGCCAGTGCCGGGATCTTGGCCGTCCAGCGTCACGATGGCAGACAGAATGCTGGAAATCTGCTGCGGCGTATAAAACTCGCCCGCCTTCTTGCCGGAACCGGCTGCAAACTGGCCAATCAGGTATTCATACGCATCGCCCAGCGTGTCGCTGTTGGTGGAAAATGTCGCCAGCCCCTCGGCTATTTTGCTGATGATGGTGCAGAGCTTGGCATTGCGGTCGGTATAACGCTTGCCGAGCTTTTCCGAATTCAGGTTGATTTCCGAAAACAAGCCGCCAAACGTGCTGGCAAAGGATTCGTTCTCGATGTAATCAAAGCCCTTTTGCAGGGTATGCAGCAGCTCCTCATCCTGCGTGCGCGCCATTTCCGCGATGGCTGTCCAGAGGTATTGCGGCTGAACCACATAATGCGTCTTGAGACGCATCTGCTGTTCAAAATCAACAACATCATCTTCGTTTTCTTCATACCAAATTTGAAGTGGCGTCATCGCCCCAATTTTCTTCATAACATCTGGCAATACATCTGGATAATCTTTTCCCAATTCTTTCTTTGCTGCCGCCTCGTAGTTATCCGACAGGTAACGCAGAAAGAGAAACGACAGCATGTAATCGCGGAAGTCGTCCGCGTTCATTGCGCCGCGCAGTTGGTCGGCAATGCCCCAGAGGGTCGCGCCCAGTTGCTTTTGGTCTTGTTCGGTCATGGTGTTTTCTTTCTCTTTGTGCCGGATACGGGCGGCAACTGCTTGACGATACGGTCAAAATCGTTGCCTTCAGCATCAGCTTGCTGTATGCGCCGGACGTTAAAATCCTCGTACTGACTTTCGGCAAACATCCTGGCAACCTCATGCGAAACCTTACCCACATGGCTCAGAATATCGCGGTCATTGATCGTTAAAAAACCGTGCAATTTGGCAATCCAGTCATTCATGCTCATCGGCACGCGACGCATGGCTTGCCCTTCGGCAAACACCAAATACTGCTCCACCAGATTATTCAACGCCGCCAGTTCGTCGGCGTTCAAATAATTTTTGGCGATACTCACATCGGCCTTGCGCACCTTACCGCTGCGCCAGTTGGTCAGCCCCATATTGGGCTGGTTTTTGTCGGCGCGGGCATGAATAATTTAACAAGGTAAACCCCCGGCTATGCCGGGGGACTCACCAAGGTTTGACCTATACGTCGATCGCTGTGAATC
>PFJY01000180.1 GCA_002784065.1 Hydrogenophilales bacterium CG_4_10_14_3_um_filter_58_23 | reverse complement strand
GCACGGTTCACCCATTCACCGCCGCACACCTTTTGCACGATGGCTTCGCTGTAGAGAACGACGAATGGCGCCGCCAGCATCGAAAGCAGCATCGCCGAGAGGGTGATCTGCAAAACACGCTCGTCCAGGAGATGCACTCCCCCGGCCAACGCCAGCAATACGAAACCGAACTCCCCTCCCTGTGCCAGCGCCAACCCAGAGCGAATGGAAACCGAAAGCTCGCTGCCGGAGATGCGGCTCAAGAGGCCGATTAACAGCGCCTTGCCCACTACCAGCAGGGAAAGCAACGCCATCACCCAGGCAAAGTTATCCGCCACCGCACGCAAGTCGAGCAACATACCGATGGTGACGAAGAACAAGCCAAGCAGCACATCGCGAAAGGGCCGGATGTCGGCTTCAACCTGGTAGCGGTATTCGGTCTCCGAGATCAAGATACCGGCAAGAAATGCCCCCAGCGCCAGCGACAGGCCGGCCAGATCGGTCAGATAGGCGAGACCGAGCGTCACCAGCAACACGTTAAGCATGAACAGCTCGGAAGTCTTGTGCCCGGCAACAAGATGCAACCAGGGACGCAGAATGCGCTGGCCAAAAACCAGCAATACCGCCAGCAACAGCCCCGCCTTGATGAAGGCTTCCGCCATGGCCCAGCCCAGGTTGTTGTCCCCGGCGGCCAAGGCGGGAATCAGCACCAGCAGCGGCACCACCGCCAAATCCTGGAACAGCAGCACGCCGATAATTTCGCGACCGTGCCGGGAATGCAGCTCGACCCGTTCGACCAGCAGCTTGCTGACTATGGCCGTGGAGGACATCGCTAGGATGCCGCCCAGCGCCACGCCCGCTTGCCAGCTCAACCCCAGCGCCATGAACGTCACCAGTGTCAGCACCAGAGTCAATAGCACCTGGGCGCCACCCAGGCCAAACACCAGACCTTGCATGGCCTTCAGTTGCGGCAGGCTGAACTCCAGACCGATGCTGAACATCAGGAAGACCACGCCGAACTCGGCCAGATAAGTCGTTTCGCCGCTTTCCGGCACCCATCCCAGAGCGTGCGGGCCGATCACGATACCCACCAGCAGGTAGGCGAGCAATGGCGGCAGGCGCAACGAACGGAACAGCGCCACCACCAGTACGGCGGCGGCGAGCAGGATAAGGACAAGTTGCAGGGTATTGGGCATAATGAACTACCCCACCTAAACCGCTAATGCGGCTATTGGTGGAGTTTCCTGGATCAACGTCGGCAAGCTGCCCCGACTCCTCACCTCGGACAGTTCCTGCCCGGTGACGTTACCTACTAACGCCCAATTTAACATTACTCGTGCCGCGTTCTCATCCCGGCTACAGCTTGCGCCGCAACTACAACGATGTGTCCGCTCGGACAGGAGTTTCTTGCGCTGGATGCCACACCGGTGGCACGTCTGGCTCGGCTTCACCTGACGGGTCGGCACTTCCACCCACAATGACCCGGCTTCTTCCGCTTTGGTCTTGAGCAGATTGAGGAAAGTGGACGGTGCAGTATCCAGAATGCTGCGATTCAGTCCTTTCTTGTATTCGCCGCCGTTGGCGGTCATATTCTTGACGCTCAGTTGTTCGGTGGCAATCAGTCCGTATTGCTTGACCAGATTAGCGGAAGTCTTGTGCAAAAAGTCCTTGCGGCGATCGGCGATGCGCCGGGATTCCGCCGACAGCAGGGCAACGGACTTGCGACGATTATTCGTGCATTTATTCTTCTTGCGTGATACCGCCTGCTGCAAGAGTTTGAGCTTTTGACGTTGTGGCTTGTCCAGGAAGCGCGGATTGGCAACAGAAAGCGTATCGTTCTCGCCGGAACACACCGTGGCGAAGGTTTCCAGACCCCAATCCATTCCCATGGCAACCGTGCCGCCAGCGCGTTGTGGCTCGCATTCCACAGTGACGGATAAATACCACTTCCCGCCCTTATGCTGCACTTCGGCGGTTTTAACTTCGCCAGGCGTTCTGGCTTTGCCGCGCAACTTGATCATACCCACACCGGACAGGCGAACATGCCCGTGCTGCATCTTGTCGCCGGCGTGAAGCCGCCAACCATCACCGTGGGTTTTATAACCCCATCCGCTAAAGCGTTCAACAGCTTTAAAACGTGGAAATCCTGCTGTCTCGCCTGCTTTGACGCGGCGGAAAAAAGCGGCATAAGCCAGATCGAGGCGCTTGAGAGTCACTTGCAAAGATTGGGCATTGACGGCGGCCAGCGCTTCGCACTGTTTGCGCCAAGCCGTCAGCCCCTTGCATTGAGCGGCAAAACCCAAGGATTGGGCGCTATCGCGATACATGCGGATACGTTCTTCCAACGCCGTGTTGTACACGCGCTGATGCAGCCCGAGCAATTCCAGCAGCCGTTCGGCTTGTTGTTTTGTAGGATACATCCGATATGTGATTTTACGCGGCACCATGTTCTGAATTATAATACAGTTACCATGACGAAACAATCAGTAAAGACTTTATATCATTGCGTATTTAATTTAAATTACCACTTGGTTATTGTAACTAAATATCGTCGCAAGTGCATCTCTGCCCCGATGCTGGAAAGGCTAAAAATCATCTGCACCGAATTGACCCATAAATGGGATTGCGAGTTGCTGGAGTTCAATGGCGAAGCCGATCATGTGCATCTGTTGCTGTCGCTTAATCCGAAAGTGGCGCCTTCGGTGTTCGTGAATAATCTCAAGACGGTGAGCAGTCGATTAATCCGCAAAGACTTTGGTGAGGAACTGGCCAAGGTGTACTGGGGAAAACCCGTGTTCTGGAGCCGCAGTTATTGCATCATCACTTGTGGCGGAGCGCCGTTGTCGGTGATCAAGCAGTATATCGAGCAACAGGAATCTCCCCGTTAAGGCACTCTATGAGTGCCGCGCCCTTTCACCACCAGCCAAATCTATTCGCTGCGCTCAGGCGGAAGGATTATGGCTGGAGCACTTGGGCTCGGAAACGGTAGAATCAGGTGATAGGCAATAGGCCGCGTGGTTTAGTATACTGCTCGGATGAACGCAACCGAATCGATATCCAACCGCAACGCTCTCGACTTGGCGCGCCAGGTACTCTCTATCGAAGCCAAGGCAATCGAGGGATTGATAGGCAGGCTGGACGACAAATTCACCCGCGCACTACGATTGATTCTACACTGCCGTGGAAAAGTTGTGGTCAGCGGCATGGGCAAATCCGGCCACATCGCGCGCAAGATCGCCTCGACCATGGCCAGCACCGGCACTCCGGCCTTCTTCGTCCATCCTGGCGAGGCCAGCCACGGCGACCTCGGCATGATTACCGCAGATGACGTGCTGATCGCCCTGTCCAATTCCGGCGAAAGTCCGGAGCTGCTCACCATCGTGCCGATCATCAAGCGCAAGGGGGCGAAGCTCATTACCATGACCGGCAATCCGGCTTCCACCCTGGCGCGCGAGGGGGATGTACACCTCGATGCCAGCGTGGCGCAGGAAGCCTGTCCCTTGGGACTGGCGCCAACAGCCAGTACCACTGCGGCGCTGGCGCTGGGGGACGCGCTGGCGATCGCGCTGCTCGACGCGCGCGGTTTCGGGGCGGACGATTTCGCCCGCTCCCATCCCGGCGGTGCGCTCGGCAGGCGCCTGCTGGTGCATGTCGACGACCTGATGCACGGCGGCGAGGCGTTGCCCAAGGTGCCGGACACGGCTCTGCTCACCGAGGCGCTGCTGGAAATGTCGCGCAAAGGCTTAGGCATGACTGCGGTAGTCGGCGATGCAGACCGCTTGCTCGGACTGTTCACCGACGGCGATCTGCGCCGCGCGCTCGACAAGACGCTCGACATCCGCGCCGCCAGGGTTGCCGAGGTAATGACCCATAACCCGCTCACGATCGGCCCGGACAAACTGGCGGCCGAAGCCGTGCAGATGATGGATCAGCACAAGATCAACGGACTGCTGGTGGTGGACACAAATGGTCGGCTGGTCGGCGCGCTGAACATGCACGACCTGCTGCGGGCGGGGGTGGTTTAAGCTTTGTCATTAATTTACGGAGTGTGGCTTACATGAGAGCGATCAAATTTACATCCTGGCAAGATGACGACCTTCTTTATATTGGGTTTCTCAACGAATACCCTGACTATCAGACTCAGGGCGCGACCAAGGAAGAGCTTACCGAGAATCTGAAAGATTTATTGATTGATCTTGAGTCAGGTCAAGTACCGTATGTTCATAAAGTTGAAGAGTTGTTGGTTGCCTGAATGAAAAGGCGCGATTTAATCAAAGTACTTGAGCAAATAGGGTGCATTCTTATTCGTAATGGCGGGCGGCACGACTGGTACACCAATCCGGAAACCAAACAGTCACAGCCATTACCGCGGCATACCGAAATAAACGAAAATCTGGCAAAGTCCATAATTAAAAAGCTGGGCAATAACTAACGCGATAAGGCAGCACCAGCCGGTTAATTTAACCGATAGAGCCCAAAATCATGAACGCTTTCGAACGCGCAAAAAAAATCAAACTGGCCATTTTCGACGTGGATGGCGTGATGACCGACGGCAGCCTTTACCTCACCGACGACGGCCAGGAATACAAAGCCTTCAACTCCCTCGACGGCCACGGCATGAAAATGCTGAACCGCTCCGGTGTCGAGCTGGCGATCATTACCGGGCGGACCTCGCAGCTGGTCGCGCTGCGCGCCATCAACCTGGGCGTAACCCATCTTTACCAGGGATCGGAAGACAAGCTGGCCGCCTTTCTCGAACTGCTGGAAAAAACCGGCCTCGACCCTGCGGAATGCGCCTATATGGGTGACGACGTGGTGGATCTGCCGGTGATGCGCCGTTGCGGTCTGGCTGTCTGCGTTCCCGCCGCCCCGGCGCTGGTCAAGCAGCATGCTCACACCATCACCCAGCTACCGGGTGGTGGCGGCGCCGTGCGCGAACTGTGCGAGCTGATCATGCGGGCGCAGGGGACTTTCGAGGCGCAATTGGCGCCTTATCTGAAATGAACCTGACTATTCAGATAACGACTCAGGTCAAAGCAGATGTAGGTTGGGTTGAGCGGTTTCATCGCGATACCCAACCTACATGACCAGACAATGCGCGACCGACTCACACTCTGGTTTCCGGCCGGCCTGCTGGTGCTGCTGGCGATGCTGTCGTTCTGGCTCGACCGCACTGTGCAGCCGCCGCAGCCGAAAAATGACGGCAGCAGCCGGCATGACCCCGACTATACCGTGGAAAACTTCACCGCCACACGCATGGGCATGGACGGACTGCCTCACTACACCCTGTCCGCCGCCAGGATGGAGCATTACCCGGATGACGACAGCACCCATCTCGACCGGCCGCATTTCACCCGCTTCGAAAGCGGAATGGCCCCGATCCACATCCAGTCGGCCAAGGGGCTACTGTCGAAGGAGGGAGAACACGCCTATTTCACCGGCAACGTCGTGGCCATGCGCGATGCCTTCGACGGAAAAAGCGCCTTGACGCTCACGACCAGCTACTTGCATGTTATTCCGAACAAGGATCTGGTGCAGACCGATAAGCCTGTTAACATTCGGGATGCACGTACCCATGTCGATGCCGTCGGCTTGGAATTGAACAACAAAACCCACGTGATGAAACTGTTTTCACACGTCAAAGGCCGTTATGAAAACCCAAACCGTTAAACCCGCCCTCCTCCTCTGTCTGTGGATAACCTTGTCGCTTGTCGCCACGCCCTGGGCTCATGCGGAAAAGGCGGATCGGGACAAGCCCATTAACCTGGAGGCGGATACCGCCACGGTAGACGATGCCAGGAAAATCAGCATTTACGAAGGCAATGTCATCCTCACCCAGGGCACGCTGCAAATCCGTGCCAACAAGCTGGTAGTCACGGAAGATGCCGAAGGGTTCCAGCTCGGGACGGCTTACGGCAACCCGGCCAGTTTCAGGCAGAAGCGCGAAGGCTACGACGAATACATCGAAGGCTATGCCCTGCGCATCGAATACGACCAGAAGAAGGATCTGGTACAGCTTTTCAGCCAGGCGCGCATGAAGCGCGGAGGGGATGAAGCACGCGGTAGTTACATTTCATACGATGGCAAGACCGAATTCTTCCAGGTGCTCGGCGGCAAGGAAACCGCCACGGCCAACAACCCGCGCGGCAGGGTTCGCACGGTGATACAGCCGAAACAGAAATCCGCCGCGCCAGCCACCGGGTCTTCCTCGCTGAAACCCGCCGAAAACATCGCCAACCCGAGGGATTAGGGATCAGGGGCTAGGGATCAGGAAAACCCCACTCCCAGCCCCTAGCCCCTAGAAATCATGAGTAAACTGATTGTTCAAGGCCTGAAGAAGCACTACAAATCACGCCAGGTAGTAAAAAACGTTTCGCTGGAGGTTTCCAGCGGCGAAATCGTCGGACTGCTCGGGCCGAATGGTGCAGGCAAGACCACCAGCTTCTACATGATGGTGGGACTGGTGCCGCTGGATGGTGGCAGCATCCGCCTGGACGGTGAAGAATTGAGCCGCCTGCCCATCCACCGCCGCTCCCGGATGGGCCTCTCCTACCTGCCTCAGGAAGCATCGATCTTTCGCAAGCTGACAGTATCCGAAAACATCCGGGCGATCCTGGAACTGCAAAAGCTTGAACCGGGACAGGTCGAACAGCGCCTGGACGATTTGCTGCACGAGCTGCATATCAACCACCTGCGCAACAACCCGGCGCTTTCCCTTTCCGGCGGCGAGCGCCGACGGGTAGAAATCGCCCGCGCACTCGCCACCCAGCCGCGCTTCATCCTGCTGGACGAGCCATTTGCCGGGGTTGACCCTATCGCCGTGATCGATATCCAGAAAATCATCCGTTTCCTCACCTCACAGAACATCGGCGTGCTGATCACCGACCACAACGTGCGGGAAACTCTGGGAATTTGCGACCGCGCCTACATTATCAATGACGGCGAGGTGCTGGCCAGCGGAAATCCAGATGAAATCGTTTATAATGAAAATGTAAGAAAAGTTTACCTGGGAGAACACTTCAGGATGTAGTGGCGCCGTGCCTACACCCTCTCGGGTACAAAAACATGAAGCACAGCCTACAACTCAAACTTTCGCAACACCTGACCCTGACGCCTCAGCTGCAGCAGTCCATCCGGCTGCTACAGCTTTCGACGCTGGAACTTGACCAGGAACTGGACATCTTCACCCAGCAAAATCCCTTCCTCGAACGGGTGGAGAGCACGGGCGACACGGAAAGCGAGGAAGCAGCCGATGTCGGCGGCGGCAAGCCGGACGAGTTCTCGACGCAGCCCACCTCCAGCAACACTGCCAACGAAACACCCGCTGAACCCGCTCCACTTACAGAAAGCGATTGGGATCAGGATAGCCCCTGGACTGCGCGCGACGATGATGAGGATAGCGACTACTCCTCGCAACGTGCCGAAGCGGTGGATCTGCGCGACCACCTCAACTGGCAGTTAGGCCTCACTTCGCTGTCCGAACACGACAAGCGAATTGTCGCCTTGCTGATCGACGCCCTCGACGAAGACGGCTATCTCACCCAGAGCCTCGATGAACTCGCCGAGCTGTTGCCGCCCGAACTGGAAATCGAGCCGATCGAGCTGCATACCGCGCTACGCCACCTGCAAAATCTCGACCCGCCCGGTGTCGGTGCCCGCGACTTGGGGGAGTGTCTGGCCTTGCAGCTCGAAATCATCCCGCCCGACACCCCTTATCGCGAGCAAGCGCTCACCCTCGTTAAGCACCATATCAACCTTCTGGCTGCGCGCGATTTCGCCAAACTGAAGAAATTGCTGCAACTCGACGACGACGGACTGCGCGCCGCCCAGAGCCTGATCACCGGTCTCAACCCTCGCCCCGGCGCCGCCTTCGCCAGCCTGGACACACGCTATATCCAGCACGACGTCGAGGTAAAGAAGGTCAAGGGGCAATGGGTCGCCACCCTGAACCCGGAGGTCATGCCTCGGCTTCGTATCAATCGCATGTACGCCAATATTCTGCGGCGCAACCGCGAAAGCGACGGGCAGCACCTGTCAAGCCAGATGCAGGAAGCAAAATGGATGATCAAGAACATCCAGCAGCGCTTCGAGACCATCCTGCGCGTTTCCCAGGCCATCGTCGAGCGCCAGCGGAATTTCTTCGAACACGGCGCAGTGGCCATGCGACCCTTGGTGCTGAAAGAGATCGCTGAAGTCGTCGAGCTGCACGAATCCACCATTTCTAGAGTCACTACACAGAAGTATATGCTCACTCCGCGCGGCATTTTCGAACTCAAATATTTTTTCGGCAGTTCCTGCGCCACAGAAACCGGCGGCGCTTGCTCCTCCACGGCCATCCGTGCGCTGATAAAACAGCTTATAGCGGCAGAAACCCCGCAAAAGCCCCTTTCCGACGGCCAGATCGCAGATATTCTGGCAAAACAGGGCATAGTCGTCGCCCGGCGCACCGTAGCAAAGTACCGCGAGTCCATGCAAATTCCCGCAGTCAGTTTCCGCAAAACCCTTTAATCAACCCGAAGGAGTCTCAAATGAACCTCAATGTTACCGGCCACCACGTTGAAGTGACCCCCGCCATCCGCGATTACGTCACCGAAAAGCTCGGCAGGGTTACCCGCCATTTCGACCAGGTGATCGACGTCAACGTCATTCTCTCCGTCGATAAACTGGCCCAGAAGGCTGAAGTAAACGTTCACGTCAGCGGCAAGGACATTTTCGTGAAATCCGAAGATGCCGACATGTACGCCGCGATTGACAGCCTGGTGGACAAGCTCGACCGTCAGATCGTCAAGCACAAGGAAATGGTCGGCGGCCCCAGCCGTGGCAGCGGCGGCAAGCACCAGCCGGTCGCCGAGTAAGCCAGATCGAAACAAGCGCCCTTCACGTTTGCCCCCTCTCCCGCCTGCGGGAGAGGGTTGGGGTGAGGGTAACCCCTTGGGAAAAAGAGACAACCGTGAAGAACGCCTGTTTTGATTTGCCCTTATTTTGATATGAGTCTCCTCGACAAAATATTGCCCCCGGGCAACGTCCTCTGCGGCCTCGACGCAAGCAGCAAGGCACAGCTATTCGAAGAAGCCGGTCGGCTGTTTGAAAACAAGCTGCGGCTACCTCGCAAGAAGGTCATCGACAGCCTCGCCACGCGTGAAAAACTCGGCTCCACCGGACTAGGGCTTGGGTTCGCCATCCCGCATGGCCGCATCAAGGGCCTGAGCGTAGCCACTGGCGCCTTCTTTAAACTGAAAACACCGATTTCCTTCGATGCGCCCGACGGCCAGTCGGTCAGCATGGTGTTCGTCCTGCTGGTGCCGGAACAGGCCACCGACCTGCACCTGCAAATCCTCGGCGAACTGGCTCAAATATTCAGCAATCGCCAGCTGCGCGAGAAATTCCAGGCCAGCAGCGACCCAACAGAAATTTATCGTCTGCTAACCGAATGATGATAGAAACAGTGCTGAAGTGTAGGTCGAAAAAGCGTAGCGCCTTCCGACGTATGGGTTCCCTAATATGGCGGATAACGCTACGCTCATCCGCCCGTACTCAGGACTTTATTTAAATGTCACAGATAAGCGTAAAGCAGCTGTTCGACGAAACCCACGACAAGCTGGGAATCGTTTGGGTCGCCGGCATGGGGGGCGGCGCCCGCCAACTCACCGGCGAAATCGTGCAGAAGCCCACCCTGGCGCTGATCGGCCATCTTAATTTAGTCCATCCCAACCGGGTCCAGGTGCTCGGCTGCGCCGAAATGGACTACCTGCGCAGCCTGGATCATGTTGCCTTGGCTCAGGCCATCAGCAACCTGTTCTCCACCGAACTTGCCGCCATCATCGTCGCCAACAAAGAGCCAGTGCCGGAGGTGCTGCTCGATGCCGCCAATCTCAGCCAGACGCCGCTGTTTACCTCGCCGCAACCCAGCCCCTACCTGATGAACGTGCTCAACCACTACCTCACCCAGGTACTGGCCGAGACCCTCTCCCTGCATGGTGTTTTTCTGGAAGTACAAGGCATGGGCGTGCTGATTACCGGGGAAAGCGGCATCGGCAAAAGCGAGCTGGCGCTGGAGCTGGTTACCCGTGGCCACCGCCTGATTGCCGACGATGTGGTGGACTTCTACCTGGTTTCGCCGGATACCGTGGAGGGACGCTGCCCTGCGCTGCTGCAGGATTTCATGGAAGTACGCGGTCTGGGCGTACTGAACATCCGCTCACTGTTTGGCGAGACCTCGGTCAAACCGAAAAAGAACATCAAACTGATCGTCAACCTGATCAAATTGTCCGCCCTGAAAATCTTGTCCCAGGATCGGTTGAAAATCGAAGAGTTCAGCCAGAACATTCTTGGGGTGGAAATTCCCAAGGTGCGTATCCCCGTTGCTTCGGGCCGCAACATTGCGGTGATGGTGGAAGTCGCCGTGCGCAACCACATCCTGCAGAAGCGAGGCATCAACAGCACGCGCGAATTCGTCGAACGGCAT
>PFJY01000103.1 GCA_002784065.1 Hydrogenophilales bacterium CG_4_10_14_3_um_filter_58_23 | reverse complement strand
AACGCGAACACGGAATCGGCCCGAAACCCGCTCAGTGGCTCGCTATGGCGCTTGGCGGGGCGGCTTAACAACATGATTTGCGAAAAGAGCCAAAACGAAACTCACCCAGATGTGCGAAAAGCCCTCCAACCCGCGCACCGCCTCTGCCCGGTTATACGGCGGCAGCAGCTCCAGCACCGCCCGCGCCGCAGGCACCAGGCCCGGCTGGCGGGGGATGCCGAATTTTTCCTTGTAACAGGAATGGATAACGCCGATCGGCGCAAACGTGAACATGGGGCGGATTATATTCCATGACCACAGCGTCGGCGATGGGGTAAAATGGCAACCGTTGTTTGTTTCCGGGAGTTGTATCATGCGCACCGAAGTCCACGTACACGGTATCCTCAGCCTCTGCAAAGGCGTCACCCTGACCCAGGTAGAAAACGGCCTGCGCAAGTGGCTGGATTATCTGGATGCGGAAACTATCGCCGAAGCGCGCAGCATGGAGCCGGATGAGCCCGGCATCGTTTTTCACCGCTCCGACCACACTCTGGAAATATGCTGGACCGGCGAAGTCGGCAGAAATTTCCTGAACCGGCTGCAGGATGCGCTGCACGAACTCGGCCCGCTGACCGATCGCGCTTCGCAGATCGAGCTGACCTATTTTTACGAAGACGGCCACGACGAATATCAGCTTCTCTTCGTCGGCCCGAACGAAGAATCCATCCACCTGGTGCAACGACAGCACATGATCGAAGATGTCGCCGGCCTGCTCTCCCGCCATTTCAGCCAGGAAGATGTCGCGCAAGTCACCGACCTGGTCAATGTCCTGTTCGACCGCGATCTGGAAAAGTGCAAGAGCGCCGGGTCCGAGCCCGATGCCCAGCCGCCGGGAGGGAGCCTGCTCCACTTCAGGAAAAAGCATCTGCATTAAATACCTGCCAGGACAACATTACGCTTCTCCAATCTGTTCTTCACCCATTTCCGTTCCGGCTAAAAAAATACTTGACTAATACAATCTAGTATTACTATACTTAGTCCAAATGATGTAGGTAGTCTCAATCTGGTTTGCTCTATGCTTATCTGAGCAGAGCGGGAATTTATTGATGTTGTTCATTTTCGAGGAGATCACGACCATGGCTAAGAAACAATACGACACACCAATGCTTGACCAACTGGAAAGCGGCCCGTGGCCCAGCTTTGTGACCGGTCTCAAACGTCTTGCCAAAGATAACGACATGATGGTTGACCTGATGGGTCAACTGGAGACCTCCTACAAAACCAAAAAGGGTTACTGGAAGGGCGGTACCGTCGGCGTGTTCGGTTATGGTGGCGGTGTGATTCCGCGTTTTACCGAACTCAAGGACGAGAACGAGAAGCCTGTCTATCCCGCTGCGGCCGAGTTTCACACCCTGCGCATCCAGCCGGCTGCCGGCATGCACTACACTTCAGACCTGCTGCGCAAGATGGCGGATGTGTGGGAGAGGCACGGCTCTGGCCTGATTGCCTTTCACGGCCAGTCCGGCGACATCATGTTCCAGGGCGCCACGACTGCCAACGTGCAACCGGCCTTCGACGAACTCAATGAAATGGGCTTTGACATGGGCGGCGCCGGCCCCGCCGTGCGCACCTCGATGTCCTGCGTCGGCGCCGCGCGCTGCGAGCAGTCCTGCTACGACGAAGCCCGGGCGCTCCGCACCGTGGTCAACAGCTTCCTCGACGACATGCACCGCCCGGCACTGCCGTACAAGTTCAAGTTCAAGTTCTCCGGCTGCCCCAACGACTGCGTCAACTCGATCCAGCGTTCCGACATGGCCGTGATCGGCACCTGGCGCGACAGCATCCAGACCGATGATGAGCTGGGCAAGAAGTGGTTCGCCAAACATGGCATGAACGAACTGTTCAACGACGTGATCAGCCGTTGCCCGACCAAGGCGCTGACCCTGAAGAACACTCAGGAGGTGTCCAAGGCCGAGGGCATTTCCTCCGTCGCCCTCGACGACAGCCAGTCGCTGGAAATCGACAACCACAACTGCGTGCGCTGCATGCACTGCCTCAACGTCATGACCGGGGCGCTGGCGCCGGGCAAGGACAAAGGCGTGACCGTCCTGATTGGCGGCAAGAGCGTGCTGAAAATCGGCGCCCAAATGGGCACCGTGATCGTGCCGTTCATGAAGCTGGAATCCGACGAGGACTTCGATAAGCTGGTTGAGCTGGGTCAGAACACCATCGACTTCTTCGCCGAAAATGCGCTGGAGCACGAGCGTACCGGCGAAATGATCGACCGTATCGGCCTGGTCAACTTCCTCGAAGGCATCGGCGTCGACATCGACCCGAACATGGTGCTGCAGCCGCGTTCCAATCCGTATGTGCGTACCGATGGCTGGGACGAGGAAGTCGAGAAGGCCAAGCAACGCAAGGCAAGCGCCGCCTGATGAATTAAACCGAAGCTCGCAACCCCCTTTTGCCCGCATGCCGCAAGGCTGCGGGCTTTTTTTGCTAGGAGCCCGTCAACCTGAAACAGGTGGATAAGCCCAAGCATGTAGGAGCGACCTCCAGGTCGCGAATTCGATAATTCGCGACCTGGAGGTCGCTCCTACATCCATCTGATTCAATTTGACTATCTGCTAGAGCCAGCGCACCAGATAGAACAACCTGAACCCCTCGGACGAACGCGAGGGGCCGAACACCACGGCGGGTACGAGCCGTTTGGCGGGATCGGCGCCAGTTCGCGCCTCCTCCTCGGAAGCTTTCACCGCCACACAGTTTTCCGGGAAACGCTTGCGGTTGGGACTCGGCGCATAAATCAGCGCGTAACATTCGTGGGCAAGGCCGGTATCGGGGTCGATCAGGGAGGATTTCACGGTTGTCCGCCCCGGTGATGCGTTACCAGGATTTCCGCAAACTGGTCCGGTGCCAGTGGCCGGGCGCACAAATAGCCCTGCATCATTTCGCAGCCACGTTCGCGCAGGAAGGCTAGTTGCTGCTCCGTTTCCTCTCCCTCGGCAATGGCTTTGAGTTTCAGGCTGTGCGCCATGGCGATGATGGCCTCGACGATGGCGCTATCGTCGGGGTTACCGGGGGAATCCCGCACGAACGACTGGTCGATCTTGAGCGTATCGATGGGAAAGCGTTTGAGGTAGCTGAGCGAGGAAAAACCCGTGCCGAAATCGTCGATCGAAAGCGCCACCCCCAGGTTCTTGATCTGCCTCAGCGTGACGATAGCCGCCTCGATATCCTCCATGAAAATACTTTCGGTCAATTCCAGTTCCAGGTATTGTGGCTCCAAGCCGCTTTCTTTCAGCGCAGCGCTCACCACGGCGAACAAATCCTGCTGTCTGAACTGCAACGGGGAAAGGTTGACCGCAACCCGCACCGGAGGCAGCCCTGCATCCTGCCATGCCTTGTTCTGCCTGCACACCGCGCGCAGCACCCACTCGCCGACCTGCACGATCAGGCCTGACTCCTCGGCGATGGGAATGAATTCCATCGGCGGGATCAGGCCCAGTCCAGGATGCTGCCAGCGCACCAGCGCTTCGGCGCCGACGATACGGCGGACGGAAATGTCCGCCTGCGGCTGGTAGAGGACGAACAGCTCATTCCTTTCAGTCGCATGGCGCAGGTCCGTTTCCAGTCTGAGGCGCTGCTGCGCCTCTTCATTCATGGCGGCGGCATAGAACTGGTAGTTGTTCCGGCCGCTATCCTTGGCGCGGTACATCGCGGTATCGGCATTGCGGATCAGGGCATCGATATCGTCGCCGTCGCCGGGGTAGAGGGCGATGCCGATGCTGGCCGTGACGAACAGCTCGTGTCCGTCGACAAAAAAAGGCAAAACCATGGCGTCCACCATCCGTGCGGCGACATGGGCCACCACCGGCTTGTCATCGATGTTTCTCAGCAGGGCGACGAATTCGTCGCCGCCTATCCGGGCCAGGGTATCACCGTCGCGGACGCAGCCGCCGAGCCGCTCGGCGGCCACCACGAGAAGCCGGTCGCCGATGGCGTGGCCTAGGGTGTCGTTGATTTCCAGACGATCGTTGACGACCACGGCGGCCGGCGCGTATTTCTCCAACAACACCCGGTCCGCCAACTGCTCGATGGAGCCGGGAACAATGTGCTCTTCCGGCCTGTTTTCCGCGCTACCGGGAAAGGCAAACCCGCTGGCAGAAAAATTCGTGAAGGCGTGGGGAGAAGCGGACGGCTTGCAGGCATAGAGGCGGTTTTTCTTGTCCTCCAAGGCGAACAGATCGGCATGGTCACCCACCGTCTCGCTCGGCCCCAGCATCAGAAAGCCCTCCGGCTTGAGGGCGTAATGGAATAGCCGCAGCACCCGCTTTTGCAAGGCATGGCCGAAGTAAATCAGCACATTGCGGCAGACGACCATATCCACCCTGGAAAACGGCGGATCGGTAGCGACGTTGTGCTTGGCGAAAACGCACAGGTTGCGCACCTGCGGAGTGACCTGGAATTGGCCGTTGAGGCGGAGGAAGAAACGACGCAGCCGCTCCGGCGATACATTGAGGGCGATGCTTTCCGGGTAGAGGCCACGGCGCGCGAATTCGACCGCCTCCTCGTTGGCGTCGCTGGCGAAAATCTGCGCCGGGAAGACATTCCCGGTTTCTTCCATGTATTCCAGCAGGGAAATGGCGAGCGAGTAGGCCTCCTCGCCACTGGCGCAGCCGGCGCTCCAGATTCTAAAGGGCGCGCCGGGCGGCCTGCCCTGGATCAGACGCGGGTACACTTTCGCCTTGAGCGTATCGAAGGCTTCCGTATCCCTGAAAAAGCGCGTGAAATTGACCAGAATGTCCCGGTACAAGACCTTTGCCTCGGCCGGTTCGCGCCGCAGTATCTCGGTGTACGCCGCGATGTCCGGGCATTTCCTCAGCAACATGCGGCGCTCGATCTGGCGGGAAACCGTCCCCGGCTTGTAATGCACCAAATCGTTACCGGTCGCTTCGCGCAGCAGGGCAAGAATTTTATCCAGCGCATCGCGGCTCAAACCCTGCGACCGGCGCTCCCCGGCGAAGGAAAAATGGCGCTCGATGTTGACCAGTTCCCGCGCCATTTTCTCGGGAGCCAGGACGAAATCCACGCATCCCGCAGCGATGGCGCTGTTCGGCATGCCGCCGTAGACGGCGGAATCCTCGCTCTGCACCAGGGTGATGCCGCCGACGGACTTGATCTCCGCAAGCCCCAGCGTGCCGTCCGTCCCGGTGCCCGACAGCACCACGCCAATCGCCCGATTCCCCAGATCGGCGGCAAGGGAAACGAAAAAGACGTCGATGGGGTGATGCAGGCCATGGGCCGATTCCTGCCGGGTCAGGTGCAGCACACCGTGGCGCAGCGCCATGTCGAAACCCGGCGGGTTGACGAAAATATGGCCGGGGTTCACCACCACGCCATCGCTGGCTTCCGTCACCGGAATTTTGCTGATGCCGGCCAGTATCTCCGGCAACAGGCTCTTGTGATCCGATGCCAGGTGCTGCACCAGAACGAAGGCCATGCCGGTGTCCGGCGGAATGGCTGGAAGCAGCCGGGCAAAAGCTTCCAGACCGCCGGCCGAAGCCCCGATTCCTGTCACAGGGAACTCGGGCTGGGGTGATTTTACTTTTTTGGCTGTCAATGAAGGATGCCCTGTATAGCCATCGTTAACCTGGCTCAGAGCTCGACAGGCAGATAGAAAAACACGAAGCGGCCCGCTTCAATATCCACCATCAACTTCGCTCCGTGGTAAAGCCCGTAATCCACGTAGCCCGGCACGGCGCTGCCCTGGTGGCACTCGCTGGAATGTTGCGGGGACTCGAAATCGCGGTCACGGTCGTACCACGACAGCAGCATGGTTTTCCCGAGGCGGGATGCCGCTTCGGCATCGGCGACACGCATCGCTTCCAGGTAATCTTTCAATGGCGCTGGCGGCACGAGCCGCACCACCGTCACTCCGGAAAAATCGGGCGCAACGCGTAACGGGCAGACAGGTTGTTCGCTCATCTTCGGCTCCTGAGTCCACGAGGGTTCGCGGGTTGTATCGATTCGTTCGCTCTCATGACGGGTCGGCACATCATCAGGCGATCATTTTATCAGTTCAGCGGTGTAGCAGGCAGGACGATTGTAGAAGAATCGACGGCATCTTCGCCGTCTTGAACAGGTTGGGGCGCTATTTTATTCTCTTTGCCTTTCTTCGTGGCATCGGGCCGCGCTTGCTCGGGAAGGGGGCGGGCCGAGTCGGTGAGCGGTTTCAAAGTGGGCAACAGATTCTTCAGGACTTGCGCCGAGAGCGACGAAGTGAACTCATAGTCGTCGGCGTCCGCGCCGGGCACGAAGGCGGTGAGCGTACCAAAGAAGCGGTCGCCGATGAAGAACACGAACGTGGCGGAGCGGTTCACCGCGCGAGATTCCTTGATCGCGCCCGCCCCGGAAAAAGTGACGTAGCGATGGTCGCCGGTGCCGGTCTTGCCACCCAGTGGAATCTGCGTGCCGTCTTCTCTCACGATGGCGTGGGCAAGCCGCGTGGCCGTACCTCCCTCCACCACATCGATCAGCACGCTGCGCACCGCGGCAGCCAGTTCTGGCGTGAACATCCGCTCGCTTTTAACGGGGGCGCGCCCGACGATGGTTTCATAGGGTGTATCCGCACCGAAGCGCATGCCTTCAATCATCACTGAGGGAGCCCGAACCCCATCGTTGAGTATGATGCCCATGAGTTCGGCGAGCGCAGCGGGGCGATCCCCGGAACTGCCGATGGCCGTGGCCAGCGAGGGCACCAGTGAGTCGAACGGGTAGCCGAGCCGCTTCCAGCGACGGTGAATTTCCAGAAAGGCTTCCACTTCGATCAGGCTGCGGATGCGGACGTCCTGCGCGTTCCGGTGCACGGTCCTGAGCAGCCAGTCGTAGACGGCAATGCGTTCAGCACCGCTGGCCTTGATCATATCCTTGTACCGTGCACCGGGGTGAGTGGTCAAGTAGCGTACCAGCCACAGCTCCAGCGGATGGACGTGCGCAAGGTAACCCTGGTCGGCCAGCGAATATTTTCCCGGGCCGTAGCCCTCATACATGGCGCGGAGGGTGTGCCCGTCCGAACCATTGAATCCGGGCAGGCGAGATTCCATGAATTCGGCAAACCGGTCCTGGGTGGCCTGCGGATCAAGGTAGCGGTAGGCGGCCGCGAGCCGTCGCGGGGTGGGCCGAATGCCGGAAAAGAAAATATCGGTGATCTCCCGTGCCGATTTGCCCTTGTATTTATGGTAGAAGCGGAGAAGGAACTCCTTGCTCTCCTTGTCCGCGAAACGCTTGAGGTATTCCTCGCGCTGCGGGTTGTCCATGTCCTTGAGAATATTCGCCCCCGGGGTCTGGAACATAGTGTAGCGCACGATATCCCGCATCAGGCGGATATAAACCAGGTTGACGGAAAAGCGGGTGGCTTCGCGCACGCTGATGATCCTGCCGTCGTCCTCGTGCTTGAAGTTGTGGAAAACGTGCACGCCGCCGCCAGTAAAGAACTGCTCGTTCGGGCTGGCCGAATATTTGCGCTCCAGAGCAGTGTCGAGCATGGCCGCGAGGCTTTTGTCCCCACCTTGCAGGAGATAGTCGATCGCCCAGCGGCTAAAGTTGTCACCGGGTTCGACTTTCGCTTGCCGCAGTGCTTCCGGCGGCAAGGGCGCATATTGGCCATGCAGCTTTTCGACGATTTCCAGGTAGGTCACCAGCGTTCTCAGCTTGGCGGTGGAACCCAGGTCGAGCTTGGTACCCTGGTTGATGTCGAACGGTTGGTCGAAATTGTCGGCCAGAATTCTGAGCTTGGCGCCTTGGGGCGTCAGTTCGTGGAGCGTAAAACTGTAGATGATCTTGCCCGGATCGGCTTCGCCCAACATATGGCTACCGTAGAGCCCGGCGGTGCGCGCCGACTCCGGCTTCCTGATATCGCGCAGGATATCTGTGATCTTCTTCTGCAGGTCTCCGTTGAGCGTGGTTTGCACGGAAAGATCCAGGCGATCCAGTTCATACAGGCGGGGCAAGCCCAAAAGGGAAGCCAGGCTCACGCGCACGGCGCTGGCCGCCTTGCGGGACAGGAAATCCCCGGTTTCTTCCGCAACCGCAGCCGAAAGAAAGCGCAGCGGCACCTTCAGGGCCGCATCCCTGACAGCGGGCGGAATCACGCCGGCCTGTGCCAGCACCCGCAGATGGCTGTTGGTCAGCGCCTCAAGGGTCTTGCGCTCTTTCGTCAGGTAAGCCGATGGCCGACGCTGGGCGATCATCAGGCTCAACACGTGCTTGTAGACACTGGCGAATTCGCCGAGATCGGCTCCGCTCGACGGCAAGGACCGCAACGTCCGATTGACGTAACCGAAGTTCCACCCATACCAGGCCCACAACCCGTCACCGATACCGTTCACTTCCCCGAATCCGGCCACTGCGGCGAGCGGAACCGTGTTGAGATAGTTCACCACGATACGCTGACGCGCAGGCAGCGTGTCACTCCCATCAAGGTAGGCGCGCACGGAAGCGGATGCGACCTGCTGCAGCTTGTCGCGGGCGGAGAGGGTCAGGCCATCGGGAGAGTGCCGGTACTTCTCGATTTGCGTGGCCAGCGTGCTGCCTCCGGGCACATCATGTTCCGGGCGGAAGACCTGGATCGCCTTGTCCTGCACGGCTTTACCGAGCCGGGTCCACTCCACCGCCGGATTTTTTCTGGGGTGGAGCGGATCCAGCAGCTCGCGGTTCTCGATGTAGAGCAGGCTGTTCACAACGACAGCAGGAACCGCCTCGAAATTCTCGTAGACTCGTCCTGGAGAAAGCGCCTTGAAAAATGGCTGCCCGCTGGAATCCGTGACCAGCAGGCCGGCCTGGGACTTCTCCCGGTAGGGGACGAACAAGGCCAGGTCGATCAGCTCCCGCATGCGCGGAGACAGCCGTGCCTGGGCGCTCACCTGGAAACCCTGATCCACAAGGCGCGGGATCATGGCCGGCAACTGGCTGTACCCCAGGCGCTCGTCGTAAGGCCCGGCTTGGGGAATGGGCCGATCCGGATTAGGCCCACTCTTCATTGTCCAGCGAAGGTCTTTGGCAAGCCGCGACAGGTAATCCGCCTGGAATGCCGAGGATTCGGTCTCCCTGAATAGAAGGATACCCAGCGTGACGAGGGCGAGAATAGCCAGGATCAGGAATGCGAATAAAATTCGCCTGAGTGTGCGTTTGATGGTGACGAATCCGTCGGGATGGTTTTGTTCCACGTTTATCTAATTAAAAAGGCCTGCATCGCTGCAAGCCTTATGGATACTGGTGCCGATGACCGGAATCAAACTGGTGACCTTCGCATCACGAACGCCTTATAATCAATAAGTTACGACAATATGCAACAAACTGAAACAATTATATCATGCAGTTAAAGCGTTCACCATGTTGTGACTGATTGTCATTTTTGCTGGTTATTTTTTCGCCAGTGCCCCACCAGTGCCCCACCAGTGCCCCACCAGTGTCCCACCAGTGCCCCACCAGTGCCCCACCAGTGTCCAATGACGATTAAATAGCCGGGTTGTCGGTGGTGCGGCAGCATTCGTTTTCCCCGGTATCTGAAGCAAGGCAAAATCACTAACGATACACATTCATCAGTGGCTGGTGTCTCGGTAATGAGATTTATTTCATTCGACAACGCCATGGCGCGTTGCCTCAAAATAAAAGGTTACCGAAAGGTCAGAGGCACGAAGAAGTTTTTTTCTTGCAACTCTGGGTTTACAGATTATAATTAAAGTCGTAATTTCTAACTTTCCAACTATGGAGGTCGCATGGGCAATCTAGTGCGCGTCAAGGATAAATATCAGGTCACCATCCCGGCGCGGTTGCGCGATGTTGTTCCGCTTCATACCGGCGACTATCTCGAAGCCTCGGTTTACCAGGACGGCATTTTGCTGCGACCGAAGCGCCTGGTAGATACGCCAAAGCGCAAGCCAAGCATTCTGGAATTCCTCCACGAATCACGAAAGGTAACAAGAACCCGCGAGGAAATCGACGTGGCCTTATCCGCTGACCGCGCCTCATGGGATTAACAATCAGGCCAGGGGCAACGGTTTATCTCGACACCAATGCCATCATTTATCTGACCGAGGGCAATCCTGCTTTCAAGGCTTCCATTGAGGGGCTTTTTATCGAGATCGAGCGGGCTGGCGCGCGGTTGGTAACCAGTGAACTTACCTTTACGGAAGTTCTCGTGCTGCCGTTTCGCGTCGGCAATGATGAGCTGGTAGCGGCCTATGAGCGGCTTCTGGACACTCTTATAGAACCGATTCCACTTGGGCGGCAGGAGCTGTTCCTGGCTGCGAAATTGCGGGCAAATACTCCGAAGTTACGCACTCCGGATTCACTCCATCTGGCAACTGCGATTCTCGTCGGCGCCGATGTTTTTGTAAGTGGCGATACTGGGATAGACGTGCCAGCGCCCATGCAGAAATACCCGCTTTAAGACATGTAACCTAGCCTGAATTTTGCATAAATAGGGCGAATAACACGCCAAGCATTTGATATAATTTAACAAGGTAAACCCCCGGCTATGCCGGGGGACTCACCAAGGTTTGACCTATACGTCGATCGCTGTGAATCTTCTTTCTCGACTAAAAGAA
>PFJY01000058.1 GCA_002784065.1 Hydrogenophilales bacterium CG_4_10_14_3_um_filter_58_23 | reverse complement strand
CGGTGGACTCCCGCAAAAGTCAAACTTCTACTGCCACCCCGGCACAGCCGGGGGATTTCCCGTAATGGTTTAAGCTCATAAAATATCGGAAAGATGTCGACCTTGTCGTGGTAGCGGTCCACGACTTGGGCGACCCAGTCTGAGACATCTTCAGGGTCGACATCCAGAACCGTCTCACCCAAGCGCTGGGGCACCATATGGGCCCATCCGATCGGGTAGAGGCCGACAATGGCGAAATGTTGCCGAGCGCTTTCGACGACACTGTCCAGCTCTTCCCATTGCACTTGGCCCTCTTCCTTGCCAAGGGTCCCCCACAAACCCTTGTTGCCTCCCCCGACAAACTCATGGCGATGGTGGTAGTGAATCAGGATCATGTTCGCGCCCAACGCAGCCACCTCTTGATGGCCCAAAGCAGGGTCAGGGCCGACCACTTCGTAATCGCCTGCAAAAAACAAAGCTTGGGACGGTACCGATTGGTTACCGTGCAACCCCTTCACAATTTCTCTCCATTCTTCGTCATACCTCATCGACAGCCCCTTTGCAGATGGAAACCAGGTTGAACTTGTATTATATTAACGAACACTCACTAACTTTATAGCACGGATAAAATCAGGAGGTCAAGCATAAATTCGTTCGTCATTTCATGACGGAAAAGCGTGACTGACTGGAAGCGGCGTCACAATACGGTTGTAACGGATTAGACTCCGTGTTTTCGGATTTCTGCAAAGCACCTCCTGGCGCTCCGTGGCTTGGCCTCAGCATAGAAAAAAGAGCCCCCAGCATGACGTTGCCGACACAGTCGGGTCGCGATTAATGGGGACCGCCGAGGCAAAAAGCAATATGATTTGTTCTTGACTGGGAGAAACGCGCCTCGCTGCGAAAGGAGCAGGCGACAGTTTCACAGGTTGACTCGATCAGGCGAAGGAACAGGAAAATTCTATGAACACGATCAGACAAAAACGCATGAAGGCCGAGGACAGGAAAAAATCCATCATCCAGGCCTCGAAAGGACTGTTCGCCAAGAAAGGATTGCACGGTGTCTCGGTGGACGAAATCGCGAGAGCCTGCGGGGTGAGCCCGGCGGTGCTCTACCAGCATTTCCCCTCCAAGGAAAAGCTCTATGAGGCGGTTCTGGGCGCAGCGGCGTGCAACCGTGAATATTACTTGGATGCCGTCCTAGGTGGGCCGGACGGTTTCGGAGATGTGCTCTACCGCATGACCTTGGTTTTTGTCAAAAGCCGGATCGCCGATGTGGACACCCTTCGCATCGAACTCAGAAGCATTATCGATGGTGACGGGATCAGCGAGCAGTTTTTCATGAATCAATGGAGAAGTTTCATCGATTACATCGAAATCAGCTTGAACGAGCTGATGAAGGAAGGACAAATCCCACAAATCGACATTCCCCTCGCTGCCCTCGCTTTCGTCGGTTTGTGCAGGGAGGTGATGCTTTCTCAAACAATGCATATCGGTGAAAAGCGCTTTCAGGATATAGAATACATGATCCGGGAAATGGTCAATTTCTATTTGAGAATGGTGGGCCTGAAGGCCCTTCCGCCGGATGCGGGCTAGGCAGAGGAAGGGGCTTCAGCGATGGTAGCTTCCTAGGCAGGGCCGTTTCCCTTTTTCACCGGTATCCTGGGATCATTGCTGACTATCGTCCGATGTCCGCGCGGCAGATCCGGCCCCGGCCAGCTCGTCCAGGAAAAGGCCAGAAGATTCCATCGGCAAATCCTTGCCTAGCCGTTGGTGGGCAAGGACTGATCCTTCAAGGCTACCCCGCCATCATGGACTCATTCGCGGCGCTACCGGCTCCACGACATACGGTACACGGGCCCATCAGGGCCGGCTCGCTGTGCAGATGCATGTCACGCTCCGCCACCCGCAGGGGAATCTGCGGCAGAAATTAACAGATCGACAACAGCTTACAGAAAGTAAACAAACGTTCACTAAAAATATTGACAAAATACATCCATATCAATAAAGTGAATAAACGTTCACTTGTAAATTGAAAAGGAGTAACCCATGAATGCACCTACCGAAGGCACCTTGTTGGAGCAAAGCATTTCCACAGGCATCGAAGAAGTCGTGAGAAGGCGCCGAGCCATTCACAGCTTCGTTCCGGGGCCGAACATCACCCAGGAGCAGTGGCACAAGCTGTTTGAACTAACCGCCTTAACCCCTTCCTCCTACAACTTCCAGCCGTGGGACTTCATCGTCGTTGAAGACCAGAAGCAGCGCGCAGATCTCCAGCCGTTGTGCTGGAACCAGCAGCAGGTCATGGACTCGGTCGCAGTGGTGGCAGTGCTGGGTGATAAGAACCCCCACCGCCGTGACGAGCAGATTCTGCAGCAATTCGTCGATGACGGCTATTTCAACGACGAAGTGAAGCAGACCCTCAAGGGATCCATCGATGTAGTCTATCCCGACGAGGCGCGCCGCATCGAACATGCTGTGTGCGGCGCATCCCTGGCGGCCATGACCTTCATGCTGGTCGCCGACGGAATGGGATTGGGCACCGCCCCGCTGATCGGCTTCGATCCCAAGGGCGTGGCGGAATATCTGAAAGTTCCCGACGACTATCTGGTCGTCATGTTGTTGTGCGTCGGGCACCCCTCCCACAAGGAGCTGCCCAGACAACCCCGCCGAGGCTACGAGGATTTCGTCCATTGGACGAAGTTCGGCGGGAAGGCCTAAGCCCCGATCAACACCAGGACTGTCGGCGCCCCTCCACGGTCCGCCCGTCCTGGCGGGTTTCCTTTGCCAAAGAGGGGAACATTGTGGAAGTGAGGTAGGCCGGGAAAAATGGAGTCCAAGGTTTCTGTAAAATTATGGGAACGGAGGACGTAGATGGAACGATTACCAAGAGGGATTTACAGCCCTGAATTCCGGGAGTAGGCAGTTCGCCTGCATGAAATTGAAGGACTAACGGAACCAGAAGTGGCAAAGCGCTTATCCTTGCCACAGGGAACGCTGAAGAACTGGGTCTATGCGACGCGCCAAGGCAAGCTGGGTGAGGTGGGCAAAAACCAGAAGCCACTGACCGCGCTAGAAATGGAACTGGCACGGGTCAAGCGCGAGTTAGCCGAACTCGTAGCCCTTCCCGAATAGCTCCAGACACACATCCACCACCGCGGCGTCGTACAGCCTGCCACGGTTCTTCCTGATCTCCGCCAGCGCCTTCTCGGTGCCGAGTCCCGGACGGTAGGGGCGATACGAGGCCATCGATTCGACCACGTCGGCCACGCACATGATCCGCGCACCGAGCATGATCTCGTCGCCCTTCAGCCCGCGCGGATAGCCGCTGCCATCCAGGTGCTCGTGGTGCTGGTACACCATCTGCGCCACCGGCCAGGGGAATTCGATGTTCTTCAGGATGTCGTAGCCAACCTGGACATGGACCTTGATCAGGGCGTATTCGATCTCCCCCAGCTTGCCGGGAAAGCTCAGGATCTCGGCGGGGATGTGAATTTTGCCGATGTCGTGGATGGTCGCGGCAAGGTAGATGCCGTGGACTTCCTCCTCCGGCAGGCGCATTTCCTCGGCGATGCGCTGGGCGAGCCCGGCGACGCGGCGCTGGTGGCCGGCGGTGTAGGGGTCGCGCATCTCGATGGTGGTGGCGATGGCCTGGACGGTCTCCTCCATGCTGTTTTCCAGCTGCTCCAGGCTGCGCTTGCGCTCGGCTTCGAGCCGCTCGCGCTCGGTGATGTCCTGGGCGGCGCCGTCCCACGCCACGCTGCCGTCCTCCTGCGCGCTCGGCATGGCGTTGAGCAGGATGTGCCTGACTCCGCCCGCCCGGTCGAGCCAGCGAAAGGCCTGGTTCAGGCGCACCGCACCCGCCTCGCAGCGGGCCAGCGCCGCCTCGTAAGCCTCTTGGTCCTCGACGTGAAAACCGCCGCTGAACGCCGCCGCGTCGGCCAGCAGTTCGTCCGGCGGCAGCCCCAGCACGTCGCCGGAGCCCTTGCTGACATAGGTGAAGCGGGCCTTGCCGTCCGGGTAGCGCAGCATCTGGTAAAGCATTTCCGGTACGTTGTCCGCCATGCTGATAAAACGGTGCTCCGAGGCAATGCGCGCGAGCGTGGTGTCGAACAGGCCCGCCACGGCGAGATAGACATTGAGCAATTCGCGCGGCAGCGGTTCAGCTCTGAAATGTCCGGCCAGCATCACGGTCGAGGTGCTGCGTCCTTCGGTCAGCGGCAGGAAGGCAATAGAACAGGGCTGCGGCAGATTGATTGTCTCGCTCGCCAGAAAACCGCTTTCCAGCACCTGCTCGATGATTTCCCCTGCCGCCTCGACCAGGCGCGGGCACAGTGCCTGGTCAGCCGGGGTGCAGGAATGGACGACGATGCGGTTGTCCGGCCGCCGTCCGGCGAAGGCGACGATGTCCGCGCCGAAAAAGCGAGACACCACCTTCCCCAGCTCGCTCCAGATATCGCGGTCACTGGTCAGTCCCGCGACATACTGCGCCGTTTTGATGACAGCGTCGAAATACATTTTCCGGGCGGAAGAAGGTTTGTTCATCAATCCTCCCGCAGCGGCTGCAGATAGAGATTTTCCATGAATAACTCCTCGAAACCGGGCTGCTGCGCCAGATTGAGAAGCCGGGCGATGCTGCGCAGATGATCCAGCCGCCCCGCCGCCAGCGACGACAGCATGACGTCGCAGCAGCCAGCCAGGGCGGTGTTGCCGGCGAGTTCCACCTTTTCCGGCGGCACCATGGGCAGCAGGCCGATGGACTGGGCGCTGGCGATATCGAGATAGCGGCCGAAGGCGCCCGCCACGCACACCCGGCGCAGTTCTTTCACGCTCACCCCGGCGCGGGAACAGAGCACCCGGATACCGACTCCGATGGCGGCCTTGGCGCGCTGCATCAGGTCTACATCATTCTTGCTCAGGGTCAGATCGGTTCCGCCCGTGCTGAAGGCGAAGCCGGTCGCGCCGTTAACGAACCTGCCAACAGGCGTCAGCCTGCCGACCTCGATCAGGCGCGCGATCAGGTCCACCAGTCCCGATCCGCACACGCCCCTGGCGCGGTCGTCGCCGATGATGAGGTAGTTCAGCCCGCCATCGGCCTGCGCCTCGACCCGGAACACCGCGCCCGCCTCTGCCGGCATCCCGCAGCCGATGCCGCTGCTCTCGAAGGCCGGCCCGCCCGCCGCCGCAGTAACCCACAGTTCTTTCCCGCTCCACAGCGCGATCTCGGAATTGGTGCCGAAATCGATGAAAAGCGCGGGCGACGCCCCCTCAATAAAGCGCGTGGCCACCAGCCCGGCCAGAAGGTCGGAGCCGACGAAACCGGCCAGCGGGGCGAGCACGTCGACCTCGGCCGCAGAATCGATTCCCCACTCCGCCACCCAGCCGGAAGTGTCCCGGGGCAGGCAATCCACCGGTCGGGTCCAGTTCTCCGGTCGCAGCAGCAGTTCCGCGTTGCGCCCGGAAAGAAGGGCCAGCATCGCGCTGTTGCCCACCAGCGTGACGCACGCCACCCGGCGCAGGTCGAAGCCCTCGCGCGTAGCGATGTCGAGTAGCGCCTCGCCGATCGCCGCTATGACAAGCCGGCTCATTTCCTGCGCCGCATCGGGTGACCCAGACGCCGCCGCGAGGCGGGTCACCACATCGGCGCCGTAGCGGTGCTGGGGATTACGCCCCCAGCGGTCAGCCAGCCACTTCCCCCTGGCCAGATCGAACAGCGACAGGCAAAGATTGGTGGTACCCAGGTCCACCGCCAAGCCACCAGGGTGTCTCACGCCTGACGGCAACCACCTGTCGCCTGCCCCGCGTTTATGAGCGCCTTGCAGCAGTGTCGCATCAGGCGGGGACTTCCAGTTCGAAGGCGGCGCGGGATTGAGGATTTCGACGTGCAAATCCTGCTTCGGCCTGATTTGGCAGGCCAGCCGCACCCCTTGGGAAAGCAGGGCCGGCAGCAAGTGAAGACGCTCATTCTGGGTCGCTTCCCCAGCTTCACCCGCAATCACGCACACCCGGCACAGCCCGCACGCGCCGATGCCGTGGCAGGCGGAACGGACGCGGTATTCGGTCACATCCAGGATATCGCGGAGGGACGGACCGGGCTCGTAAGGAATGGAATGGGTTGCGCCATTGACCCTGACGACCAGCACCGGCATCTTTCAGTCTCCGCCGCGCGCCGCCGCCACTAGGGCGGCGATGTTCTCCGGCTTCGCCTCGAGCGGAATTTCGCAGCCGGAGGAAAGCAGGAAGCCGCCGCGCCCAGCAAATGCCGTTACCAGCCGCGCAGCGGCGGCGGTGATTTCCTCGGGCCGGGCTTCGACAAAGGACAGCGACTTCATGTTGCCGTCGAGACAGGTGGCGGGAAGCAGCTTTTGCGCTTCGGCCGGATCGACGTAGTAATCGAAGTTGGCGATGTCCACCCCGGCCTCGGGATACCAGGGCAGGATCGGCGCGGTCGGACCGGCGATGTTGAGCCAGTTGGCCAGCGCCCCGGCTGCCCGGTATGCGGCGAAAACCCGTTTCAGCCGCGGCAGCAGCAGCTCGCGGAAGAATTGCGGCGGCACCACCGCCGGCGAGGCGGCGGGGTCGAACACGATGGGCAGATGCGCCCCCGCCTCGATCTGCGCAATGCCGTAGCGCACCGCAACCTCGGCCGCGAAATCGAGGATTTTCTCGAACCGTCCCGGATCGTCCGCCGCCAGATAGAGCGCGGTTTCGATACCGAGCAACTGGGTCGCCAAGGTCATCGGCCCGAGCACGCAGCCCGCCACCGGCATCTCTTTACCGATCTCGCGGCGCAGGATGGACGCCGCCCGCAGCAGTTCCGGCATGCGTCCGGCGCTGGTGGGGTCGGGAACGGCCAGCGCCGACACATCGCTGTCGGGCGTCAGCACATAGGAGACCACATCCGGATACTGGTTGGCGCGATATTGCAGGACGGAGCCCAGCGCCTCGGTTTCAACGGAAAAATCCATGAAGGCGAATACCATGTCGTGGCCGTAGTGCCTGTACGCCTCGATCTGGCAGCGGGCGAGCAATTCGCCGTTGCGGATGTAGTCTTCCAGCGCCACGCCCGCCAGCGCGGCAGCATGGCCGAACAGCTGCGGCACCGCCGGGGTGTGGTCAGCCGGCGCAAAAGCGATCGCGGCCTTGACTCGCTCCAAGCTGTTCATACCGCTCCCTCCGAGCATGTGGTGCAGGCCCAGTGGCAAGGCGTCGGGAGACCGGCGGCGATCGCGGCCGATCGCATCCCCGCTGCGTGGAGCCCCTGCTCCCTGCTCATACCGCCCCCCGCGCCAGACTATCCAGGTAGCGCGCGCCGTCGAACGCCGTCTCCGCCACGTAATCCACGTTGAGCTCCCCAGCCGTTGCCTGCTTCAGCGCGGCGCCGCCCGCCACTACCCTGACGCCACCCAGTCCGCGCGCTGCCAGTGCGGGCCTGACCCGGCGCACCTGCGGGATCACTGGCGTGATCAGGCCGCTCACCAGCACGGCATGGGCGTGCTCGCGCTCGACCGCATTCACCAGGTTTTCCACCGGGCAATCCTTGCCCAGATCGACCACCCGGTAACCCTTGCCGATCAGCACCATTTTCGTGACGTTCTTGCCCAAGTCGTGGATGTCGCCCTCCAGCGTGGCAATGACGAAGGTGTCGCGCCCCCGCTCCGGCGGCATCCCCTCGGGATAGAGCTCGTTCACCACCGCCGACACCGCGCGCCCGGCCAGCATGATTTCGAGGAGGTTAAAGCTTTCCACGGTGCATTTGTCGTCGAGCCGCTGCATCGCCGCTTCCAGCCCTTCTGTCACGATCCGCTCCGACGCCATGCCTGCGGTGCGCAGCCGCCTGGCTTCGGCCAGCGCTGCGGCGTGATCCCCTTCCAGCAGGGTCTCAACCAGCTTGTTCATTTCCGGGTTAATCATAAATGGCCGTATCAGAACAGAGTAGACTTTATTATTTTAGCACCCGGCAGGCCGAACAATGAACCTTAAAAGGTGATCACGCGGAGGCGTGGAGAGCACGGAGAAATTCAAAGAGATATGATTCACAATCATCTCCCAATTTGGTGAAGGGCTGTTTCATGTAACATATTGCCTTGCCCCAATCTAGAGATTCCACGAGCGGCAATTTTTTGGCTCTTGGCAAAGCCAGACGAAGGAAGTTAGTATGCGGCCAGGAGCCTGTCCCAAGTGTGCGGAATCCCACAACACGCGCCATTTGACACAGATGCCGCCATGAAGCACATTGATTTGATTACCGCTATTTCAGGCACACAACTTGCATCAGGTCTATGAGATGAACTATTTTTCGAATAAAGTGTTATGGAGCGCCATAGTGTTGCTGGCCGCTGCCTTGGCCATTACGGCAGCGGTCAAGCTGGCGCCGCTGATCAACCCACAGCAGGAGATCAGCCTGCTACTGAACACCGCGTGCGACCTGAATCAGGGTGCGTGCGCCTCGCCCCTGCCTGGCGGCGGCAAAGTGGAGCTGGCGGTGGAACCGCGCCCGATCCCGGTCCTTTCGCCGCTCGCCTTGCGGGTGAAGGTGACCGGTGTCGCCGCGCGCTCGGTGGAGGTGGATTTCGCCGGTGCCGACATGAACATGGGGTTCAACCGCTATCGCCTGATACCGGGCAAGGTCGGTCTGTTCACCGGCCAGGCCACGCTGCCGGTATGCGTACGCAGCAGGATGGCCTGGCAGGCGACCGTGCTGGTCGAATTGGGCGGCAAGCGGATCGCGGTGCCATTCAGATTTGAAACGAAGCGTCATTGACGGAGACTACATGAAGAAACCCCTGATCGCGATGATCGTTATTTTTACCCTGCTGCTGGTCTGGGCCATCGTCTTCTGGCAGCCCACCGCCGGCAAGTCCGGCGCCCATCTGCCGCTCGGTCTGGCAGAAGCGCCCAAGGGCGGCGATTTCACCCTGCACTCGGCCAACGGGCCGCTATCGTTGCACGATCTCAAGGGCAAGGTGGTACTGCTATATTTCGGCTACACCTTCTGTCCCGACATCTGCCCCACTTCGCTCGCCTTCAATTCGCAGGCCCTTGCCACGCTCGACAAGACGGAGCTGGATAAAGTGCAGATGCTGTTCGTCTCGGTGGATCCGGAACGCGACACCCTGGACAAGCTCAAGGCCTATACCGCCTATTTCCACCCCAGCATCCTGGGCTTAAGCGGCACCCCGGAGGAAATCGCCAAGGCCGCGAAACTTTACGGCGCGAGCTATGCCAGGCAGGAAACCGGTTCGGCCGGAGGCTACGTGGTAGACCACTCCGCCTATACCTACGTCATCGCGCCCGATGGCAGCCTGTTCAAATCCCTCGACCACGGCACCCCGCCGCCGCAGGTCGTCGAAGCGATCCGCGCCGCGATGAAAAAGGGATAATTTTTTTAACCGAAGGAGAGCAACATGACTACCAAGTTCCATTCCATCCGCATCATCGCCTGCGTTCTGGGCACCCTGATCGCCGCGCCGGTACTGGCCGGCCCCGCTGCGGAGAGCGTTTCCGCCAACGATCCCTATGTGCGCATGGCGCCCCCCGGCATGACCGTCACCGGCTCATTCATGGTGCTCAAGAACGCCGACAACAAGGATCACAAGCTGGTCAAGGCGGAAAGCCCTGTTGCCAAGGTGGTGGAATTGCACACCCACACCAACGAGGGGGGGGTGATGAAAATGCGCCCGGTCAAAGACATCGAGATCAAGGCCCAAGGCGAAGCCGTGCTCAAGCCAGGCGGCCTGCACGTGATGCTGATCGGACTGAAGCAGGAACTCAAGGAAGGTAACAACGTACCAATCACGCTAACCTTCGAGGACGGTAGCAGCAAGAAAATTGAAGCGCCAGTGCGCCAGATCCAGACCGAAATGAAAATGAACATGGAAATGAAACATGACCACGAAGGGATGAAGCACTAAACAAACCCTGATTAACCCGCTCTCCCCTTGATGGGGGAGGGAGCGTTGGACTTGCTCAGTGTTTTAGTGCAGGCTGGGCATCGCTTCCCCATCCGGCCTGCCGCTGGCGATTTCGGACGGAGTGGCGTCATTGACCGACACCACGTTAACGACGAAGGTCACAGTCTGACCAGCCATGGGATGGTTGGCGTCGATGGTGAGCTTGCCATTCTCGATCTTGGTGACGAAAAACTTCATCGCCTCGCCCTTGTCGTTCTCGAATTCTACCTCGGCGCCCATATGACGGAATTCCGGCGGTACGTTGTTGATGTCGTCGGTGAAGGTCAATTCGGGATGATGGCCGCCGAACCCTTCCTGCGGATTCAGAGTGACTTCGATCTTGTCGCCGGCCACGCGGCCTTCCAGCGCTGCTTCGATCTTCTCGAATAGCCCGCTGTCGGCGCCGTGCACGTAGCCGATCGGCATGTCGTACTGTTCGAATACCTTGCCGCTCTCGTCCAGAATCACATAAGTCACGTGTACTGTCTTGTTCCTGCCGATTTTCTGCTCAGCCATGAATCAATTCCCGATCAAATAAAAAAAAGAGGCTAGTATAACCCTACCCCATCTTTAACGTGCGCCTTAGCCTTGTCCAATGAGGAATGAGCCTGAACGAGGCCTGTATTTCCAACCAGGAATGAGCCTGAAGCGGCAAGATTAGGTG
>PFJY01000219.1 GCA_002784065.1 Hydrogenophilales bacterium CG_4_10_14_3_um_filter_58_23 | reverse complement strand
GTTTCCCCGCGTAGGCACGAAGACGTGCCCACCCTACCCGCTATCTGTTTTCGGGGTTCTTGTCGAATAGCTTGCGGTATTCGCTCCCGTTCCATGCCGTTGCCTGCCCTCCCAATATCCTCCCGACCACAAACTACATCGCGCGTTTCAATTTCATCTTGCCCTCTCTGGGGCCGAAAGGCTCCTAGGCTTCCATGTAACCGGTAGTCGGCTTCGGCCCTGGCTGTTCGAGTGCGCGTTTGAGCTGCGCAATTTCCTGTTCCAGTTCATCGACGCGCTGCTCAAGTTGGTCCAGTTTGTTAATCTCTGCGCCGGAAAGGTCGGAGGCGATGTTCGCGCTCCCGGAAAACTCCATCGCTGGCGCATCGCCGCTGAAGAGATGCATGAAGCGCGCTTCCCTTTTCCCCGGCTCGCGCGGCAGCTTGGCGACAAACGGCCCGTCGCTGCGTTCCATCAGGCGGTCAAGCGCGGATTCGACTTCCTGCATGTCGCCGAATTTGCACAGGCGGTGCACAGGCGGTTGGTGTGGGTGCGCAGTTCGCCGGGAGTCTGCGGGCCGCGCAGCAGCAGGGCGCAAATGATACCGAGCTCTTGTTCCGAAAATTTCAGGACGCCGAATTCGGTATTGCAGAATCGATGCTTGTATTTCGTGGTGCGGCTGCCGAACCCGGTTTGATCGCTGACCAGCGATCTTTTGACCAGTGCATCCAGCGTTTCCTGAACCGTCGCCTCATCCAGTTCCAGGACCGGCTCGCGGTTACTTTTCTGGTTGCACGCATTGGTCAGCGCGTTGAGCGAGAGCGGGTATTGATCGGGCGTGGTGATTTCCTTTTCGATCAGGGAACCGATGATGCGTGCTTCATAAAGTGTGAGTTCGATATCCATCAACGTTTTTCCTTTTTGGACGGGGTTGTTCTTGATTCTAGCCCAGAACCAACGGGGGTTCGTCCATCAGCGCGGCTTGTTCACGCAGGGCGAGGACCTGGTCTTGCCAGTAGTGCTGGGTGTTGAACCAGGGAAAGCTGGCGGGAAAGGCCGGGTCGCTCCAGCGCTGGGCCAGCCAGCCGGAATAGTGGATCAGGCGCAGGGTGCGCAGCGCCTCCACCAGCAGCAGTTCGCGCGGGTTGAAATCGTGGAATTCCTGATAGCCTTCCATGAAGTCGGACAGCTGGCGGGTCATGGCGGCGCGGTCGCCGGACAGGAGCATCCAGATGTCCTGTACCGCCGGCCCCATGCGGCAGTCGTCGAAATCGACGAAGTGCGGGCCGGTATCGGACCACAGCACGTTGCCGGGGTGGCAGTCGCCGTGGAGCCGGATCAATGAAACGGGTTCGGCGCGTGCGAAGGCTGCACGCACGCGTTGCAACGCATCTTCGACCGTGGAGAGATAAGCGACTTCCAGATCGGGCGGGATGAAGCCGTTGGCGATGATGTAACGGTAGGGCTCCACGCCGAAGGTTTCGATGCTGATCGTGGGGCGGTGGGCAAAGGGTTCGATTGCGCCGACCGCATGGATGCGGCCGATGAAGCGGCCCATCCATGCCAGGGTGTAGGGGTCGTCCAGTTCCGGCGCCCGCCCCGGCTGGCGCGGGGAAATCGTGAAGCGGAAACCCTCGAATTCATGCAGGGTGCGCCCGGTCTGGTCGACCAGGGGCGCGACGACGGGGATTTCCCGTTCGGCGAGTTCCAGCGTGAAGCGGTGTTCTTCGAGGATGGCCTCATCCGTCCAGCGCAGAGGGCGATAGAATTTGGCGATGATGGGCGCGCCTTCTTCGATGCCGATTTGGTAGACACGGTTTTCATAGCTGTTGAGCGCGAGCAGGCGGCCATCGCAACGCAGGCCCAGACTTTCTACTGCATTCAGGATGCGGTCCGGGGTGAGGTTCTGGTAAGGCGGGCTGGGCGTGTTCACTGTGGCTGTTTAACATCTAAATTAAAGGATTCATTGTAGCCTTAAAGGCACCTTGTTCAAGTCTAAATTAGGCCCCCATGAGGGCTGTGCGTTATCATTCGCGGCTAGCAATTTAGGATTTCAAGAACGGGTGTTATGAGCAAGACCTATTCAGATTCGTCCATCCGCGTCTTGCGCGGCCTTGAGCCGGTGAAGCAGCGGCCGGGGATGTATACGCTCACGGACAATCCGCTACACATTATTACCGAGGTGGTGGACAACTCGGCTGACGAGGCCCTGGCCGGTTTTGCCAAAACGATCAAGGTGCGGCTGCATGGCGATGGTTCGGTTTCGGTCACGGACGACGGTCGCGGCATCCCGGTCGGCATTCATCCCGAAGAGGGGGTGCCGACGGTCGAAGTGGTCTTTACCCGGCTGCATGCGGGCGGCAAGTTCGACAAGAAAGCCGGCGGGGCTTACCAGTTTTCCGGCGGGCTGCACGGCGTCGGCGTTTCCGTCACCAACGCGCTGTCGCACCGGCTGGAAGTGACGGTAACGCGCGAGGGCGGCGTCCACCGCATGGCGTTTGTCGGCGGCGACGTGGTCGAACCGCTGGCGCTGATTTGCAGTGCGGCCAAGCGCGCCTCTGGCACGTCGGTGAGGGTGTGGCCGGATGCTCAGTATTTTGACACTGCCGAGATTCCGCCGCAGCAACTGGAGCGGCTGCTGAAGGCCAAGGCAGTGCTGTTGCCCGGTGTGCGCGTGGTGCTTACGATCGAGGACAAAAACGGGCTGATCAAGGACGAAAAGGAGTGGGTTTACCAGGACGGGCTTTCCGATTACCTCAGGTCGCAACTGTCGGAATACCTGATCGACGGACTGTTCTGGAAATTCTCCAAGTACGCGCCGGCGTCTGGCGACACCATAGCCTGCGGCGAGGGGGCGGAATGGGTGGCGGCATGGACGGAGGACGGGCCGATTGCGCGCGAGTCCTACGTCAACCTGATCTATACGCCCTCCGGCGGCACCCATGAAGCGGGTCTGCGCGACGGTATTTTCAACGCGGTGAAGAGCTACATCGAGCACCACAGCCTGTTGCCGAAGGGCGTCAAGCTCACCGCCGACGACGTGTTCAGCCGCGTCTCCTTCGTCCTCTCGACCAAGATGCTCGACCCGCAATTCCAGGGGCAAACCAAGGAACGGCTGTCGTCGCGGGATGCACTGCGCCTGGTCGCCGCCATGGTGCGCGACCCGCTCGAACTGTGGCTCAACGAGCACCAGGAACAGGCCCGGAAGATCGCCGACATCTCGATCAAGGCGGCGCAGACGCGGCAACGCGCCGGACAGAAAATAGAAAAGCGCAAATCGTCCAGCATCGCCGTGCTGCCGGGCAAGCTGGCCGACTGCCAGTCCGACAACCTGGAAGAGCGCGAGCTGTTCCTGGTCGAGGGCGATTCCGCCGGTGGCTCCGCCAAGCAGGGCCGCAACAAGGACACCCAGGCCATCCTGCCCCTGCGCGGCAAGGTGCTCAACACTTGGGAGCACGAGGCCGACCGCATCTTCGCCAACAACGAAATCCACAACATCGCAGTCGCGCTCGGCGTTGACCCGCACGCGCCAGACGACACGCCGGACATGTCCAATCTGCGCTACGCCCGCGTCATCATCCTGGCTGACGCGGACGTGGACGGCAGTCATATCCAGGTGCTGCTGCTGACCCTGTTCTACCGCCACTTCCCCGCCCTGATCCGCGCTGGTCGAGTGTGTGTCGCGCAACCGCCGCTGTACCGGGTGGACGTGCCCGCCCAAGGCAAGAACAAGCCGGCGCGCAAGTTCTATTGCCTCGACGAGGGCGAGCTGGAGGGCACGCTGGACCGGTTGCGCGCCGACCGCGTGCGCGAGGGATCGTGGCAGGTGTCGCGCTTCAAGGGTCTGGGGGAAATGAATCCGGTGCAACTGTGGGAAACCACCCTCAACCCCGACACGCGCCGTCTGCTGACATTGCGCACAGACGATTTCACCGGCTACGTCCGGGAAGTCTTCAACAAGCTGATGGCGAAATCCGAGGCCGCTTCAAGGCGGGCTTGGATGGAAGAGGCGGGGCATCTGGTGGAGGCGGATGAGTGATGGCGCTTAACCCGGATTATCCATTAGCTTCGTCATTCCCGCGAAGGCGGGAATCTAGCAGCCTGTCTGACTTGAAGGAAATCGGCTGCAAATCCGCCTGGCCGGTTCATATTTCGCCGCTTTTTTGGTCAATAGAA